>CAMZFW010000049.1 GCA_947306225.1 uncultured Bacteroidales bacterium
CCTATTGCCGAGCAGATTACCAAACTGGGACTGAAATACAACCTGATGACCAACTTCACCTCCTTCATCGCCATCGACGAGGTGGTGGTGAACAAGGACGGCAAACAGACCACGGTCAAGCAGCCGATACCGATGCCTGAAGGGGTGAGCGACTATGCCGTGGGACATGATGTGGCGGAGTTGTCGATGGCGCGTATGCCTGGAACTAGTGTTAATAGTATTGTTGCATCTGTGGGAGGAATTCGCTATTCGAACGGGGTGGAGGAGGAGATGGAAGAGGAAGAAGTGTTTGTGGTGGTAGAGGAAGATCCGGAATTCCCTGGTGGATTGGATTCGCTGAGAGCGTTTATTGAACGGAACCTCGTTTATCCGCAACTGGCAAAAGACCAAAAGATAGAGGGCAGAGTGTTTGTCAGCTTCACAGTGGAGAAAGATGGTAGTATTAGTAATGTAAAGGTGCTGCGCGACATTGGGGGCGGCTGTGGAGCTGAAGCTATGCGTGTGGTGATGAAGATGCCCAAATGGAAGCCTGGCAAACAAAGAGGCAAGCCTGTTAGGGTACAGTTCAACTTACCAATTGAGTTTAAACTGAAGTAGCTGTGAGGCATGGTTTGTTGCTGTGTGCTGTGCTGTGTGCGGTGTCGCTCCTGTCGTGCAAGGGCAGGGGCGACACCGTGCCTGTGCAAGTGAGTGAAGTTTGCGACACGCTGCCTTGCGACACCGTGCGACGCACGGCCATCACCTTTATCATGGGTGAGGACAACTCGTTGTATAACCAATACTATACGCTGGCGGGGTATTACTATAGGCTGAATCCCGAGGAGCGGACCGAGGTGGTGGTGGAGGGGTTGAACTCGCTGAGCCAAGTGCTTGACTATTTGAGCAAGCACCCGACCGAGAACGGGCTACCTTATGGCTTGATAAACGTAGTGAGCCACGGCAATGAGTTTGTAGACCTACAGATGAAGGTGGTGCCCAAAGGCAGGCGCACATCGGCAGAGGCTCTCTTTGATGCTATGTTGGACGGGACTTTGGTTCCGCCCGACAGCACTGTGGTCGACAGCCAGACGGTGGTGTTTTTGCATGGCTGTGCGGTGGGCAACAACCAGATGTTGCTGAATGTGTTGGCTAGGGCGTTTGGAGACAGAAATGGGGTGAAGGTGAAGGCATCGAAGCTGTTTGAATATTACGCCTACCTGTCGCAAAACAAGAATCCTATGTCGGTAAGGCATTATTACGCTCGGACATGGTATGCCTTCTATCATCCCGATTCGGTAATGGACGAGCAGGCGATGGTACGTCAGTTGCGACGACGTTACCCCGATGATACCACCCATTGGCAAGAGGGGTTGCGACGGAGATTTCAGAACAATCCTTCGGAATTGTATCACTATAGTTTTGAGGTGCCATGTACGTATGAGGAGGTGTATGGGGTAGGGGAGCGGTTGCCTGCTGTGAATGGGCCGCAGCAACGTCGGCAGTGGCTGAAGGAACATCCGGAATTTGCAGAGCTGATGGCAGTGACACATATCCCGCAACAGTATTATCAGTTGAAATTCTACCGACGGACATATTTTACCGAGGACGAAGAGTTGCTGTACGGGTTGGTGGCGAAGGCTCGTGCAGGGGTGGTGTGCCTTATCCAGCCGCTGACGACAACAGACACTTTGGGCACACCGTTCGTGCCTTATTGCCCTGAGGATGGCAACAGCAGCATATTTGCCTACTCCATGTTGCGACCCACCCGTGTGGCAGGACCGTTGCGGGAGGCTGAGAAAAGGGCTGATTGGTGCAAGTTCCTTTTATATCAGAAAAAAGACGTATCTTTGTAGCATGAAAGCCAATGATATTTTCAATATTTTTGCTCGGCAGGTAGCTGAGTATCACAAGGTAGATTCGGTGGATGCACCGACGCAGAATCCTTTCGCAGAGGGGTCGTTTGAGCATCTATTGTGGGAGAAAAGCTATGTGGACACGGTTCAATGGCATTTGGAAGATTTGATACGTCCCGAGGATGTTGACCCCGTGGAGGCACTGAGACTGAAACGGTGGATAGACCGCTCTAACCAGCGTAGGACGGATTTGGTGGAACAGATGGACGACCACTATATGCGACAATTTGCGACGGTGGTAATGCAGCCCGATGCCAAGATTAACACAGAGACCCCGGCGTGGGCGTTAGACCGTTTGTCGATACTGGCATTGAAGATATACCATTTTGGCATCGAGGTGGGGCGTAAAGATGTGAGTGCAGAGCAACATGAGCGTTGTGTGGCCAAGTACAACACTCTTTTGGAACAGAAAGCAGACCTTATGAGTGCGATTGACGACCTCTTGCTGGATTTGGCAGAAGGCCGAAAACGGATGAAACTGTATCGCCAGATGAAGATGTACAACGACCCGCAGTTGAATCCGATGCTATACGGAAAGAAGTGAACGGTCGGGAATATAGTAAGCGTATCCTGGTTATACGGCTGTCGGCCTTGGGCGACGTGGCGATATTGGAGCCAGTGTTGCGACAGCGGGCAGCGAAAAATCCTGATGTGCTTTTCTTATTGGCGGCACCACCACGGTTGGAACCGTTGTTTCGGGGAATAGATAATGTGCAGTATGTCCCTACGGAGAAGAGGCAGAAACCTCGCGAGCTGTACAGGCAATTGTCGGCATTGAAGCCCGACGTGGTGGCGGATATGCATCATGTGTTGCGGACGATAGGGGTGGACTGGCTGTTTCGGTTGCATGGGAAGCCTGTCCGTCACATACGGAAACATTGTGAGCGAGGAATTGCCACTTGGCAGCGTTATGATCGAGTGTTTGAACATTGCGGATTGAAGGGAAGTGCGGCTATGGGTGATTATTGTCAGGCGAAGCCCCCTTCAGGACAGCCACGTGTGGTGGGAATTGCTCCGTTCGCTCAACATCAGGGAAAGATATGGCCCTTGGAAAAGATGGAACGGTTGGTTGCGATGCTTTCTGAAAAGGGGTATCGAGTACAACTGTTTGGGAGTGCCGCCGAGGCTTCGTTGTTGGATGCATGGGCTAAGAAGTATAAAGGGGTTGAGTCGTTGGCTGGGAAGTATAGCTTTGCAGAAGAACTGGAACATATTGCAAAATTGGATGTGATGGTGAGCATGGACTCCGCCAATATGCACTTTGCTTCGTGTTTAGGTGTGCCGGTAGTCAGCATTTGGGGTGCGACACACCCCTGCCGAGGCTTTTATGGCTGGAGGCAAAACCCTGCTTGGGCGGTACAGAAGGAGATGAAGTGCCGTCCCTGCTCCAAGTATGGCAATAAGCCCTGTCGGTTTGGGGACTATCCTTGCCTGACAGGGATAGAGCCGATAGAGGTGATGGAGAGGATAGAAAAGGTGCTTAACAAATGATAGAGTATATCGCTGACAAAGAACACTACACCAAGGTGCTGGAGCGTTGCGCCAAGGTGCGGCACGACCTGTGGATTGGCACTGCCGACCTAAAAGATCTTTATGTGGCGCGTGGCACAGGGTCGGAACCTTTCTTAGCGGTGTTGGACAGGTTGTTGCGGCAGGGTGTTGAGATAAGGCTGCTTCATGCCAAAGAACCCGGAGAGAATTTTCGAGAAGATTTCGACAGATACCCTGGACTATGGTCGCGATTGGATCGCCGACTTTGCCCGCGTGTGCATTTCAAGTTAATTGTTTTTGATTGCACAGAAGCCTACATCGGCTCCGCTAACCTCACGGGTGCGGGCATGGGTATGAAGGGCACCACCACGCGCAATTTCGAAGCAGGCATCCTCACCGATGAGCCCACGCTGGTGGATGCCGCTGCTGAGCATATCGACAGCATTTGGCGGGGATACCATTGCACCAAATGCAGGAGAAAGTCGTTCTGCGGAGATAGAATTAACCTTCTTTGATTAGTATTATGAAAGAAAACAGAAAACCAAGGATTTTAGCGTTTGCGGTATTATTGTTAATGGCAGCTTTTGGGAGTTGTAATAATGTGCCAAACAATGACAAATATCTTTTCTCGGTCAGTGCGGATAGGCAGGTTGTGTTTGCGCCGGGGAATCTGGCTGAAGGTGGGAAGGCGTTTGTGTCTCGACAATGGTATCCGGGTTGGTTGTTCGGATGGGGTACGGGTGATCGACCTGCGGATACGGTAGATGACATGCAGGCATACGTCCGCTTTGTTGATTGGGGTGACTATATTGAGGGTGATTGGCGCACGCTGACTGCCAAGGAGTGGAACTATCTTCTGTTTGAGCGGACTGATGCGGGAGAAAAGAGATCGGTGGGTACGGTAAATGGTATGCATGGATTATTACTGCTGCCTGATAAATGGGAGTTGCCTTCTGAATGTTCGTTTGTCAGTCAGGCCATAGGTTGGGATGTAAATGTCTATTCAGACAGTCTATGGGAGCAGATGGAGCAGTCGGGGGCAGTGTTCCTGCCTGCGGACGGCTTCCGCTGGGGAGAAATGCCGTACAGTTATGAATGCGAGGGATTATACTGGTCATCTACGACCAAGATGAAAGGGTGTCCCTATACAATGCATTTTGATGACCATATTTTGGCAATAGATTGGGACGACGACCCCCAGTTTGGACAGTCAGTTCGACTGGTGCGTGACCACAAAAAGTGATTATTCCAGCGGCAATGAGATGGTGAAGGTGGAGCCTTGTCCGGGTTCGCTGGTGAGTGAAATTTTGCCCTTGTGGAGGGCGACAACCTGCGAAACATAGTTGAGCCCAATGCCAAATCCTTTCACATTATGTACGTCGCCTGTAGAGACTCGGTAGAATTTCTCAAAGATGTGCTTTTGGTCCTCTTTTGCAATCCCGATTCCATTGTCAGTTATCTCGAAGATGGCAACCCCCGGTTCGGTCCGTGTGGTGATGGTGATGTGGGGTTCGCGGTCGGAATATTTGATTGCATTGTCGATAAGATTGTGCAGCATATTGGAAATATGCAGGTCGTCGGCATAGAGGGTGCCATTGATGTCGCCCAGGTGGGTCTCAATGGTACCGTGGCGGTTTTGTAGAGTGAGTTTGAAATTTTGTATCGAAGCGAGAACGAGGCTGTTGAGGTCTATCTCCTTTGGATTTAGGGCAAAGTTCTTGCGTGACATCTTGGCACTCTGCAGCAAAGTCTCTATGAGTATGCGCATACGTCGGTTCTCGTCGCTGATGATATTGATGAAGTTGAGGCGTGTAGCGGAATCACTAGTGACTGACTCATCCTCTAACATTTCGCAGGCGAGGCTGATAGTAGCAATAGGTGTCTTGATTTCGTGGGTCATGTTGTTGATAAAGTCGGTCTTCATCTCGTCGAGTTTGCGCTGGGAATAGATGGTGCGTAAGGAGAATATGAAGAGGAGTGAGATGAGGAGTATCATGAAGAGACTGATGAGGGTATATAGGTTGGTGTCGCTGCTAAGCAGCATGGGGGTGGGGGGGAATGACAAGACCACAAAGAGACTCTCGTCGGGGGTGATGCCGTGGGGATGAAAAGAATACTTGTATGCGGTGTTGAGCAGGTCGTCGGGATTGGCGGAGGTGCTGCAATAGAGAAGCGTGTCAGCATCGGCAAGAAGAACTCCTATATGAGGAGTGATGTCTACACCGTTGATGATAAGCTCTTCTCGAATAAGCGAATCAAGTAGTGGGAAGTTGAGTTTCGAAGCATCGATGGCGTTGTCGATATCGATGGAATTGTTTCCACGGCTCTTAGTGTTCCTGATGGTTCCAATAAGTCGGTTACGTGCGTTAAGTAGGGTGTTGTATTGTGTAAGTGCGTTTTCTTCTACAGAGGAGAGGTGGATGCCAGGCTGTGCAAAGGCACTGTCTTGGGTTGAGATGCCGAACATGACGCGTTGTTCGTCGTAAAACAATTCGCTGTTTTGACGTATGATGTCCTGCATTTTCTCGTTGAGGTCGTCGATACGGCGATAACGTTGTAGCCGATAGCGTTCCGTTTGCGAAACATAGTCCTCCACCTTCATCTGGTCCAATTGCGAGAATACCTCGTCAATAGCGTTGTTGACGCTGATATTGAACAGATTTTCACTTATTTTGACAGACTTCTTTGTTTGGCTGATTTGGATAATAATCAAACTTATCGAAGCAAGAGCGAAAATGGTTGACAAGAGTAAAAGCAGGTGCCGTTTCATAAACGTGTCGTTTTTTATTATTGGATAACGAAAACATGGGTAAAAAATTACTTTTTAGTCATTAATTAAGAAAAAAATCTTATTTTTGCATCCTCAAATTTGGACTTGGGCATGTTGAAAGTTGCCTAACCCCAATAGAATATGACCCAGTATGAAGATAGGAATTATCATTGCAATGGATATTGAGTACCGCAAGATGTGTGAAGTATTGGGGGGCAACTCCCAAGGTCGCATCAACGGTAACGAGGTCGTCTTGTGGCAATGCGGCATCGGCAAAGTAAATGCAGCCATAGGCACAATGCGGCTGATAGCGCAGCATCATCCCGACTGCATCATTAGCACCGGTCTCGCAGGTGGCATCGACAATTGTCTGCATGTCATGGATGTGGTGATTGGCAGTCAGACCGCCTATCACGACGTCTGGTGTGGAGAAGGCAACGAACTGGGGCAGGTGCAAGGACTACCCACCCGGTTTGATGCCGACAAACAACTGTTGCAATGCGCACAGGCTGCATCCGAATTAGGGAAATATCCAACCGTTACAGGCCTGATATGCACCGGCGACCAGTTTATCACCAACAAGGCCTCGTTGGCTGAAATCAAATCACATTTCCCCGATGCCTTGGCGTGCGAAATGGAGTCGGCAGCCATTGCTCACACCTGTTATCTTCAACAAGTTCCCTTCCTCAGCATTCGCGTGGTAAGCGACACACCTGGCAACACCGACAACCATCAGCAACAATGGACCGACTTCCTCGCCACAATGAGCGACCAGTCGTTCCACTTCGTCAAGAGTTTCCTCGAACAGTTATAACCCAAAATCCGCTTCATCATGGAAGTAATCCAGAGTTTCACCATCGACCATACCCATCTGAAACCAGGTATCTATGTCTCCCGTATCGACAAGGGATTCACTACCTTCGACCTCCGTATTACAGAACCCAACCGAGAGCCCGCCGTAGCCCCGTCGGCAATGCACAGTCTTGAGCACTTGATGGCAACGTGGTTCCGCAACTCGTCGGCTAAAGACGATGTGGTCTATGTCGGCCCTATGGGCTGCATGACAGGCATGTACGTCATTATGACAGGCAACTACACTGTCGAGGACATGCGCGCACTCACCATCGAGTGCCTCGAATGGATATTGACCCAGACCGAAGTCCCCGCTACCACTCCCGAGACATGTGGCAACTGCCTGCTTCACGACCTGCCCATGTGCCATTGGGAAAGCCGTCGCTATCTGGCCCGTTTGCGCAACGAATTCCATAGCGAGTATACCAAGTTGCAAGTCACTCTGTCTGACGGAAAAGTGTTTGCTGACGCTTGACCAGATGCCGCATGAGGATATGAGTACTCAAAACCTACCATAGCCATTGAAGAAAAAAAATTCTGTTACACACAATATTTTTTCAAAACACTAGTTATATAACCGATTTTTTAAACCAATTGGCCCCGTAGTTCAGCTGAATAGAACGTCGGATTCCGGTTCCGAAAGTCGTGGGTTTGAATCCCGCCGGGGTCACAAAAACTTCATAATGTGAAGAAACTTTCCATTTTTTTTAGTAATTCGAAGCCTTTCCCACAGTTGGTGGGACTTTTTTTCCTTTTTCTGGTAGGTTTCATTCTTGCCTCAGGAATACCTGTATTTCTCCCCATCGGCTATGACAGCCCTGCCGCCATACGCATCAGCATGTATCTCCAAGGTGCCGCGCAGCTACTGACCTTCTTCTTTCCAGCCATGTTCTTTGTGAACATCTATCAAGACGATGTCTCGCAATATCTATCTTTTGATTTACATGGACGCAAATGGCTGCTTGCCGGCGTGGCGGTGGTCATATTCCTTCTGCTGGTGCCTATAAACGATTGGATTACATGGTGGAACGACCAATGGAATCTGGGGCCGCTCGAAGAGCCAATGCGCAAGATTTCCAATGCGTCCAAGACAACTGTCGAAAAAATGCTCTCACTCACCACCACTGGCGACCTCCTGTTTCAACTCGTCGTCGTGGCGTTGGTACCGGCCGTGTGCGAAGAGCTCTTCTTTCGTGGGGCCTTGCAGCAAATATTGCGCCAGTGGTTTGGCAATGCCCATGTGGCTATAGTTGTCACGGCTCTCATCTTCTCCTTGGCTCATGGCGACCTCTACGGCCTTGTGCCGCGCTTCGTATTGGGTCTGCTGTTGGGCTATCTGTTTTACCTCTCAGGCTCGTTGCTGGTCAATTTATGTGCCCATTTCTTCAACAATGCGCTCATCGTTGTCCTCTACTATCTCTATCACAAAGACGTGATTGCCATGAGCCCTGACACCCCCTTACTTGTGCCTTGCCTCACCACTTTGCTATGTACCCTCGCAGCAGCGGCATTGTTTGCTCTCTATTTCATCAAAAAAGCCGAAAATGATTCCTAAAATAATCAATAAGAGTTGCTAAAAGTCAGCAATTTGACCTTGTTGATAAAAAATATTTTTAATTTTAATCACTTAATAATCAATGCTTTTGCTATAAAAAATTGACTTTTAGTGTCAAAAGGAATAAAAAAATAATTGCAGTATCATATTTTTTTTGTATTTTTGCAATCTGTTTCGCCCCTCAAAAAGGTGTAATAAAGAACAATAATTTTAAAAAATAAGTAATATGACTAAGGCAGAAATCGTTGCTCAAATCGCACAGAAAACCGGTATTGAGAAGGTCGCCATCCAGGCCACCGTTGAAGAATTCATGAATGTTGTTAAGGAGTCTCTCTCCGAAGGTGAGAACGTGTACCTCCGTGGCTTTGGTAGCTTCATCATCAAGAAGCGCGCCGAGAAGACTGGTCGTAACATCTCCAAGAACACAACCATCATCATCCCCGCTCACAACATTCCTTCGTTCAAGCCTGCTAAGACTTTCGTCAACGACGTTAAGAAGAGTGTAAAGTAAGGTAAACCAATTAAATTGTTATAATATGCCTAACGGTAAAAAACACAAAAGACACAAGATGTCTACTCACAAGCGTAAAAAACGCCTGCGTAAGAATAGACACAAGAAGAAGTAAGGCACTTCTCCGTTAAGTCTAAAACAATTTCCAGCTAAAACAAATTACACATCGACGAGCAATCGTCAAATTGTGTAATTTGTTTTTTTTATGTGACTAGAATGAACAAAGAACTAATCGTATCCGCCTCCGAAAACGAAGTGCAGCTTGCCTTGACGGAAGACAAGCAGCTGGTTGAGCTCCATAAGGACAAAACCGGCAACAAAGTTCAGGTTGGCGACATCTATATCGGCAAGGTTCGCAAGATTATGACCGGGCTGAATGCTGCCTTCATCGATGTGGGCGAGGACAAGGATGGCTTTGTACACTACCTCGACCTCGGCACCAACTATAACTCGGTGATGAAGTACACCAAGTTGGCGATGAATGGCGACAGCTCCGTCATGTCACTCAAAAACTTCAAAGTCGAACCCATCCTCGAGAAAAATGGCAACCTTTCCAATGTTTTGAAACTTGGACAGCTGGTACTTGCTCAGGTCGCCAAAGAACCCATCTCCACCAAAGGTCCCAAACTCTCGGGCGACATCTCCTTCGCCGGCCGCTACCTAGTACTGACTCCCTTCATCAATCGTATCTCCGTCTCTCAGAAAATCAAAGGCAGCGAAGAACGCAACCGTCTCCGCCGGCTCATGCAAAGCATCAAGCCCGAAAACTTCGGTGTCATTGTGCGCACCATCGCCGAGGGCAAAGACGTCGTCGAACTCGATGCCGACCTACGCCAGCTTATGTCGCAGTGGGAAAACCTCACTGAGAGCCTCAAACATATCACCGGTCCCAAGAAACTCGTCTCCGAGCTTGGCACCACCTCCGCGCTCTTGCGCGACGTCCTCACCGACGACTTCTCCAACATATATATCGACAACGAGAACGTATACAACGAGGTACGTCAATACATCCACACCATTGCGCCCGACAAGGTCGACATCGTCCACCACTACAAGATGGAAACGCCCATCTTTGAAAATTTCGGAGTCGCACGCGACATCCGTCGCGCCTTTGGCCGCATCGTCACCATCCGCTCCGGTGTCTACCTCTACGTCGAGCACACCGAGGCCATGCACGTCATCGATGTCAACAGTGGCAACCATATCAAGGCCGGACAGGGTCAGGAAGATACTGCCATGCAGGTCAACCTCGAATCGGCGAAGGAAATAGCCCGCCAGCTCCGCTTGCGCGATATGGGCGGCATCGTCATCATCGACTTTATCGACCTCGCCAAGGCCGAGAACCGCAAACAGCTTTACGACTTCATGTGCGCCGAGATGTCGCGCGACAAGGCTCGCCACACCATCTTGCCGCTCAGTAAGTTCGGGCTTATGC
The DNA here is from genome assembly GCA_947306225.1 of uncultured Bacteroidales bacterium. Lineage (GTDB taxonomy): Bacteria > Bacteroidota > Bacteroidia > Bacteroidales > P3 > Colimorpha. The sequence goes on from CAMZFW010000049.1 coordinate 10,507, forward strand.
AGATAACCCGTCAGCGTGTCCGTCCCGCCATCGAGGTCGATGTACAGGAAAAGTGTCCCTTCTGCGACGGCACCGGTACCATCAAATCCAGCCTTGTCGTTGTTGACGACATCGAGTCGAACCTCCGCTATCTCGTCACCTCTCAAAACGAGAAACGCCTCACCATCATCGCACACCCCTACGTCTACGCCTACCTTACCCGTGGCTTCCGCAGCATCCGCCGTCAGTGGATGCGCAAATACAGGGTACGCCTCACCATCAGGTCTTCTGAATCTTTAGGACTGCTCGAATATAAATTTTTCAACGCCTCGGGCGATGAAATCTCAATGTAGACACCTGCTTCGATGCACACTCCTTGTGCTTGCAATGTGCTTCACCGTCACATTGCAGGCACAGGGCATCGATGTGTCCAAATTCCAAGGCACCATCGACTGGCGCAAGGTCGCCAAGAGCAAGAAAGTCAAATTCGTCTACATCCGTGCCACCGAAGGCACCTCTATCCGCGACCCCAAATACAAGTCCAACGTCGACTCTGCCAGCAAGGCGGGGCTGTTGGTGGGCAGCTACCACGTCTACAGCAGCAAGACCACGGCATACCAGCAGTTTGCCAACTTCAAGTCAGTAGTTGTCAAAAAGAAGCAAGACCTTATCCCCGTCCTTGACATCGAGGGGCACCACAGCGGCCGACTCGACATGGCTCGCGTCAACAAACTCCTCGAACTAATGGAAAAGGAATACGGCACCAAGCCCATGATATACACAAGCGAGAAGGTCTACAACGAACACTTCACCGGCAAACGATACCGCTCCTACCATATCTTTATCGCCAACTACCATGGCACACCCACTGTCCGCTACACCCTATGGCAGCATACCCAGACGGGGCGCATCAGCGGCATCAAGGGCGATGTGGACCTCAGCAAGTTCCACAAGAAGCACAGCCTCTACGACATCCTTATGCCCAAACACCGCAAAAAGAAGGCTCCTGCCGCCGACACCACTGCCTCCAAGCGCGACACCACCAAGCGCGCCGCCACCAAGGCCACTGATGCCAAACCTGCCGCAAAGAAGTGAATTAACACCCCGTTTGTGGACGAAAAGAAGAATGGTTTGGGGATAATTCGTAATGAGCTGCAAAGCAACTTTTTCTCTTTAAAAAACATGAATTACCATATTTTAAACAGGAATAATTTGTGAATTTATTTGTTGTAAATGTTTGGCAATTAGTGTTGTGTGGAATAATTGTTCGTGCAAGTGTTTATTAATCAAAATTTATATGTATATTTGCAATCTAATTTGATTAAGAGGATAACTATGACAGACCGCGCGATGAAAGAGAGAATAAAGGCTAACGTGCTAGAGACTGACCCCGAAGCAGAAGTATGGCTGTATGGGTCGCGGGCACGAGGAACGGCTCAGGAAGATTCCGACTGGGACGTGCTTGTGCTCTCGCCCAAGGAGAGGCTTTCGGTACGTGAGGAGGGCTATTTCATTGACCACATGACCGACCTGATGATAGAAACGGGCGAGGTGGTGCATCTCTTCGCGTATGGCAAAGCAGACTGGCATGGTCGTCACAGTATTACTCCATTTTATCAAAACGTAATCCGCGAAGCTGTAAGACTGTAACGTTATGTCGGCAGAAGAGTTTATAACATATCGATTAAACAAGGCGGAAGAGGTGTATGCCGCAGCAGTGCTGCTATATAATGCCGGACAGTGGAACTCCGCAGTCAATCGTCTGTATTATGCTTGTTTCTATGCAGCATCGGCCTTGTTGTTGAAGCGTGGTATTGGTGCAAAAACTCATGCTGGAGTGATATCAAAATTCTCAGAAAGCGTAGTCCGTACCCATGAGATGTCAGCTGATGAATACAAGGTATATTCCAAACTCCTCAACTGGAGAACAAAAGGAGACTATAGCGACATGTTCGATTTTTGTAAAGAGGATTTAGACGATGTAATGGAACCAACAAGGGTATTTTTAGACGGATTAAAGAAACTAATTGCGGAATCATAATAGAAATCCCCTGCCGCCGACACCTCCGCTGCCAAGAGCGACACCACCAAGCGCGCCGCCACCAAGGCCACCGATGCCAAACCTGCCGCCACCAAGTGACGATTCCTCACCTTTTGTATCATTTCTTTACCGCATCTTACCGCATTCTACCGCATTTTACGGAAACTTACCGCATCTTACCGCATTCTACCGCATCTTACCGCATTCTACCGATTGGGGGGTCGTTTGCCGTCGCCAGGACGGCAAACGAACGGCAAACGATCGGTTAACGAACGGTTAAGTGCAAAAGAAAAGAGCGGCTAAAAACGTGTTAGTCGGGTTTGGTGTTTGTGCGGAACCTTTGTCGGAATGACTATTTCCTTGTGGCTATTTTTTTTCTGGAGAAGACGCGAATTATCACAAATCTGCCATGAATTTTTGATGAATAGTGATACGGTAAGTTCGTGATAGTTTGAGCTCTACAAATTATTTTCCACATGTAGGCGCGTCAATCAAAATAAATGTGTATATTTGCACCGTGAAACAAACATATGATTATGACATAAAAAACTGAAATAGTAAAGAAAAATAGAGCTTGAAGTGCTTGTTCTCCTTGGAAAATGACTGGTAATCATATATGGGTGAGAATAAGAAACGTCAGGTTCACGCATTGGCGTGAAATCTTCGTTCCTTATTTACCCAAAGGTAATTACCAGTCACCTATCCAAGAAATAAGGATAATAAACGATAATTTCATGCCTTTTTTATGGATGTTAAAAACTTACATAATGCTGATTATAATAAGGCTCGAGAGATTGACTTTGTTGCTTTAAATTATTTTTCGCATAGTCAGAGTTATCATTACAAATTACGAGACTATCAGCAGAAACACAAGGAAACGATTTATGAGGAATGGGGCAACGGAATGATGAATGTCATGTTGCAAATGCCTACCGGGACAGGGAAAACACATCTTTTTTCTTCTGTTATTAAAGATTTACAGGACTATTTCTTCAATATACTCCAGACAAGAACAAGTTTGTCGTATGAAGAGAGGCAAAAATATGCAATTCCCAAAATACTTGTATTGGTTCATCGAAAGGAATTGGTAGACCAAATACGTGATACACTGGTTGAGAAGTACCATCATGTATGTGGAGTGGTTATGGGTGGAGTTATATACGGGGAAAACAAGAATGTGATAGTCGCCACGACACAAACAATGGGTCGGAAGAAAAGACTTGAGAAATGGGAAAGGTCAGTTTGTTTTGATTTTATTATAATAGATGAGGCTCATCACTCAACAGCAGACAGCTACCGACGAATACGAGAGGCTTGGCCGAATGCCCGATTGCTTGGAGTGACGGCAACTCCGTATAGACTCAACCATCAATCGTTTACTGATGTATATGATAAATTGATTTTGAGCGAGCCAGTATATAGATTCATAGAGAAAGGATATCTTTGCCAGTATGACTATTGTTCAATAAAACCAAATTCACAGATTCAAGATAAAATCAACCATTTGGCCACGGACTTCAGCGGTGATTATGACGAGCAGGCAATGGAAAAATTGCTCAATCAAGACCGTATTCGTGCTAGTATACTCGGAACATATGAGAAGTTTGCAAAAGGCAGGAAAGGAATTGTGTATACAATTAATAGGTTGCACAACCAAATGCTGGCAGGGTTGTTTGAGTCTCATGGATACAAAGTGGCATATATAGACAGTCAGACACCAAAGGAAGAACGCAATCAGACGGTGGAAGCGTTCAAAAGAGGTGAGATAGAGATTATTTTTAATGTGAATATCTTTAGTGAGGGATTTGACTGTCCGGATGTTGAATTCATTCAGCTGGCACGACCGACTAAGTCACTATCAATGTATTTGCAACAAGTTGGACGCGGATTCCGAATAGCAAAAGGAAAGGAGAAAGTCATTTTCCTAGATAATGTAGGACTGTATAATCGGTTTGGGTTGCCTTCGGCTCGTCGTGCGTGGCAGCATCATTTTGAGGGTCGAGAGGATTGGGAAGAGGAAAAAGGAGGTGAGAATGGTAGCCTTGGTGAACCACATGACACAGGAACGGACCTCTCAGAAGGAAATGAAGATGTTAGTCTTATATATACATCAATTTCTCAACTGCAGAAAGAAAACCAAAACCAAACTGAAATAGGGTCTGTCGAAACAATAGACTCGACCGAACCAAGTCAGAAAAATGATCAACAAGAAACAAATATGGAAATGGACAATGGGACAACTATTATATGTAAAAATCAGAAATATGTGCTAGAAGAACTTTCACAAAAAGAAATGGCAGAAATGCTTTTGCTTATTGAGGATGTGTGCAAAACAGGCATGATAGATGTAGAGGCACTAAAGTGTACAATCAAGTCTCTTGATGAGGAACGACGTAGGGCTATGGAACAATTTATCGCAAATAGTGGGTATTCAAAAGAGGAACTGCTTGCGGTGCTTACAAATCAGGGTTTAGCCATTACCCAAAACACCCTAGCGGGAACCACCTCTGTCTATAATAAAAAAGGGCTTTATGTTGTAACGGACGAAGGCAAAACTATTCAGGAAACAACAAGTAGAAGAACATATGTATCAGCAATAAAGGCAATTGGGGCAAAACGAGTATATGATGCTTGGAAATTGATAGGATTCAGAAAAGGAGGTATGACAAAAGGGTATCAAATTAATCCTGATTGGGTGCCAATTGAGGAAAAGGGAGCTGGTATTTACTATCTGTATGTTAATATTAAGAATGACTTGATGTTGGAGAGATTGCAATGGGTGAATAGACAATTAGGGTTAGGATGGAATATTGGGTTTAATGGTAATGACGAGGCCTTTTTGAAACAGCATGAGGCGAATCTAAATGGGGGAAACGTTTTGGAAGAGAAAAAAGGGTTATCCAATGGATTGTATGTCATAAGAAAAGATGGGTCTATAATTCAAGAGTCTACAGGTACTAAAACGCTTTTGAAAGCTATTCGGGAAATTGGACTAGAAAGAGTATATAGTACATGCTGGACCAAACAATGGACACAAAGAGAAACGATGCATAAATTGATTACAAAGGTTACTTGTGCTAGTAATAGTAATAACAACATTCATGAACTAGATGAGAATGGTGTAATCTACTATATCGATACAAAAACGGATACACCAACCAAGATGCTTCAATTACGAAATCTTAGTGATAGACTCAATCTTGGTTGGACTATAGGAATAGAAGGAGGTAACGAAGAAACTCAATCAGTATTAATTCAAGATGAAGTAATACGCCCTGGTCTTTATGTCAAAGATGCCAAAGGGATAGTTATTCAAGAAAATACTGCCAGTAAAACTATGCTAAAAGCTATTATGACTATTGGTGTAAAACGAGTATATCAAATCACTAGTGTCTCTTAAATTGTTTAACAATCAAATTTTAATTCAAGTTGTCCGCT
>CAMZFW010000050.1 GCA_947306225.1 uncultured Bacteroidales bacterium
GCTTTTCTTGCTTACAGCTTTCTATCTCTCGAAAGCGGTTGCAAAATTACGAAGATTATTTGAATTAGCGAGAAAAAAACTCAATTATTTCGCAGTATGCATAAAAATGTGTAATTTTGCATTTCGAAAGAGCCTGACTCAAGTTGATATAATTAGTGCATCATGGAAATCAATCGTCGCAAATATCCTGTTGGGATTCAATTCTTTGAAAATATTATCAAAGATGGATATGTCTATATTGACAAGACGGACTTGGTTTACAAATTAGCACATACAGCTAAATACATATCTCTCAGCCGTCCTCGCAGATTTGGCAAATCGCTCCTTTCCACTACCCTATGTTCCTATTTCCGGGGTCAGCGTGAACTCTTCGAAGGCCTGAAGATAATGAACCTTGAGTCGGAGTGGAAGCAATACCCCGTCATCCACTTGGATTTGAGCACCGCAAAGGGGCAAGACTCCCCTCAGATGCTGCAACAACGTCTATCCCTTCTCATCAAACCATACATAGAACAATATGGCAGCGACCCTGAGGAAAAAACGCCTGGAGCAAAACTACAAGGTACCATTACTCGTGCAAACAAACAGAGTGGGTCAAATGTCATTCTGATTATCGACGAATACGATGCACCCCTCCTAGAGGTGCTGCACGAGAAAGAGCAGCTAGAAGGCATGAGAAAGGTGATGCAGGAGTTCTATCAGCCGTTGAAGGCTTGCGAACAGATGGTACACTTCTGCTTCCTCACGGGTATCACCCGATTCAGCCAACTCAGCATCTTCTCCACGCTCAACAACATCATGAACGTCTCCATGCATCCCGACTTCGCCACCATCTGCGGTATCACCGAGAAGGAGCTGACCACCGAGCTGGAGGAGGACATCGCCCTGCTGGCAGAAGAGTACGAATGCTCTCCCGACGAGATGCACACATTATTGAAAAAGCAGTATGATGGATATCACTTCGCAAGGAAATCAGAAGAAGTGTACAACCCCTATAGTCTGATGAACTGTTTCCTTCAAAAAGAAGTCAGAAACTTCTGGTTCGAAAGCGGCACCCCCACCTTCCTGTTCCAGCAGATGAAACGGTTCAAGACCGACATCACCAAGATGGACGAAATCGTAGCCCCTGAAGCATCCTTCTACCGCCCTACCGAGACGCTCACCGACGCTCTTCCTCTTCTCTATCAGGCAGGATACCTCACCATCAAGGGCTACAATGTCCGCTCTAGTGCCTACTCCTTGGCCATTCCCAACCAAGAGGTGCGCATCGGTTTCGCCGAAGGGTTGCTACCGTTCTACAGTGGACTGAACAGCGGAAATGTCCAGCTAGGCTGTGCTTACAAGATGTGGGACGCACTGGATAATGGCGACACCGACTTGGCCATGAACGAGCTCAAGGCCTTCCTCGCTGGAGTACCCTACGTCGAAGGCTTCAAGGAAAAGCTCAAGGATGCCGCCACCAAAGAAGGATTCTATGAATACACCTTCTACCTTATCCTCTCCATGCTCAACGTCTATGTGCAGACGCAGGTGAAGTGTTGGACGGGAAGGACGGATATGATTGTCCTAGCCGATAAAACCATCTACATATTTGAGTTCAAAGTGAACGGCACTGCCACTGCTGCTCTGGCACAAATCAACGAAAGTAAGTATGCCGAACAATTTGCCACCGACCCCCGCAACGTTGTAAAGGTAGGTGTCTCTTTCGACATCGACACTTGGACTATTGGAGAATGGTGCGTTGAGAATTGAGAATTGAGAATCATCCGAATGCTACCGCCTCCTCTATAATGGTGAGTTCAAATGTTGTGCTGCTGTATGTTAGGAGTGCTGTTTTAGACGCGTTGAAGATAAGTTTGCGTTACACCTTTTTTCTATCAATTACCGCATCTTACCGCATCTTACCGCATTTTACTGCATTTTACCGCATCTTACCGCTTTTTACCGAAACTTACCGCATTCTACCGATTGGGGGGTCGTTTGCCGTTCCCTGGACGGCAAACGATCGGATAACGAACGGCAAACGAACGGTTAAGTGCAAAGGAAAAAGGTGAGGGGTGCGGTGCTCTGTTTCCCTGAAATCGCTTGGCAGATTTTTGCAGAATAAACTAAAATGTTGGTCAAATTCTCGTTTGTCAGACGGAATGGGTTCTTAGTTTCCGTATTTGGTGATACGGAACACCCAGGCACCCTTAATCTTGCTTATGTCCTCAAAGGTGAGGTTGTTGAGGCGTATGTAAAGGCTGCCGGCGAAGTAGTAGTGGCTGATGTGCTTGTCGCAGCCGAGCAGCTTGACCTGCGAGAGCAGGCTGGGACGGGGCATGTTTTTCAGCACTAGGGTGTTGCCGTCGAGGTGGGTGGCGATGGCGTAGAGGTTGCCATTGTTGCGGGTGTAGTAGATGGTGCTGTCGCGTTCGCACATCTTGCGGTAGGGGCGGGAGGCGTAGATGGCCTCGCCGTTCACTTTGAGCCAGTTGCCGAGGTCGATGAGGCGTTCCTGCTGCAGCATGGGGATGGTGCCGTCGGCATCGGGGCCGACGTTGAGGGTCATACCGCCGCCGGCAGCGACGAGCTTGACGAAGTGGCGGATGAGGGAGTCGGAGGTGAGGTAGTTGCTGAGGGGTTCGTTACGGTTGAGCCCGAAGGAACGGCCTATGCCACGGCATTCGGCCCAGGGGCGCACGGTGTCGTCGATGGCACCTTTGTACTCGGGGGTGCGGAAGCCGTGTTCGGTGCCTCTGCCCCAGCGGTCGTTGACGATGGCTTCGGGGCCGACGGTGTTGTAGTACCACGCAATGAGCTCGGGGGCGTGGAACTGCTCGGCGGTGTTCTGCCACTCACCGTCGGTGAAGAGCAGGCTGGGCTTGTATTTCGATACCAGTTCCTTGAACTGGGGTATCATGTAGTGGTCGACATATTCGCCGATGGCATCGTCGGGGTCGTGCATCCAGATGTGGAGCGGGTTGGTCCACTCGGTGAGGGAGTAGTAGAAGCCCATTTTGAGGTCGGTGGCACGTATGGCGCGGGTGAGGCTGTCGACAATGTCCATGTGGGGACCGGTGACGACGCTGTTCCAGTTGGGCTGGTAACGGCTGCGCCACAGGCAGTAGCCGTCGTGGTGCTTGGTGACGAGGACCACATATTTGGCCCCCGACTGGACGAAGAGGTCGGCCCACTGGCGTGGGTTCCAATGCTCGGCAAACCAGGTCTGGGCGTAGAGGGTGTAGAGGTCGGTGACTTTGGGATTCTGCTTGACGGCATCGTCGTTGCTGAGGCGGCCGCTCCATTGGTCGCCCAGCATGTAGCCCCAGCGGCGGTTGAAGTCCTTCATCTCTTTGACGCGGATGCTGTCGCCCTGCATCAGTCCGCGGTAGAACCACTCGCTGTAGCCGTCGGCGTGCGAGTAGGCCGGCACAGAGTAGAGTCCCCAGTGGATGAAGATGCCCAGTTTGGCATCTTGGAACCATTGGGGATAGCCACGCTGGTTGAGCGACTGCCATGTGGGCTGCACCTCTTGGGCACGGGCGGGCATGAGCGCGGTGAGGGTGAGAAGCAATAGGTATATGTAGGTCTGTTTTTTGCGCATAATATTGTCGTTTTCAGTGTGTAGCGGCATGGTGTAGACATCCATACCAAGTTGCAAAAATACTAAAAAAAAATTGAAAATTGAAAATTGAAAATTGAAATCTCGCGGGAGCGACTGTTTGCCCGCCACCGCGAAGTTTCACTTTTCATTTTTCACTTTTCACTTTATTCACTTTTTTTTCGTATTTTTGCAAATTCATTCTATAAATATGACACAGGATTTAGATAAGATTATTGTGGTGGGCGACAGGGTGTTGATAAAACCCAACGATGGTGTCGACCGTACGAAGAGCGGGCTGTATCTGCCCGCTGGCTATCAGGACAAGGAGAAGGTGCAGTCGGGCTATATACTGAAATGTGGCCCGGGCTATCCGCTACCCAGTTTGGACGAGGGGGAGGTATGGAACCCCAAGTCGAGCGACACGCGCTATATGCCGCTACAGGTGCAACAGGGCGATTTGGCATTGTTTCTCCAAAAAAATGCCATAGAAATCAAATATAACGGAAATAAATATTTCATTGTCCCACAACATGCCATCCTACTGGTGGAGAGGGACGAGTTTTAAGAATACGTCGATGCGTGAATGTGTAAATTTTTGAGTTGAGTTCTCCGAATTCTCAGATTACTCCGACCATTCCGATTACTTAGAATAAAACAACTAATAATATGACAAGCAACGAGATACGAAGCAAGTTTTTGCAATTCTTTGAGGAGCGCGGACACCATATTGTGCCGAGTGCCCCTATGGTGGTGAAGAACGACCCCACACTGATGTTCACTAATGCTGGCATGAACCAGTTTAAAGATATATTCCTTGGCAACGCCAATGCACCCCATCCTCGCGTGGCAGACTCGCAGAAGTGCCTGCGCGTGAGCGGTAAGCATAACGATTTGGAAGAGGTGGGACACGACACGTATCACCACACCATGTTCGAGATGCTGGGCAACTGGTCGTTTGGCGACTACTTCAAGAAGGAGGCGATTGCCTACGGCTGGGAGTTCCTCACCGAGGTGATGGGCATCGACAAGGCGAACCTGTATGTCACCGTCTTCGGTGGCGACGAGAAGGAGGGGTTGGCGATGGACACCGAGGCATACGACTATTGGAAGGAGCATGTGGACGAGAGCCGCATACTCAAAGGGTCGAAGAAGGACAATTTCTGGGAGATGGGCGAGCAGGGACCGTGCGGCCCTTGTAGTGAGATACATATCGACCTGCGCGACGAGGAGGAGAAGCGGCGTGTGCCGGGAGCCGAGCTGGTGAACAAGGACAACCCGCTGGTCATCGAGATATGGAACCTGGTGTTTATGCAGTACAACCGCTTGGCCAACGGCACGTTGGAGCCACTGAAGGCGAAGCATATCGACACGGGCATGGGCTTCGAGCGCCTGTGCATGGTGATGCAGGGCAAGAAGTCGAACTACGACACCGACGTGTTTCAGCCGCTGATTCAAGAGATAGCACGCAAGGCGGGCAAGGTATATGGCGAGAACGAGGAGGCGGACATTGCCATGCGCGTGGTGGCCGACCACCTGCGGGCGGTCAGCTTCAGCATTGCCGACGGACAGCTGCCAAGCAATGCCAAGGCGGGCTATGTCATCCGCCGCATCCTACGCCGTGCGGTGCGCTACGGCTATACCTTCTTGGGATTTAAGCAGCCCTTTATCAACGAACTGGTGAACACGCTGGTCGGTCAGATGGGCGAGCAGTACCCCGAGCTGGTCAAGCAGCAAGAGCTTATTCGTCGCATTATCCTCGAGGAGGAACAGTCGTTCCTCAAGACCTTGGCCAACGGCATCGGTCGTTTCGAAGACTATGTGGCCAACAAACACTCAAACAATCAAGCAATCAAACAATCAGGCAATATTATTGACGGTGCTTTTGCTTTTGAATTATTTGACACCTACGGCTTCCCCATCGACCTGACGCAGCTGATGGCTGCCGAGAAGGGATGGACGGTGGACATGGAGGGTTTCCAGAAGGGACTTGCGGAGCAGAAGCAGCGTTCGCGTGCTGCGGCTGCCGTGGAGAACGACGACTGGGTGGAATTGATACTCAATGTCAATCAAGAGTTTGTAGGCTACGACACGTTGGTGGCCGAGGTGCATATTGCACGCTACCGCCATGTAAAGGTGAAGGATAAGGAGTTTTACCAGCTGGTGCTGGACAAGACCCCCTTCTACGGCGAGAGCGGCGGACAAGTGGGCGACCGCGGCACGCTGACTAACACGGCGGGCGACCTGCTGCCCGTGGTAGATACCAAGAAGGAGAACAACCTGATAGTGCATATCGTACCCGCTGACAAGTTTGAGGAATGTCTCAACTCTCTGTCAGGGCAGACACGGGGGTCTGCCCCTACATTCAAGGCCGAGGTGGACAAGTGTCGCCGTTTTGCGATAGAGTGCAACCATAGTGCCACCCACTTGTTGCATAAGGCACTGCGCAATGTGTTGGGCAGCCATGTGGAGCAGAAGGGCTCGAGTGTGGACGACCAGCGGCTGCGTTTCGACTTCTCACACTTCGCCAAGATGAGCCGCGAAGAGATTCGCGAAGTGGAGAAGCAGGTGAATATAGACATCCGCCGAGCCATAGTTCTTGAAGAACACCGTGCTATGCCGATTGCTGAAGCTCAGAAATTGGGTGCGATGGCACTGTTCGGTGAGAAATACGGTGAGTTTGTCCGTGTTGTGAAGTTTGGCGAGAGTGTAGAGTTCTGTGGTGGTACGCACATAAGCAACACGGGTCGTATTGGTTCGTTTCGCATTGTGAGCGAAGGGGCTGTTGCTGCCGGTATGCGCCGTATTGAGGCAGTGACTGGTGCCGCCGCTGAGCAGTATAATGACGCTATGCAAGACCAGTTGGAGACACTCCGTGAGCTTCTGAAGAATCCTAAGGACATATCAGCTGCGGTGCAACGTCTGCAGGACGACAACGCTGAGTTGCGGTCGCAACTGGAGGCATTCAAGAAGGAACGGGTAGCAGGATTTGTGAAAGGCATTGCTGATAAGATGCAGTCCAATCCCGTTCTAGTTGAGCGTGTCGATGCCGACCTCAGCCAGTTGAAGGATGCCATGCTTGCCCTGCGCAACCAATATCCCGACATGGCAGTGGTGCTAGCCAGTGGCTTTGGTGATAAGCCTTCGCTGCTGGTATGCCTAGGCCAGAACCGCGTGGATGCTGGCAAGAACGCAGGCACCATCGTCCGCACCGCCGGCAAGGAGATGCAGGGCGGCGGCGGCGGCCAGCCCGCCTACGCAACCGCCGGCGGCAAGAACCTCGATGGCCTCGACAAGGCCATGCAGGTGGCGGCAGAGTTAGTGTAAGAAATTGGGTTTTATGGCTGGGGACGTGTCCTGTTTATGTGGTCGCCCCCAATAGTGAGGTAAGTAAAGCCAGTTCTACGGTACAGAATATGCTAATTATTAACAAACAAAACTAGCTAATATGGAAACAAAAACGATTATTGATGAATTGAAGGGTGATAACTTGAGAATGGGGAAACCGTCACTTTGCTGCAATGGATGGGCGATATGCATGAGTATTGTGGTGTATGTCTTAATCTGTATCGGGATACTGATACCGTGGATTGTGAAATGCGATTGTTTCAGAGGATTAACTTTGATGTCTCTGTTGCTATCAATTGTGGTTGTGATAGCTTTCTCTGTGTTGGAGTACATGCTGCTGAAGGCATTGTTGACAGCCCGTAAAGAGGCACTGGAAGCATACCGCAAGGAAGAGATGAAATTGGCACGTGTATATGAGGAGGTGTTGGAACTTCATCTAAAGCAGGCTAAAGACCAGTATGAGGATGAAAGAAAATCAAAAGAAGTAAATAAATGGACAGAAGATACAAAGCGGCGTATCGATAATCAAAGAGTGAACACCTATATTGAGGTGTTGAAGAAGACGGGTGCGGATGATGAACTGTTTAAAGAGATTAAAAGTTTTGTGGACAAACTCTGGAAAAAAGAATAGTAAGTAGCCCTGTGGTATGATGCATAAGTACTGGAAACGTATATTATTGCGGTTTGACCGCTCGTTCAGCAGCAACAGGGTGTGGAAACCTGTGTTGTGGGTACTGGGCTTCTGTTTGTTTTGGACGTTGTTGTTGTGGTTGATTGGACGTGTATGGGGCGTTTCACCTGATCGGTCTTGCTTCGGAGATCACTTTAGTAGAATTGATGAGGTGATAAGTCTGATAATTGGGCAAAGCAATTACCCCATTGATTCCCAAATGCCCCATTGGTACCAGCTGCTAGTGGCAATGGTGGGAACGATGTTCTTCACGGCGTTCTTGATTTCGATGTTCAGCAACATCTTGATGAACCGCGCTGCCAGCCATCGAAAGGGCTATCTGCACTACTATTTCGAGAACCATATACTGATACTGGGTGGCAGCAAAATGTTGGTGGGGCTGCTGAAGTCGATAGCCGCCGACGAGACGCTGAATAAGAAGGACGTAGTGGTGCTGACCAATAGGGATGCCGAGGCGTTGTGGGAGGAGGTGGTGCCCCTGCTGACAGTGGAGGAGCGGAAGGTGTCGCTGACCATCTACCACGGCGAGCGCAGCATGGAGAAGGCTCTGCTGTTTTCGCAGGTGGAATTGGCATCGCTGATATATATTATTGGAGAGGATGGTGTCAATGGCGAGGATGGCGAACGGGAGCATGACTCCATCAATGTGGACTGTTGGAAGAAGGTGGGAGAGATAAGGAGCCGGAAAGCAAAGAGAGAGGCCCAATGCTACCTTTCGCTAGAGAGGAATGTGTCGACTTACCTGTTCCAGTCCCTGAAAGGGGAGGTGAAGGATGCTAAGATGGAAACCACCATCTTTAATAGGCTCGAGTCGGTAGCACAGCAGATACTCGTAGGCGATGATGCTCGATGGGAGGGATGTACGCTTGACCGGAGTGGTATTAATGCCGATAGTAAAAAGTACGTCCATCTGGTAGTGGCAGGCATGACGCAAATGGGCTATGCCATGGCTACCACGGCGGCGCATCTTTGTCATTTCCCCAACTTCGATGAGAATGCTGAGAACCCCATCCGCACTAAGATTACCTTTATCGACCCCGATGCCGACAGAGAAACGAAGTTTTTCAAAGGACGTTACGCGGGATTGTTCGAGCTGTCGCACAGCGTCTATCGTGAATTGAATTGTACCCCCATAACTGATGGACCGGAAAAGGGGTTTGGCGACTTCTTGGATGTAGAATGGGAGTTTATCAAAGGTTCGGTAGTGGATGATTGGATTCGCCAAGAGCTGGAAATGTGGCGTGTCGACAAGGAGCAAATTCTGACATTGGCATTCTGTGGCGACAGTCCAGAGCGGAACATCGCGCAGGCACTGTATCTGCCACGGGGATTCTATACACTAGAGGAGAAAGATGTAGAGAAACCTCTGATATGGGTCTACCAACCCGTGAACGATGCCATGCTGTCGGCAGCGCAGACGGTGGAGAGATATAAGAATCTACACCCGTTCGGCAATATCTTAGAGTGTTTCGACAAGAACCTGAATCGTCGTGTGGCAGAGGGAAAGAGAATTAATTTCCTGTATCATAAAGAAGATAATGGTGAGCCATACGTGATGATGCCAGTTGATGAGAACGACTTGGATGAGTTATGGATGGAGCGTTCGTTTGCAGAAAAGATGTCGAACATCTATGCCGCCAACTCCATCTACACTAAGTTCCGCAGCGAGGGTATCGACTGGCAAAATATACCCTATTCGACCTTCGACGAGAAGATGCTCAACCGGTTGTCGCGACTAGAACATGCCCGCTGGAATATGGAGAAATTGCTGGTGGGTTTCTATGCCTTGCCGACCGCGAAACGCGAAGATTTGAATGCCAGACTCAGTAGCAACGACCCACAAGTGAAGGCGGATGCTAAGACAGAAAACAAAAACTTGAAAAAAGTGGAGTTTATGCACAAGGATATTGCCCCCTTCTGCCAGTTGCCCCCATCGTCGGTGAAATACGACAGGGCGATAGTCATCAACCTGAAAGATGTGATTATTAACTAAAGTTCCAGTATAAAGAATGACTGATTTTTGCCAATCTTTCTCATTGTCGCGTCCCTTCGGGACGCTGGGTAGTTGGGGTTTCTCGACCCCACATTGCGTTCCTTGTGTGGGGTTATTGAGATTCAACCTCTTCGAGGTTGTTGAAAAATCAGTCTAATACCAAACTAAAGCATCTCCGATACTGATTAAGAATTAAACTTGAGCCTGAACTATTAAACAAATCGAACGATTAAACATCACATATTATGCAAAACAAAACTTATACCCCCAAGCCCGTAGACACTTCGGACATCCAGCTGAGTGACGAGCTGCTGCGGCTTACCGAACTGATGGCACGCAATGTTCACGACATCTGGTCGGTGGGACGCATTGCCGACGGCTGGACGTGGGGACCCCAGCGCGACGATGCCCGCAAGGAGAATCCCTGCCTGGTGCCATACGAGGAACTGCCCGAGTCGGAGAAGGCTTACGACCGCAACACCTCGATTGAGACCTTGCGCCTCATCATCTCGTTGGGCTATAAAATTGAAAAGATATGAACAAACAAGAGTATTTCGAGTCACGATTGCTGTATGACTACCGTCAGTTTTTGCTGAGCAACAAGCCCAACGCCGCCAAGCGTTTGGTGCAGGAGGTGTCGTCCTTGGTTGAGAGCCTGCTCTACGACGGCTCCAAGTCTCTCTACGCCCATTGCCAGAGGCGCATCGACACCATCCTCGAAGCCAATTACGGTGTCAGGTCTGACATGGTGGGCTGGCAGAAGCTGCCTAAGTCATTTAAATGGAATGACATCTGCAGTGCCATCAAAGCCGATTTCGACGCGGAAATGGAGCGCGTGTTTGCCAAGTTGGACTTGGAGAAGCAATTGACTGCGCTGATTTCTCCCCGCATCGAGTGTTGGGTATGGACCGAAGGCATTAAGCCTACCGCCAAGATGTTGGCATCGATGCCCGGGGTAATCAATAGGATGGTGCAGTCGTACAAGCCCGACCATTTGGACGACTATCCCCTCAAGAAGTCCATCGGGGAGATGTTTTGTGATGCCAAGCACATCACCTTGCTCGAGTGGCTCCACAAAAGCAACGACCAAGACATCGTTAAGCTGAAAAACGGCATGAGAGCGTATTCCCAGTGCCAGCTCAATGCTGTCCTCTACCAGCACATGAAGCTGTTGGGCGAACGTTTGAGCGCAATACCGTTATGGAACCTCTCCCGCCATCTGGACAGTGCCATCGGCACCTTGAACGAGCATCCCCAGCTCCAGATACGTTGTGACGAGCATCCCGAGTGGAGTGTGGAATATGGGCGACGTGTGCCTATCGACTTCTATTTCCGCAACGTGGAGAGCGTTACCGAGGCGGGTGCGTTCCATCTGCTGGTGTTGCAGGCCATTGCCCGCAACGAGAACCAGCTGGTTGGGCGTGGCTATCTCCGCCCTTTAGGCATTGCAGGCAAGGAACCCGAAATATCCATCTTCAGCAATCCCACAGTCCGTTTTCCCGAAGTCTTTGCGGTGATGGACGAGACGATAAAGACCTTGGTCGTCTGAGGCTTAGCCTACCTTGGTCATTGGGGTTAATAACAAGAGAGCCGGCTGCGGACAGCCGGCTCTCTTGCTTTGTTAGGGCACTGTCACCGTATCAGTGTGACGGTGCCGGAGATTCTGTATTCTGATATGCTGCCCGCACGGGTGTATGTGATAACGTATGGGTAGGCGTCTTGTGGCAGCGGGGTGCCTTTGAAGGTGCCGTCCCACTCGAAGTGTTGGTCGTCGGAGCTGAATACCGTGGCTCCATGTCTGTTGAAAATGGCAATATGGAATTTCTCCAGTTGGCTCGGGCATACAATCGAAAAGCGGTTGTTGGTACTTTTGTTGGGAGTGAAGACATTGGGACGATAGAATCCGAATGTGTCGATAGGTATGGTGAATGTGGTATCGGAACTGCATCCTATCTCGTTGTATGTCTGCAGCGTGACATGGTTGCATTCAGGCACGTATATGTCGAAATGGTGTGTCACCGTCTTTCCCGTGGACGACGAGCCGTCGCCGAACAGCCAGCGCGAGTGGTCGCTATTCTCCGACAGGTCGGTAAAGTTGACGATAGGCACCTCCGTGTCGATATACTTGGGACTGTATTCCAAATCGATGACAGGCAGTGGGATGTATTTCACCAAGATGCTGATGGCAGCCACGTCGCAGCTGTCTGCCGCGTAGCCGACCAAATAGTAGCGTGTGTCTACGTTGGGCGAAACGAAGATAGTGTCGTTGTGTGCCTGACTTTCAAGGTCTGGGTCGGGAGGATACGACGACCACTCATACTCTAGCGCGCCCGTGGCGATAAGTGTGACAGTGTCTTCCGGACAGTGTTTGGCACTACTTGGCTTTGAAGTAATCTTGGTCGATATGAGCGAAAGGTCGACACTGTCCCATGCCACGCAGCCGGCAGAGTCTACCGTTATCTTCAGATAGTAGCGAGAGCGTTCCTGTGTGGGACGTACATACAGTGTGTTACCCTCGCAGATGGGTGTCTCGCCTGCTTGGTTGTTGTGGCGGAACCACGCAAACGAGCATCCCGATACGGGGGTCGATGCGGTGACATGTGCCTCGTGTCCGTTACATACAATTGTATCGTTGCTGTAGGTCACTTCGGGGTCGTTGAAGAAATAGATAGTGTCATATAGCGTGTCAAAGCATTCGTATATAGAGTCGTTATATTCTGTTTTTTTAGAGCAGATGAGCATAAAGGGGTTCTCAAACTCTTCAAAAGTGCGGGTGATGCTGGCGGTGTTGGTGAGGTTACAGCCGGGCATGGAGTCGCTGATGACCGTGTCGGCGAAAACCCATTTACGGGAAGCCACGCTTTTAGTGGTGTCTCTGATGATGGCCGAATCTCCCACGCAAAGAATGCGTTTGTTTATGTCGATTTTAATATCGGGAGGCACCACGGGTATGGCTTTATAGGTGCGGCTGGTATAGCAGGTGGTGTCTTCGGTATAAACGGTTAGGACAATGGCATGGACGTTGGTGTCGGGGAATTTATAGCTAGTGTCCTTGCCCGTGATAGTATCGATGACAGGAGTATCGTTGGTGCTACCGTCGTGTATGGTCCAGACAGTGAGGCTGTCAACCACACGTGGAGCGTTGATTCCCTGATAGGGGATTCTGGCTAGGGCTTCAAGGTGCACGGTGCTATCGCAGTCGGGTGTTATTATGGCTTTGATAACTGGTTTGGTGTTGCTGACGGTTGCGTAGACCACAGAGTGGAAAGGCTTTTCGGGGTCCATGGCGGAGGTCATGACACATTTGAAAGTCGTTATGCCGACAGTGTCGCCTGCGTCGGGACCTTCGGTAACGATGAAGTCCTCGGTACGGGCAACATATCGGAAACTTGTGTCTCGGTCATCATCGTAGATACGCTGGAGGGTAGGCTGCACCTGGCGGAAGGGAAGTGTGTTCATGAACGACGTGTTGGTCGTAGTGCCCGAATAGCCTTCGCTCGACACATACCATGTGTAGGAAATCAGTCCTTTGGGCGCGCGCAACGTGTCCACTGCGTTGCTCTCGCCCGCAGGACAGCCCGAAGTGATAATCTGCATCGGCTGGCATGCGCCTGCAATGTAGGCGTAGATGGGGTCCACATCGTAGACACAGTCGCTGGTGTACATCTCCACGCGCACCGAGTCGTAGAGATAGTCGATAAGGCTGATAGCCACGCGTGTCCATGGTTTGTAGCAATAGGCGCAGGTAGTCGCACCCGCCGTGCCGCCTGGCAGTCCCTCTACCCATGGGGCGGGCAGTGCGCCGCTAAATGCAGGCGCGGGCACATTGAACCACAGGCTGTCGTTCAGCGGGAAGTTGTTCCACTGCCCGGTGCTGCTGTTCTTTCCGCACACACGGATCAGGAATTCGCCTGCTTCAGCCGGCGTATGGGTATATTTGCACGCCACGATGGCATAGTCGATGAACAACAGGGCGTTCTGTGTGTTTACCCTCATTGTGTAGAACAATGCCTCGGCACCCTTGCCGTTTCCCCATGCGTTGTCACCGGCAGATGCCATGACATGCTGCCCCGTGGCGCGCATGTCGCCCAAGCGGATACTGGTAAGGTGTCCTGTCGGTATGCGTTGCATGCCGACTCCATTGTTGATGGTGAACTGGTCGAGGCCGGCATCCGCAGAGGTGTATATGCGGAACCTTTGGTCGTGACCGTCAAACAGGGTGCACTGGTTGCACGAGCCGCAGCGGTGCTGGCAGTAGCCCGAATAGTAGTCCGACGAGGTGATGTTGGCGTGGCCCTTGATGGGCGGGCACGTCGGTCGTGCACATGTGCTCAGCACATTACTGCCCGTGCTCCCCGAAGTATTATTGTTGATTCGGTCGCCCACGCGTGCCGACCACGAGCCCGCTGCTGTTGCGCCGTTTGAGTTGAAGTTGGTAGGGTTGTGGAATCCCGGGCAGGCATTCTGTGCCACAGCCCCCACTGCGCTCATACACAATGCTAATACGGTGAATAACAATTTGCGTTTCATGATATGGTGTTTTTTTTATTTATTATCTCAGTTCTTTTGGTCAGTTATAGTCTTTTCTCCAGTTCGGGCAGCAGGCGCGACTTCCATTCGCAGTAGTCGCCCTCGATGATATGCTCCCTTGCCGTCCGCACCAGCCACAGATAGAACGCCAGATTGTGTATCGAGCATATCTGCAGCCCCAGTATCTCCTCCGCCTTAATCAAGTGGTGCAGATACGCCAGCGTGTACACCCTGTCGCATTCCGCCCTGCCCTCTGGGTCGATGGGCTCAAAGCAGTCCTCCCACTTCTTATTCTTGATGTTGATGGTGCCGTGGGCTGTGAACAGCAGTCCGTTGCGCCCGTTGCGCGTAGGCATCACGCAGTCGAACATGTCCACTCCCCGTTCTATGCCCTCCAGTATGTTCGTCGGCGTGCCCACCCCCATCAGGTATCGCGGGCGGTCCTTGGGCAGTATGGCGTTCACCACCTCGATCATCTCATACATCACTTCCGTCGGCTCTCCCACCGCCAGCCCGCCTATCGCGTTGCCGTCGGCACCCTTGCTGGCGATATACTCTGCCGATTGGCGACGCAGGTCGGCATACTTGCACCCCTGCACTATCGGGAACAGGCACTGCTCGTAGCCGTACAGCGGCTCCGTCTCGCCGAAACGCTGCACACAGCGGTCCAGCCAGCGGTGCGTCAGCTCCATCGACTTCTTGGCATACCTGTAGTCCGACTCGCCGGGCGCGCACTCGTCAAACGCCATGATGATGTCGGCCCCTATCACCCGCTGGATGTCCATCACCCTCTCGGGTGTGAAGAGGTGCTTGCTGCCGTCGATGTGCGAGCGGAACGTGCAGCCCTCCTCCTTAATCTTGCGGTTCTCCGCCAGCGAAAACACCTGGAATCCGCCGCTGTCGGTCAGCAGCGGGCGCTCCCAGCCGTTGAAGCCGTGCAGCCCCCCCGCAGCCTGCAGTATCTCCAGCCCCGGACGCAGGTACAAGTGGTATGTGTTGCCGAGTATTATCTTCGCGTCGATGTCCTCCCGCAGCTCACGTTGGTGCACCGCCTTCACGCTCCCAGCCGTCCCCACCGGCATAAAGATAGGGGTGGGGATATCGCCATGCGCGGTATGCATTATACCGGCACGTGCGCTGCTTTTGGGGTCGTCCCTGACGAGGTCGAACTTCATAACTGACAACATTTCATTACACTACATCCAACCTCCCCGTAAGGGGGTTGGGTGTTTTATTCTGCAAAGATACAAAAAATATTTTATTTACTAATTTATTTCTATAAAAAAACATCAGCCCACCCCGTCGCCTCCTTTCATTATACCCAAATTGGTTATTAGGCCGACTTTTATATCCTTTCTCGCTTGTTCAGGTCTCTTTATGCCATCTCGGCATTTCTTTCGGCATCTTGTTCCCATTGCTGCCTCGCCGTAGACTGCTACGGCTTCGCTAGTGATGTGCCCAATCTGCTCGAAACAAATGCTAATCTGCCGTAAACCCCAATGGCCGATTTGGGCTAAAAACTGCCTGTACTATCCTCGTTCCTTCCTCACTTATACTATATTTATACTATATTTATACCTTATTTATACTATATTTATACTATTCTAGAATAGAATAAATAAGGTATAAATATAGTATAAATAAGGTATAACTATAGTATAAGTGAGGAAGTCACTAAGAGATGGTGGCGATGGAGTAGGGCGGATGGTTAGTGACTGGGCTTGAATGGGTTGGCGGCAGAGTGAGCGGCAGCAGAGGCAGCGACAGGGAGGATGTGAGGAGGATGTGGGGAGGCGGTAGGGAAGAGGTGAGGCAGC
>CAMZFW010000051.1 GCA_947306225.1 uncultured Bacteroidales bacterium
AACACGGTACAAGCCTCGGGCGCAGTGCCGTGATAGCAGCATGATGGCCGATAGGGCGTCCCGTCAGGGACGCGATAAGCATAACACGGTACAAGCCTTGGGCGCAGTGCCGTGACTGTAGCATGACAGTAGATGTCGCGTCCTGTCCTAAGCGTAGAAAATGATGACACAATAAAACTCGCTTATTATCGTTATGTGGGGTATAGGTTAATAAGGCTAGCAATATGAAAAAATGGATTTTGTTTAGTGCGATGGTTTGCATGTTCGTATTCTCGGCGAATGCGCAGTTGGGGCTGCCCTCAACTACGGTGAAGGATACGATGGACATCATAAAGGCGTATTACAATGGAGCGGAATTGAACCGCGCCGACTGGCCGGACACTATCATTGCGGAGGATGCGCTGAATGTGTATATTGCCAACTACGTCTATACGAAAGGGAAACTGAAAGAGACATATAAGACTGGTCGACATTATGATGCAACCTGTAATGGTAAGACTGTGCCGCTGGTGGTAAAGCGGAGTGTGAGCGAATTGGGAGAGTTGAGTTATTCGATTGGTGAGTATGTGTTCTGGGTGAGAGGCCGTAAACAGCATAGTATAGACGGAGAACGATATATGCGTGGAAGAGGAGGTGCAGGCGTTTTTTAATTGAGAATTGAGAATTGAGAATTATCCGGGTGCGGCAACATATCGATATGTACTGTTTCAAAAGCGACGGCATTAAAAGCAAGATTCAGTGCAAAAGAGTCAGCGCCAGAAACACAAACAGGTACTATAACGTATATTATTAGAAAAGATTGAGTATTTTAGTGAATTGGGTGGGTGTGTATTGTTGAAAAGAATGAGTTAAAACACAATAAATTCGAGGATATTGCGTTGTGATATTATAATTAAAAAGCTATGAGAGAAGTTACACTGAGTGTTCCCAACACAGACTTCGCTTTCTTTCAACGGATGATGAAGGGGTTTGGTTGGAAATATAAAGAAGTCGTCCCACAGAATGCGGACACAAAGGAGGCTGTACTGGAAAGCCTTGACCGTGCTTTTGCAGAGTTTCACGAAATGCAGGCGACTGGTCGAAAAGGTCGTCGCGCGGAGGAATTGATTGATGAGTTGTGAGATATATACTACTGTAGAGTTTGAACGCACACTGAAGAAATTGAGTAAGCGTTATGCTTCGATGAAGGATGACTATATCCATTTCTTGTCGGAGCTGCGAGAAAACCCTATGATGGGTACCGAAATAAAATACGGATGCGTAAGGTTAGACTTGCCATTGCTTCTAAACAGAAAGGTAAAAGTGTTGGTGCAAGGGTGATAACTCATGCGGTGGTGTTTAGTGCTTCTGACTCAGAAGTGACATTGTTGCAGATATACGATAAGTCTGACCGTGAAAATATTACAGACAATGAATTGAAATTACTGCTGAGAAAGAATGGATTAATATGATTGAAATACTATGAAGAGAATTGCTATTGTTTTTGCCGCAGTGCTGATGGGCTTTGCGGCGGTGGCGCAGACCACGACGAACGAGAAAAAGGATGAGGGTTACAAGTTTACCGTCATCAAGGAACTGCCTGTTACGCCAGTGAAGAATCAGGCGAAGGCTGGCACTTGCTGGGACTATGCCGGAACGGCCTTTGTTGAGGCGGAACTGCTGCGTATGGGCAAGGGCGAGTATGACCTCAGCGAGATGTTTAACGCATACAACGACTATTGTGACCGTGCAATGGCATCGATACGCACGCATGGCGACATCTCGTTCTCGCAGGGTGGCTGCTTTGGCGACTTGCTCCACGTGATGGAACGGTATGGCTTGGTACCTGAGGAGCAGATGCGGCCTGGCGTGATGTATCGCGACAGCCTGTCGAACCACAGCGAGCTGAGTGCGATGACCAACCCTATGGTGAAAGCAGCAGCGGGGAGTAGCAGCCTACAGAGCGACTCGAGTTATCAACTGCTCTGCATGAAGGCTATCCGTGCGGTGCATCAGGTGTATCTGGGTGTGCCGCCCGAGAGGTTTACCTATAAGGGCAAGAGCTATACGCCACTGTCGTTCTACGAGTCGACAGGCTTGAAGGCGGACGACTATATTCAGGTGACGGCATTTTTGCACGAGCCGCTGTATAAGACCTTTGCCGTGGAGAGTCCCGACAACTGGAGGCACGACTTGTCGTATAACGTCACTTTGGACGAACTGATGGACATTACTGACTATGCTATCGCACAGGGTTATCCCGTGGGTTGGGATGCCGACGTGAGCGAGCAGGGTTTCCGTCTGGGCAATAAGAAAGGCTTCTGTGTGCTGCCTGCCACCAGTGTGGACAACAATGCCCTTGCTGGCAGTGATTTGGCACATTGGACGGGCATGACCGCCAAGGCTATACAGGACGAGGCTGCAGAACACCCCACTCCCCAGCGTTGGGTCACTCCCGAGGAACGCCAGCTAGGTTGGGACAACCACGAGACCAACGACGACCATCTGATGCTCATCTACGGCACTGCCAAAGACCAGATGGGCAACGAGTACTATCTGGTCAAGAACAGTTGGGGCAACTACAATGGTGAGTTCAAGGGCATGTTCTTCTGCAGCAAGGCCTACTTCCGCTACAAGACTATCACCATCATGATACACAAGGATGCCCTCTCGAAAGAGATGAAGAAGAAACTGGGAGTGAAGTAGATAGTGAGAGCTAAGAGCTATGAAGTTGATTGTTTGATTGTCTGATTGCTTGATTGTTGGAGTATTTTTACTCAAGCATTATTTACTTCATAGTTCATAGTTCATACCTCTTAGTTCAGCATGGCCTCCACTTCCTCTTTGTGTTCGAAGAGGGTGCAGCCGCCGGTGTGTTCCCAGCCTAAGGCGCGGGTGTCGCGGATGCGTCGGAAGAGTGGGGATTGTATGGCCTTGCGGAGTCCTAGCGTCGCCACGTTGCTGTCGGAGTAGGGAGAGAAGGGGCATGGCTCAGCGGCACCGTCGGGGCCGATATGGAAGAAACCACGTCCGGCGGCAAGGCATCCACCAAGAGCTTTTTCGTCGCCAGGGAAGGAGAGTAGGATGATGTCGTCCACATCGTTGCGCAGTTGTTCCAGCCGCTGCTCCATGGCAGATACATGCTCATCGGCAAATGCCAGATGGGCAGTGCTTTCGTCGAGGGGAACGTATTCCACATAGAAGATGAGTTTGCAACCCTTGTCGCGTAGCTGTCGCACATAGTCGGGGTCGGTGACGGCAAGGTAATTCTCGGTGGTGACGGTGATGCTGCTGCCGAAGAACAGCTTTGCCTCCTTGAGGCGCTGCATACCTTGTTCCACCAAGCGGTACACTCCCTTTCCACGGCGAAGGTCGGTTTGTTCCAAATCTCCTTCAAGGCTGAAGATGGGCACCATGTTCATGTGCTCCTTAAAGAATGACAGATAGCTTTCACCCAGCATAGTGCCGTTGGTGAAGATGGGGAAAATCATCTCTTCCACCTGGGCTATCTGTTCCAACAGGTCGCGACGGGTGAGGGGTTCGCCGCCGGCCAGCAGGGCGAAGTTGACCCCCATGTCGGCAGCTTCGCGGAAGATGGCTTGCCACTGCTGAGGGCTGAGGGTCTTTTTGCCAGCCTCGCCCATCGAGGTAGCGATGCCGTTCTTGCGGGCATAGCAACCCTTGCATTGCAGGTTGCAGGCGGTGGCAATGCTGGCAATGAGGAACGGAGGCACTTCGATGTCCTCCTGTTCCAGCACTTGGGCACGCCGTTTCTCTGAGGCAGTGAAAAGCTTCTGCATACGGTGGGCGAAGCGTGCCTCGCGTGGATTGGAAAGCACGTTGAGATATGCCTTCGCCATGATGTTGCGGATGCTCTCCGCCATATATTTCGATAAGTCCATTTTTTTGGGGGGGATTTTCTGCAAGGGTTATCGCAAACCCTCAATCAATGTGTCGACGGCTGTCACCATACTGGTTATTTGGTCGTTGCTCAACGTGTCGCCATGCCAGTTTTGCGACATTCGTGCGGGTATGTCTTTGGCGCGTTCCTCCAAATGCAAACCCTTCTTAGTTAGGCTTACCAGCGTCTGGCGACCATCGCTGATGCCGTGAGTGCGAACCAACAGACCCTCGCGCTCCATGCGTTGCAACATGGGCGTGAGGGTATTGGTGTCGAGCATAAGATGGCGGCAGATGTCGCCCACAGTCTGGTTATCCTGTTCCCACAATACCATCATTACCAGATATTGTGGGTAGGTCAGCCCTAGCGGCTCCAGCAGTGGGCGGTAGGCCTGCGTGATAAGCCGTGAGACGGTGTATAGTCTAAAACACAGCTGATTGCCTAATTTTAGTTGCTCGTGCATTATAACATCGATTCGATGGCTGACTCAATGTCTTTAGGCTCGGTGGTAGGGGCAAAACGCTCGATGCGTGTGCCGTCGCGCGAGATGAGGAACTTGGTGAAATTCCACTTAATGTCGCTGTCCTTCTCAACCGATTTGCTGATTTTGTTGAACATGGCGGCAGCGGCTTTTGCCTTGAGACCCTTGACCTCCTCTTTGGGAGCCTGCTCCTTGAGGTAGGTGAAGATGGGGTGCTCCTCCTTGCCGTTCACGTCAACCTTCTTCATCATCTGGAAAGTGACGCCGTAGTTGACACGACAGAACTCCGTGATTTCGCTGTCGGTGCCAGGGTCTTGATTGGCGAATTGATTGCAGGGGAATCCCAGCATCACCAAGCCGCGGTCGCGATATTTCTCATTGAGTGCTTCCAGTCCGTCGAACTGGGGGGTGAAACCGCACTTGCTGGCGGTGTTGATGATCATCAGTACCTTGCCCTTGAAATCGGCAAAGTCGATTTCCTTGCCGTTGCTGGCGAGGGCTTTGTAGTCGTAAATTGTTGCCATTGCTTTTTTTTGTTATTAGTTATTAAGAACTTCTTTCACAAATAGACGGAATGCTTTGATGTCTTCGTCGTTGGGATGTCCCGCCTTGATGGGACCCATGGCACCGGGGCAGACAAACTCGCGGTCGTCAACCTTAATGCCCCGTGCTTCAAGGGCCTTGCGCATCTGCGGCACGGGCGACTTGATGATGGCGCAAGAGCCAAAACACACCACACGCTTCACCTTGTCGGGCGAGAGGGTGTCGATGAATTTAAACACGTCGCCATTCACCTTCCCCATCATCACACCTGCACCCAGCAAGAGGGTGTCGACGCTTTCAGTCAAAGGCTCGTTGACAGTCTGGGGCTCTGCTCCGACAAGGTCTTTCACGGCCTCAGCCATCATCTTTGAGTGGCCGAACTTGCTGTAGTAACGGATTGCTATAGTCATAGTTGATGTTTTGATATAAGATAACCTCAATGATTTATTTTACCAGAAGTCTGAATGATTATTTGTGTTTGTAAAAAAATGAATATTTAGTGGTTGTCACCTTTATTCTTGTTGTGTCCCGGGCCTTCGGGGAACCAGCCTTTGTCAACACGCTTGCGTTGCTTGACGAGTTCCAGTATCGACCACAGGCTGCTGAAGCCTACCACTCCAAAGATGATGGAGACGGTGCCTGACAGTAGGGAGGAGGCCACTATGCAGCCTACTCCCACTGTAAGGAATGCCCACCAGCAGCCTACGCCCCAGTGGTATTCGGCCTTGATTACTATCGGGTGGAACAGTCCAATGGTGAGGAACGTGACCGCGCCGACAATGATACCTGTGAAATCTAATACCGGCATTCTAAACTCGTCTACAGCATTGATTCAATACAGGTGGATAGTTCTTCGGGCTCGGTGGTCGGTTCGAAACGGACTACTTTCGTGCCGTCGCGAGAAATGACGAATTTGGTAAAGTTCCACTTGATATCGGGATTCTTGGCATAGTCGGGATCCTGTTTGGAGAGCATGTTGTGCATGAGTTTCCCTAATTTGTGGTTAGGGTCGAAACCGGCAAAGCCGGCCTTACTCTTCAACCACTGGAAGATGGGGTGGGCGTTCTCACCGTTGACCTCAATCTTCGACATGAGAGGAAAGGTGACGCCATGGTTCATACGGCAAAACTCTGCTATCTGCTCGTCGCTGCCTGGCTCTTGGTGACCAAACTGGTCGCAAGGGAAGGCAACGATAACTAGTCCCTTGTCCTTGTATCTCTGATAGAGTTCTTCCAATCCGTCATACTGTGGAGTGAAACCACACTTGCTGGCAGTATTGACAATGACGAGAACTTTGCCTTTGTAGCTGGCGAAGTCCACCTCTTCACCCTCGTTAGATAGGGCTTTGAAGTCATATATGCTGCCAGGGTTATCGGCTACCTTAAAGGACAGCAGGCAGAAAAACGAAACCAGCAGTGGGATGATGGTTAGCCTTTTCATGAGTCTTTCGGCTTTTTAATTACATTTGCTTCAGCAGCCAGTTCTGATAACCGATTTTCTCAATGAGGTCGAGCTGCTCCTCGTCCCAGTACAGGTCTTCTTCCTCGTCGGCGAGATAGGCTTTTGTGAGGTCGTAGGTGGTGGGGTCAGAGGCCAGTGCGGGCATCATCTTGTAAAGGGACTCTACGCCTTCGCGCTGCAGTTTGAGGTCGGCTTCGATGTAGGCCTTTGCATCTTCCACAAGGGTGCTTTCGTTGCAAACTTTCACCTGAGGCACGCAGCCGAGGTCGAGCATACGGTCTGTGTACTTCTCCACCCAGACCATCTCTTCGGTGTAGTGGTCGATGTACTTCTGTCCGAGTTTCTCAAAACCCTGCGATTTGAAAAGTTGTCCCTGCATTTTGTGCACAAAAGCACTGCCAGCAAGTTCGTTTACAATCATCTGTGAAACCTCTAAAGTTGTCTTAAAATCCATAATGGTAATGTTTTAAATGATTAATAAATTATGTCGTTTACGATGCAAAGATACGTACATTTTTCGAAATACAAACTATAAAATGTGTATTTATGATACTTTAACATTATATCGTGTGCGATATATTATTGTTAACTTCATGGAATATTGCTGCAAAATGGTCGTTCAAAAGCAGGCGGAGTCTGAACCATTCCATTACCTCGAATGAGTGTATGGCCCATGGCTAGGGTAACGCTCTATGGTTCTCAAAAAGGTTGGTTTGTGTTTTGCCCTTATATTATGCTGTTTCTCTCTAGGTGGTACCTGCCGCTATTTATATACCTGTCTTAGGGCAATTATTCGAGGCTACCATATTTGATTAACCGTGACGGAAGCAGGCGGTGATGTCGGCGAAGGTGCCGTCGAGCTGGCGGCGGAGCATGTGCTGGTTGGTGCGGAAAGAGGAGAGGGGACCAAGGTGGGCAATGTAGGGACCAACTTTGATGTAGTCGAACTGCCGCTTGTCGATAGCATGGGGAATATACTGCCGGCCACTGTACCATGCCACTTTGTGCTGAGGGTAGCGCTGGTGGATGTATGCTGCCAAGTCTTCCACCTCGTGGGGTGCGGCATCGCCACCCATAAAGCAGACACAGGTGATACCTTCGCCGTGCTCTGCCATCAGGCTGTCGATGGCATCGGTGTCGAGCACCATTCCTGTGTCCGCCCACAGATAAGGACTATGGCATCCCGGACACCGACAGGGACACCCTGTGATGTTGATGGCCAAGGAGGTCTCGTCGGGAACCTCTTGGAATACGATGTCGGTGTTGAGATACTTTAGCATAATTGAAAACTTATTAAATTGAAAGTTGAAAATTGAAAGTTGAAAATTGGCTAACGCAGTCAAAATACTCAAGCAATCACGCAATCAAACAATCAAGCAATCAGGCAATCAAGCAATCATGTAGGGGCAGATACCTGTGTCTGCCCCTACAATTCTCAATTTTTCTCGTGATAGTATCTGCGGTGGGCTTCCTCCTGTCTACCTTGAGAGAAGTTGCTGATACGTTTCAGGTATCCGATGATACGGGTCATATAGTCCACATTCTTGCTGTGGCAGACGGGACACTCTTTGAGATACCGCTTGTCGATATGGCCGCAGTCGTTGCAGATGGTGTTGGGTATGTTGAAGGTAAAGTAATTGCACCCTTCGGTGGCAGCCACTCGCAGTAACTGGCGGTACTGTTCCTTCGATAGGTGTTCGTCTAGGTTGAGGTGCAGGGCACTG
This sequence comes from uncultured Bacteroidales bacterium, assembly GCA_947306225.1. Classification (GTDB taxonomy): domain Bacteria; phylum Bacteroidota; class Bacteroidia; order Bacteroidales; family P3; genus Colimorpha. The sequence continues at coordinate 8,090 of CAMZFW010000051.1, forward strand.
CCACCAGTGAGGTGCTGGATATAGGGAGTGCCGTGCAACTTAAACTTGTCGAGGATGGTGAGTGAGTCGTCCTCAACGATGTAAAAGTAGCTGTTGTAGCAGTCGCGAGGCACGAAATAGCCGTCTTCGCGATCCCATTTGGCATGTTTCACGCCCACATTCTCGGCGGGAATCATCTCACAGTTGAACATCAATTCTGATGTGCGATACTGTTTGTTGTATTTCTCCACCACGCCTAGAACCGACTGCACATAGTCGCGGTACTGTTCGTTGTCGTTGATGGGTATACCGAGGAATTCGGCTCCTTCAACCAAGCCGTTGACCCCAATGGTGAGGTACTGACGGCTGAGGTTGATATAGCCCGCGTCGAAGAGGGGTAGCATACCGTGTCCCTGCAATTCCTTGAGGTTTTCGTTGTAGGCTATCTGCACCTTATGGCAGAGATTGACAATGTCGGAGAGGTATTTGATGTAAGGAATATTGTTGTTGACCGCATACTGGATGCAGCGGTTGAGATTGATGGTGAGCACGCTTTTGGAGCCGGTAGAGACCCCGCCAGCCCCGAGGGTGTAGCTGAACTCGTTGTCGGTAATCTCATTGCGCAGGCGGCAGCAGCTGGAGAGCGAGTCGGCGTTGTCGCTCAGATAGGTGAAGAATGAATGCCCCTCGGCGTACATCTCGGCGGTGAAGTCGGCCCATTCTTGGTCGCGGCAGTCGCATTCCCCTCTTGAGAGGGGTGCCGCGTCAGCGGCGGGGTATGTTCTATCGCTCAATAGTGCCATCGTCTCCACGGGAAAGGTGAGGAGCGACTTGGTGCGTTCCTTGTTGAACCACTTCATAAACCGTTTCTGCAGCCACGACAGGCTTTCCCAATCGGGCTTGCTTCCGTCGGGGAAGACGAAGTCGCCAAAAAGGCTTTCAAAGTAGTAGCGGTCGTAGTAGGCAATGTTCCAAAACACAGCCTGATAGTTGCGGGCTCCGGTGGGCTGGTTGAGGGTGTAGACAATCTGTTCAAAACAGTCGGTGATGACCTTGTCGATGGTACGCTGCTTGGTGGATAGGTCGACCACGCGGTCAGGTTCTTTCCAGTACTCTTTGCCGTATTCCAATGCAATGAAATGGTTGAGGTACATGAGGAACTCGGGCGTGGCACAGGCACCGCTGAGCATACTCGACACCATGAATACCATATTGACAAAGCCACCACAGAAGCTCTTCAGGTTTGTCGGAGCTTTGGAATTGCCTCCGATGGAGGCGGTGCCGTCGAGAAGCCACGGATACATGGTGATACTGGCGCAATAGTTTGCCAACGAGGTCTCGTCGTTCTTGTAGATGAAATGGTGCGTCAGCAGGTCGAGGTATTGGGTGGCGAGTTCCTTACCGTAGAGTTTCTTGATACGGTCGGTGAGCAGGCGTCGGTTCAGGCGAATAAAGCTGGCCTTAGGCAGTTCGCCAATAAGGGTGGCGATGTTCTTGTGCTCCACGTTGGCGTTGGCGTCGTATTTGCTGCCCGAGGCGGCATTTTCGGCACGCATATAGTCCACGAGGAAGTTCAGCTTCTCCAGCGTTTCACGGTCCTCGGTATGACGCTGGCGGTATAGCATGAACGACTTGGCCACTTTGTAGTAGCCCTCTTTCATGAGCGACACCTCCACTTGGTTCTGGATGTCCTCAACGGTGATGCCCTCGTGGATGTCGAGGTGGGTGATTATCTTGCTCAATGCGGCGAGGTCGACGGGTTCGTCTACTGACTTGAACGCCTTGATGATGGCGTTCATAATCTTATCGAGCGAGAAGCGCACCTGCTGCCCGTCGCGCTTGGTGATGCTGAAAGGAACTATTTCCATGGGAATTGAAAATTGATAATTGAAAATTGAAAATAGGCTGCCGCTTGCCTTCTTAGTTCATAGTTCGAACTTCTTACTGCCTTCAAAAAAAAGGCGGTCGTCCCAAGTTGGGCGACCGCCCGGCATAAAGATTGATTGATGAGAATGAGTGTTAGTGACGGATTACCAGTTTCTCGACGTTGCCTGCTATATGGAGCATATAAACACCATTGGCAAGGTTGGCGGTGTTGAGGGTGATGGTTGTGGCACCTGCTTCGACAGGAATGGTGGCGACTATGCGGCCCGTCATGTCGTAAAGGGCTATTGTAGTGTGTTTGGACTGTGCTTCAAAGGTGGCAACTACGCTGTGGTTGGCAGGATTGGGGTAGAGGCACACGGCGTTATTAGCCACGGAGTTGATGCCCGTTGTTCCGTCGTTTAGCACGGCTACGCCGTCAAGGTCGAAGCCGGCACTATGGGTAATGGTGGGGAAGGGGTCGTTAATCAGGTGGCCGAATGCATCGTAGGTGCCATATTGTGGGTCGATGCTGCCCACCACGTCAATGACTCGTACGTGGGTGATGCTGTTGAGGTCGATATTGGCACTGTCGCGCAGGTCGTCTAAGTCAAACGGTGTACCGTAGCCTACACGGTACTTACCGGCCAGATTGTTGATAAAGGTGGGGTCAACCCGCTCGGTGATTTGCGTGTGGGTCTGCGTCAGTGAGGTGGCAGGGAAGCGAACAAAATGCTCACCGTCGGAGCTCACCTCCACCACGGCCAGTTCGAGGAAGTAGTCGTTGAACGAGTTTTCGAACACGGCAAAGTCGTAGCCGTCGCCATTAGCTATGGGGGTGGCAAAGGTCAGGGTAGCCATACCACCGTCGCCGAGGCTAACCACGTCCATTGTATTGGCGGTGGCGGCTCCCACGGCGTCTTGGTCATTGCCGTAGGTCACGGCTGCTGCCTCAGGGTCAGTTAAGTTGCTCGAGCCGCGCACTACGGTGCAGCCAGTTGCCCAGCCTTTGATGCGTGTGTCGTCATATTTCACGGCAGTGCAGCCCTCGGTGCCTACAATACCGCAGAATGGTCCTACTTCAGGCTCGTTGGGGTCGCTCACGGGGATGATGGTCTGTGGGTAGGCGTAAGTGTACATCCAGTAGTTCCAGTCGCTGTCGTAGGTGCTGTCCACTGCTACGCCTGCCGTCGGGTCGGCCCAACGGCTGAAATCGCCGTCGCTCAGCTGCTGGTACATCCCAGCCGACATCACGCCATTCATCGTGTGCTCCCACCAGCTGTAGGCGGCTTTGTGTAACGTGTCGCCGTTCTCAACGAAGAGGATGTCGTCGACACCCCAGTCGCCAGTTTCGTAAGAGAAGCGGCTGTCGTCGGCGGCAATGGCGTCCATGGCATCCTGCACCGTGGCGTTGCCGTCAAAACGATAGCCCCATGCCAGAGCTGTGCCAGGCCAGTTGACCACAAAGATGAGCTGGTTCTCGCCTTCGCCCACCCAGTAGCGGATGTCGTCGGCACTGATGGTGGCACTCTGCGGTGCGGGATTGCTGACGGGATGGATGGTCTGCGTGTATGCATAGATGTATTCCCACCAGTTCCAGTCGGAATGGTAGATGCTGTCAACCACCACACCGGCGGCGGGGTCGGCCCAGCGGCTGAAATCGCCGTTGTGCATCCATTGTCCCATGCCTGCCGAGGTCGTTCCGTTCAGTAGATGGCTCCACCAGTTGCCAGGGGTGATGCGCAGGGTGTCGCCGTGTTCCACGAAGTAGATATCATTCACCATACCCTCGCCGCTATAGCTGAAACGGGGGTCGGCGGTGGCGATGTCGTCCATCACCGTGGCGAGCGTCACGCTGTCGTTGGCAAAGCGGTAGCCCCATGCCAGCGCGGTGTCGGCCCAGTTGACCACAAAGGTCAGCTCGTTGCTGCCTTCGCCCACCCAGTAGACTAGGTCGGCAGTGTTGATGGTGGCATCAGTGGGGGTAGGAGCGCTGACAGGGTAGATGGTTTGCGGATAGGCATAGGTGTACATCCAGTAGTTCCAGACCGAGTCGTAGGTGCTGTCCGCCAGCACACCCGCAGTGGGGTCGGCCCAGCGGCTGAAGTCGCCGTCGTTGAGCTGTTGGCTCAAGCCACTCGACATTGAGCCGTTCAGAGAATGCTCCCACCAACTGGATGCGCCCTTGCGCAAGGTGTCGCCGTTCTCAATGAAGAGGATGTCGTCGATGCCGTAGCTGCCGTATTCAAACACCAGACGAGGGTCTTCGGCGGCAATGTCGTTCATCACGCTCTGCAGGTTGGTGCTGCGTGCGCTGAAATGGTAGCCCCATGCCAGCGCGGTATCGGGCCAGTTGACGGTGAAGATGATGTCGAAGGGGCCTTCGCCAATCCAGTAGGTGATGTCGGAAGCGTCGATGGTGGCATCTTCAGGTGCGGTAAGGTTGGGATTGGTGGCGGCTACGGCTGAGGTCATTGTCCACATGCAGCTGCTGCTCATCTCAAGAACATCGCCATTGGTCATAGGCATGTTGGGCCAAGCATACATGCCCCAGTCGCCATTGATGTAGTAGCACCATCCGCCCATGCTCGAGCCGGGGTTGATAGTCCCGTCGTTATACGACATGTTGGTCATCAGCGACCCGCTCAGCGTGTAACTGAAACGGCTGTCGTAAGCCATTATGGTGTCCAATAGGTCGGTTGCCGTGGCTGAGCCGTTCCAGTGCACGCCCCATGCGAGGGCGATATTATTGTTGTTGGGGTCGTCGTCCCAGTCTAGAATGATGATAGCCTGATTGGTGCCGGTGCCAGTCCAGAACTGGATGTCCGAAGCGGAAAATGTGATGGTCTTAGCCCCTCCGGCATTGTGTCGGTGAAGGTCGTTGTTGCCCACTTGGGCCCACAGGCCTGCTGTCAGCAGCAGACTCAGTGTGAAAAATGTAATCTTTTTAATCATTGTATAAACTATTTTGTTGTTGTCATATTGTCATCTGCGGAGGTCTCTCCGCCCAAAATAGCTTTCTCAATGAAACAGATGAAAAGGGATGTCGCACGTGCCGACAGTTGGCGACAATCGATTTCCAGCTCTTTCCTCGAAAGCTTTTAATCACCGACGGAGGTCGTTCCGTCACGATTTGGCAGGTCTTCTGACTTGCTCCCCACAACCCTCGGCCTTCCCATACGGCTATGGCGCCGTACAGTGACCTTCTTTTTCGGCGGAGGCTCTCCGCCTGAGAGGGCTGTGGCCAATAAGAGCTCACAGCAGCGGGACTGTTCAGGACTTTCACCTGATTCCCTTTTGACACACAAAGTACATATCCTTACGCCTTTACAGCAAAAAGAACCCGTCCTTTGGGTGACCAAATCGGTTGCAAAGATACGCTTTTTTAATTAAACAGAGAAAAAAAAACTCACCTCGGCAAAAATAATTTTTTATTGCCGAGGTGAGCCTCCCCGTACGGGCGTACCCCCGTGTACGCCCTATACCCCCGTGAACGCCCCGTACTCCCGTGCCAGCCACTCTATTGTTGGGCTGACACAAGGGTCTGTGCCTATTTAAACTCGATGATGGTACCGTAGGCGGTCACGGTCTTCTCGACATAGATGCCTAGGATACTGCGTCTTGAGGTGGAGTAGCTGACGTTGATGATGGTTTGGCTGCCACGCAGGTTGGCATTCTTGTACATCTGCTGTACGGCGTTTTCGCGGATGTCGGATTTCGATGTTCCTCCAAGCCCGAAGATGTAGGAAACAGTGTGGCTGCCTTCGGCTGTGCCGACCACGTTGAAGTTGCTTTGAGTAAGGACTACCTCAGTTTGGCTGAGAGCGTTGTAGGTCATGTGGTTCGTCCCAAGGCATGAGGAGAACATCACCACGGCAAGGCATAGGCTTGCTAATAATACTAATTTCTTCATTGTGTGAGTTTTTTTATAGTTTGTAAGGTTTGTAATTAGAATGCAAAGATACTAAAAAAATGAAAGGTGAAAAATTAAAAGTGAAAATGAACACACCCCGGTCTTCGACCACCCCTCTAAAGAGGGGACGGGTGCGTCAGCCAATTTCAATTTTCACTTTTCAATTTTAGAAGGGTCTTACGTTCAATCCGCACACCAGGTGGCTGTGGAATCCCGATTCCTGCATTCCGTTGGGGAAGCCAAATGCCCCATAGTAGGCCTTGCCATAGAGGGTCAGCCATTTCAGTGGGCTGTAGCCAAGCCCGATGCCCAGGCCTGTGTCCAAGTCGCGCCAGTTTTTCCCTACGCGTGCGCTCAGCGATAGGTCGAAGGGGGTGCTTTCCTTGTACAGCAAGGGCAACAAATGAAACGTTGCCTCCAGCCCGAATGAGAAACTAGCCTCATTCTCTATCACCGATAATGACGAACTGCCGTTCACCGGTGTATACATCTCGTAATCCCAGTATTCGGTGGGGCGCCACGCTCCATAATACCCCACAAAGGTGGTAAAGGTCCATTTCTTGTTCACGTCGTACGACAGCACCACGTTGGCCGAGTTGTTGGGGTGGTTGCGGAAGATGCCTTTCCCATACCGGTAGCTCTGCTCCACGGTGTGGCAGAACTCCGTCCCCACAGTGAAATTGTGCCAAAACGGTCTGTGCCAGAAGTCGGGTTTCTCCTGCCCTTGGCAGGCAATACTCAACAGAAGAGTGATTATAAAAAATGTTTTTTTCATTGTTCAATTGTCAATTTTAAAAGGGAGTTAAAGGGGGAGTTAAAGGGGGAGTAAAATAGGGAGTTAAAGGGGACAAATGTATTGTCGCAAAACGTGTTGTCCATTTTAACTTCCACTTTAACTTCCATTTTTACTTCTCATTGTTATATGTTATTTTCAACTTTCAATTTTTCAAAGGCTCACCTTCACACCCATACGGAAGGGATACACGGCACTAGGAGTTCTGAATCCCCAGTTGGCAGAGTCGGGCGAACCCTGCACCATAAAGCTCCATGCCCCCCAGCCGATACTGAGTCGGAGGTCTACCATTGTGTATAGTTTGATGGGATAATATTCGTTGATCACAAACCCTTCAGTTGTATTAGAGCCTTCCAGCTCATCCCATTGGCAGTAGCGGCGGTGCAGTTTGCTATCGCTGATGGCAAAGCTGGGTACCAGCTCCAACCCCACATGCAGGCCCTTGCGGTGGTTCTTGTCGGCATAGTAGGTCACTCCGAATGGAATGGCGATATATTGGGCGGTCAGCTGGCTGCTCCAGTATTGTAGCGAGTCGCCCCCTCCGTAGGGAGGCTCCATCGGCACCAAATAGTTGTTGTCAGGCCGGCCAAACTCATCCGGTTCATAGCGGTTGTAGTAATAGTCCACATAGGGGTCTTTGTACTTGAATCGGTTGTAGGAGTATTCCAACCCCAGTCCGAATGCGAAGTGCTTGCGGCAGATAATGTCGTATGACATTGTCAACTGGTAGCAGCCCAACGTGGTTTTCAAATCGGGATAGGGGTAATCTTCGATGTAGTGGTTCTCCGTCCACCCAAAGCCCGACAGGGGTTTGCTGCCAGCCGACAACAGTGCCGCGGTTACCGACAGGTGCAGCCGCTGTGCAGGGCGATAACGGTGCTCGAACATCTTGTAGCCGTCGGTGTTGTAGTCGAAGAGATGGTGCTTCTTGGCGAGCGACTCCCCGTTGCGCGTTCCGCCATAGATGATGCCATGGTCTTTCGTGTTCTCCGAGTAGCGTTCCGCCATATAGGTGTGGTAGTAGATAGTGGAGTGTTTTTCGGCTATCAGTTGCACATCCTCTGCCACCAGCGGAGCACCTATCTCCACCATGCTATAGTCGTCGGTCTGCACGCGGATTGACCTCAGCCTCACCGTGTCGTGAGCCTTGGCGGCGTATACCCCGACATGGTTGTACAGGCGGCTGTAGACATCCAAGTTGTCGCGCTTGGTGTGTATCT
>CAMZFW010000052.1 GCA_947306225.1 uncultured Bacteroidales bacterium
AGTACGCAGCGGGCGCGACGAGGTCTCGTCGAAATTGGGGAAATGGCACAACTGTGCCGCAGTGGTAGCAAAAGTATAGCCCATCTCCGTCATGCTCACCACCACCAAATGCACATATCGGTCGGAACCGGCAGTTATCAGTCCGCGGTCAAGGGTCTTAGAAAGGGCTTGTGGCGAATCGCCCATCAGCAACTGCTGCACCATTGCCCCACCCCTATCCACTATCGTAGTCTCCACGCTGGTGTGCGCCTCTTGAGGCAACTTGTGGAACAATTCTATGGTAGTATTTTTATCAACAAACAAATAGCACTGCGCCACCTGTGGCGACTGCATCCTGAGTATCCTCACCTTGGTCCAGCATTCCACATTCAGCGCATCGTGCCCGTCCTCGCCATCCTCGCCTACGATGAATATATGCGAAGCCTGCTCCACATGGCACGAAAACAACTCCGCTTCGGAGGTTCGCACGCCGTGATACACCGTTATCGCCAGCTCGCGAGCCTCGGGCGAGAGCCTTGTGGCCAATCTGTCGCGCACTTGCCCGGCATCCTGACTCGACAACACCACCACATTCTTCCCCATCCAGTCCTGCCGTGCGGCAATGGCATCCAACAGCTCCACCACCATCTCGCCACCTCCCAATATTAAGATATGGTTATCAAAATGGTAGCGCAACAGCCCCTTCCTGCGACGGGCAGCACGATTCTCGTTGCGACACCTGTCACTCCGCCATAACATCCTATTCCAATAACTGCTCATAATCTTCACATAACTATGCCCACTGCCACAAACCATTGTGAATGATGGGTATAAGACATACCTTTCATCCGTACCATATAGCCCATGTCCACCGCCAGAAAGTTCAGCAAGTCGAGTCCACCTCCCACGGTGATGGTGTAGGGGTTGAAGTTCGACTGAAATTCTTTCTGTAGCCAGCCCAAATGAAACATTGGCCCCACATACGCCTTAGCTCTGAGCATCTTGGAAGGTGCCCACTTCACGCCAAACAGCAGTGGCACGTCCATTGCGATACCGTCACGGTGTTTGAAGGCATAGCTACACTCGCCCAATATGCTGTTCTCGTTGCTAGCCGCCATCCAGTCAGTGGTGAGCGAAAACAAGGCTTCGGGCTGAAGAAAGAAGGTCTGACCTAGCGGTATATAGAGCGAGAACCCCAGTGCCGAATGGTTCGCCACCCCGGACACTTTGCCTATGCTATAGTCGGTCATGAAGTTGTCCTTCAGCTTCAGGTTGGGCGTGTAATAGTACACCTTGAGCGTGAAGTGCGACTGGTCTTTCCGTTTCGGCTTGGGCTTCTCTTTGCCTTCCATCTCGGTCTGCCCCAGCGCTGTGAATGAGACAGCGAGCAACAATAGCAGCGATATGACTTTGTGACGGCTCATGGGATAAAGTACAGTTTATTCAAAATATGCTGTCAGAATGAAATACGGCTCAATTTCCCTTATACTCCGGGATGTCGAGCAGACGCGACACTTCTGCAAAATACATCGATGCCGTCAGCTGCGGATAGTTGAGCAGTGCCGACACCAAATCCTTATGCTCGGCACGTATTTTCACCATTTTTGCCTCTATCTCTTCGGCAATTGGCAACTGTTCATTCAGACGTATCTTCAACACATCTTGCACCGCCGTACGCTGCCATTCCACGATATCTTTATAATACTTTAGCAACAACTGGTTACGCTCCTTGCCTGAAGCCTTTTCAAGCATCGGCGAATACTTCATGTACGCCTTCTTGCACTTCGCGTCGGCCTCCTCATAAACCTGGTCGACCTTACGTCCTACCGCATCCCATTTGTCGATAAGGGGCTGCAAGGGTTCCAGATATTTGCTTGCATCTACAGCTTCCTTCGTCATGGCGGCCTCGGCAGTGCCCGGCTTATAATGCGCTGCAATATAGGCATCCTGCTCTTCTTCTGGCAGGGTGGCTAGGTGGTCCAACTCCTCCTTGGTCATGCCAGTCGACAGCTGCGCCCACTTATAGGCGGCATCCATCACTTGGGCTGAGTCCATATTGTTGGTCGAAATAGACACAGCTTGCGTCGCAAGGCTGAGCACCTGTGTGTTGAAGCGTGTCACCGGACTGGCCAGCAGCCTCAGTGCCTGCTCATTCATCTCCGCCTCCTTGTGGCTGCACAACTGCTGCGCAGTCGGCAGGGCAGGCATCTTCCGCATAATGGCGGCATAACTCTGCTCCTCTTCCTGGGCAGCCTCCTGCTTGGCGGTAGTCTGGCTCGACTGGTGCTGCTTGTCCAGCTGTTTGTCAATAGCCGAATTAATCACCGAGTCGGCTTTCTTCTCCAGCACCTTGGTGGTCTTGGCGGCAGCCTTCTGAATCAGTCCGCCTAACTGGGCATGCGCCGGCATCTGCGCCAGCAACAAAATGATTGAAAGTATAACAATTCTTTTCATAAGTAATAATGTTTAAATGTGCTATTAAAACGCACCCTCTTATTAATTATTGTGTCAACGAAGAAAAAAAGCGTATCTTTGCAAAACATTAAATCTGTATCAACACACATAAATTATTAACAATAAATAACTTTCAATTTTAAACTCTCAAATTTCATTTTTCCAATGGACAAATTAAGCTACGCTCTTGGCCTGAATATCGGCCACCAACTGAAAGAAATGGGACTGCGCGACCGCCTCACCGTCGCCGACTATGCCGCCGCCATCGACGATGTGCTGCAAGGCAATACCCCTCAAATCGGCATGGACGAAGCCACCAATCTGCTGAACGACTTCTTCACCCGTCTGGAGCAGCAACAGCGTGCGGCAGCCGAAGCCGCAGGTGCTGAAGCCAAGAGCGCTGGCGAACGGTTCTTGGCAGAGAACGCCAAGCGTCCCGGCATCACCGTCACCCCCAGCGGCCTGCAGTACGAGGTGCTGACCGAAGGCACCGGCCGCAGCCCTAAGGCCACCGATACCGTGCGCTGCCACTACCACGGCACGCTAATCGACGGCACCGTCTTCGACAGTTCGTACCAACGCAACCAACCCGCCGACTTCGGCCTCAACCAGGTCATCGCCGGCTGGACCGAAGGCGTGCAGCTGATGAAAGAGGGTGGCAAGTATCGCTTCTACCTCCACTACCACCTTGCCTACGGCGAACACGGTGCTGGCAACACCATCCCACCCTACGCCGCCCTCGTCTTCGATGTCGAGCTGCTGAAAGTGCTCTAATCCCCCACCCCGCCGACGCGGAAAAGCGTCCCCACTTAACTGCTCGTTTGCCGTTCGTTATCCGATCGTTTGCCGTCCAGGGAACGGCAAACGACCCCTAAATTGGCAGGATGCGGTAAGATGCAGTAGAAAGCGGTACAATGCGGTAAGTTTCGGTAAAATGCGGTAAAATGCGGTAAGATGTGGTAAAGGACAGAAAAAAAAGATTATGGAGGAGCTTGCCCATCTAGGACAATATAACGCAATCACCTACAAATCAACAATTAAAAACAAACCCTAGCACTAGTCGGAAGAGAGTGATTGCGGTGTCGAACCCAAGAAAAACTGAAAAGCCGTCCTTCGGGACGGCTTTTTGATTGCGTGATTGCACGAGTGTTTGCTTGCTTGTTTGCTTGAGTACATGGCGCGTCAGCCACTCAAACCTTCACTCATTCAAGCATTCATACAATCGGTATGTTATTTGCAACGTTCGGCAAACTCTTTGGCAGAGACTTTCTCAACTTCGGGGTTGAGCTGCTCCTTGAAGAGGGCAAAGGTCTTCTCGACATATAGTTTGTCGATGATTTGCTGCACGTTGCGACGGTCTTGGGCAATGGTACGGGCGGCCTGCTCGAGACGCTGCTCGGCCTGTTCAGGAGTCTCACCTTCCTGTGGTTCGCCGTCGGTGCGACGGAGAATGTCCTTGATGGCATCGACTATCTCATTCTGGGTGGGGTCGATGCTCTTAATCTTGTTGAGCGCACCGTCAATCATCTCCCATTTCAGCGAGGGGACATAGGTATCTGCCCACTGCTCTTCGATGGTCTCGGCAGTGACGTTCTTGTCTTCGTTACGGGAGAGAATCCAACGCTTGAGGAAGGCTTCGGGCATGGGAGCGTCGAAGTTTTCGAGGAGTTGTTTGCGCACTTGGTTGACATAGAGAATCTGGCACTGCTCGTCGTTGGCTTTCTCTATCTGGGCAGAGATGGCCTTGCGGAACTTGTCGACAGACTTGATACCCTCGCCGGGGAATACCTTTTCAAAGAGTTCTTCGTTAACCTCGGCAGGAGTGATGCGCGAAACACCGCTAAGGGTAACTTCGACATCAGACTTGAACTTCTTGGCGGCAGCAGTGTCGAGGCGGAAAATCTTCTCGAGCTGCGAGGCGGTAAAGGCCTTGCTGGGGTTGAAAACGACTTTCTCTTCAGCCTTCTTGCCAATGAACGGAGCGGCAAACTCGGCATCCTTCATTTCGGAAAGGTCGAACGAGCAGAACACGTTGACACCACCCTCTTTCTCGGTACCCTCCTTGGTCAGCTCGACGGCCTTGCCATAAACGTGGTCACCTTCGCCAACCGTGTCGGGAGTCTCAAACTTGCCATAACGTTTGACGATGCTGTCTATCTGAGTGTCGATGTCCTTGGCGGTCACTTTGACGGAGCAGAGCTTAGTGTCGACTTTCGACCAGTCGATATTAACCTGTGGAGCCAGAGCGGCATCGAAATAGAAGGTGAATTCGGTACCCTTCTCAAAGTCGATGGTGCCGTTCTTTTCCTCGTTGGAGAGAGGAGAGCCAAGAAGTTCGAGCTTCTCGTCGTCGATGTATTTGTAAAGAGATTCACCGAGGAGGTTCTGGACGGTGTCGGCGACAATGGCAGACTTGTACATGCGCTGAATAAGACCCATGGGGGCCATGCCCTTGCGGAAGCCGGGGACGGTGGCCTTCTGGCGGTATTCTTTCAGTTGCTTGGTAACCTTCTCTGCATAGTCGCTTTCCGCAACCTCAATCTTAATACAAAGGTCCAATTCTCCTAGATTTTCTCTCGTTATCTTCATTTTATTTAGTGTAATTTATTGATATATTGATACTTTATTATTTATAATTGAAATGCAAAATTACAAATATTTTTTGATATAATAACATTTTTGCCATATTAATAATAAAAAACCTAAAACAGCGTGATTTCCCATCGATATATTTAACTAAAGTTTGACAAGTAAATGCGGGTACAAATACGCTTATGATGGATTACTCGTCAAAACGGCCTACAAGGCCAAAACCCCTGTAGCCCAAGGCAACGCCTTGGGTGTATGGTGTACGCGGCTAACGCTCTGCAAGGGCAAAAGTGTGATTATTATGCCCTTGCAGGGCGTTGGTAACACGTCCTCCCATACCTAGGGCGATGCCCTAGGCTATTTGCTTTTTGGCCTTTCAGGCCGTAGGTATCCGCAAACAGAGAGTCCCAGCCTCGCCAAAACCGTATGCGATTGCGATATAGAACTAGAGGGGACTTCTAAAAAATGGATTAAACGAAAACCCCTACGGGGTATAAATGTTGTTAATCAATACGTTTTCTATTAAACGGAAACCCCTACGGGGTGTTTTTAGAAGTCTCCTAGAGCAAAAAACGACTTGTCAAACTTTAGTATTTAAGCAACAAACCATTTCACCAATAGTCATATCAAGTAATAGCGAAGTTAAAATGTAACAAAATGTATGACAACATCCATTAAAATGACTCTTTCGGCCTCCATAGACAGAGACAACTCAGCAATCATAACATTGATATTCACTATATTGTGATAAACATTATCTTAAAAAAGCGTTAAATCGTAAAAAAAGCTTATATTTGCACCCACATTTCGAAAACAACAGACAAGATAGGAAACCGTTGACTTCTTACACCCCGAAGACGCTGCCTTGATAAGTATGGCTCCATATGAGCTAAGAGAAACCCATACATACCATCGCACATCACACAATACAGAATATAGTAACGAATGAATTGAATAAAAAACTGCGCATTCAAATAAGCAACAAATAATATGGTACAGACAAAATATGATGTGTTTATAAGTTATTCATGGAATGACATAGATATAGCAAAGGAAATATATACTGCTCTTGAAAATGCTGGACTGAAATGTTGTTTTGACAAAAAAACATTTCAAGGTGGAGCAGATTTCCCCCAAATTACTGCAGAAAATATATGTAATTCAGATGTTTTTCTTTATCTTGGTAGTAAAAGTTCCTTTACCTCTGGATGGGCTCCCGACGAAGTGGCCTTTGCTAAAAAACATAAAAAACGCGGTAAATTATTATATTACGCCATTGATAATAATACGATGCCAGATTGGATGGATCTTGCATTTGCGGCGTGTAATCGCAGAAACATCTATGAGCATTCATTTGAAAGTGTATTGATAGAAGACATCAGAAAGATGTTGAATGGATCTGTTAGTAATAATGATGCTAACGAGGATAATTGGATGGTGACAGATACTGGAGAAGGAAGGATGACCATAAAAGGGAAGGGATGTTCTTATGATTTAGTATATGTAAATGGAGGAACATTCCTTATGGGTGCGCAAGGAAAAGACCAAGATGAGCCCAACTACGATACAGATGCCGAAAGAATTGAAGGTCCTGTACACAATGTTACACTGGAAGCTTTTTATATGGGAGAAACGCCAGTAACGCAATCTCTTTGGATGGCGGTTATGGGGAATAATCCATCGTCTCCTCAAGGAGAACTTTTTCCTGTTGTAAAGGTAAGCATGGATGATTGCCGTGATTTCGTTAAACGGCTGGGCATTCTGACAGGCATACCATTTTACTTGCCAACAGAGGCAGAGTGGGAATATGCGGCACGTGGTGGCAAAAAAAGCCATGGATACAAATATGCAGGAAGTAATTCTATTGATGATGTGGCATGGTATAGAGACAATTGTGACGACATAGTTCACCCAGTTAAATGTAAACATCCAAACGAACTTGGTTTATTCGACATGAGCGGAAGTGTATGTGAATGGTGTGAAGAAAAGTTCGGTTATTATTCCGACTCCAATCAATCTAATCCTAGTGACCCATCCTTTGGCCAAGCATTCATATTCCGTGGTGGTAGTAGAAATGACAGTGAAAAAAAATGCCGAGTTACCTTTAGAGATTTTAGCCCTGGCAATAGCGATCGCTACATCGGTTTTCGAATAATCCACAAGAAAAGAATGTTGGGAGAAATAAAAAGGTTCATAGTTGAGGATGTGGAGTTCAGTATGATTCCAGTACATGGTGGAGACTTTCAAATGGGAGTACAGAAAACGAATCCGGAATTGTCTAATTACAATGACGATGCATGGCCTGATGAAGGCCCAACCCATAATGTAACTTTAAATGACTTTTACATGGGTGAAACGTTGGTGACGCAGGCTTTGTGGAAATCTGTGATGAAATCGGAACCAACCTATGGAGATGGATGGACAGAAGAGCATGGACGCGGAGATAATTATCCAGTCTATTGGGTAAGTTGGGACGATTGTCAAGAGTTTGTACGTAAACTAAATACTATTACAGAAGGACATTTTCGCCTACCAACTGAAGCGGAATGGGAATATGCAGCACGAGGTGGAGCGATGAAGATGAACAATAGATATGCAGGTAGTAATATAATAGATGATGTGGCATGGTATAAAAAGAATAGTGGTGAAATGACTCACCCCGTAAAAGAGAAAAAACCAAACGAACTAGGTATTTTCGATATGAGCGGAAATGTTTGGGAATGGTGTTTGGACATTTTTTCACAAGAATTCTACAAAATATCACCGCCTGTCAATCCAATATGTCAGTTTGATGGTTCTGATCATGTGTTACGTGGTGGCAGTTGGGATGATGAACCTCGAGGCTGTAGGGTGGCAGTCCGCGGAAATGGTAGTTCAAATCGACCATACAAAAATCATGGGTTTCGACTGGTCTTAGAGTAAGCAAACACCGTTTTCTTAGCACAAGGGACAGACGAACAATGGGATGAAAGGCGGAGATTCAGGCACTTGTAAAAAACTATAGATAAAAAAACAACGACACGCACATGTTACGATTAACCGCAATATGGACATCAACAAAGAATACTACGCATTTATAAGCTACAAACGGGAGGACGAGAATTGGGCAAAGTGGCTTCAGCACAAATTGGAACATTATCGGTTCCCAACCGACCTCAATGGTCGCACCGACTTGCCAAAGAATATCCGCCCTACCTTTCGAGACGAGACGGATCTAGAGCCTAGTTTCTTAGCAGAAAAAAAGGTCTATAGGTCAAATTGCAGGATAAAATTCTCCGAAATGCCAGTGTTTATTGGCAATTTCGTGAATCTAGGTGCTTGGAACAAATTTTAACAGATAAAAATCGCCAATAGGTCAATTTGCAGGATAAAATCTTCCAATTTGTAGGAATATACTACCTTTGCGAGGATTCAAGACACTCAAAAAAGGTAGAAAATGTACAAGTCGAAATGTCCTGTGTGCGGTGGCACTCACAATGTGAAAATCGCATCGCTGGTCAGTCGAAGTTGCCGTAGAAGCCGACGCCTAGATGGAGGAGTTCGTAGTCGATGTATTGGGGTGAGGGGGTGCCGATGGAGTCGCAGGGGACGTTGACTCGGATATGGGTGCGACGCGAGCCGAATATGCCCACTCCGCCTTCGATGTTGGAGTAGGTGGAGTATTCTTGTCCTGAGGTGGCATTGGTTTCGTGAGAGGCCATGTATGCCTTTAGGTCTTCGTTGCAGACAAGTATGGTGACATCGACATTGTTGACAAAAAAGAGGCTGTCGGTGTTGTCTTTGAGATGGTTTTTGATAGTGGAGAGGAATCGATTGATGGAGATAGACTTGGAGCTGAGGGTGCTATAGCCATGTTCGTCGGGCATCTGCTCTCCAGGAATGTCGATGCTGAGGGTGTCATCATTCTTGCGATAGAAGAAGGTGACAACAGGCTGATAGTAACGACCTCGGGGCAGGGCATTCCACTTGATAACGCCACGGCATCCCACACGGAAACCGAACTCTTGAGCTCGGGATGAATTGGGCGAAATGAGGACGACCTCGGTGGTGTCGCGCGGACGAATGGTTTTATCCAGAAAGCCGACCAAGTTGGTTGTGGCAGAGGCAAGGGTGTCGCCTGTAGCATTCTTAATCACCACCAGCTGAAACACGCAGCCAGTGTCGACTCCCAACTGTCTGGCCCCTGGTACACAATAGTAGAGAGGCTGTATTCCAGAGGGGAAATTGCCTTCGGGCTTGCCCGCACGCTCAGTATATGTGAACTGCCATTTACTTACCAACTGACTAGTGGGCACTAGTGTGGCACCTTCCAGACGACCCTTCCACGCCAAAAGGTAAACGCTGATGTCGTCAGGCGCATAGTAGTTGGAGTCGGCAATGGGGGCATAGTTGTAAAGGTTATCCTCACCTAAGAAACAGCGTTGCACTCGTGCCCATACAGTGTCCTCCTCGGGGTCGATGACACAGTAGACATTAGGCACATCGCGCCATGGGGCATTGGGGCTGAAATCGACTTTGCAGGAGGAGAGCATCAATGTCGTCAGACAGGCAATTATGGGAAGAATACGTTTGGGCATGATATTTCGTTGTTATGTATTACGGTTAATGAGTATTATTTCAGCAATATCTTGATTACCTCGGCAGCAATAATGCAGCCAAACAGAGGCGGCATATAGGAGATGGTACCAAGTGTGGTGAGGTGGTTGTCAGAGGGGTCTTGGAGCATGGCATGGCTGGGAACCTTCTCGGTAGAAAAAACCACTCGTATGCCAGTGTATATACCCATGTGGTGCAGACGTTTGCGAACCATGGCCGCAAGGGGGCAGGTATGGCTCTTAGCAATGTCGGTAGCATGGACTTGGGCTGGGTCGAGCTTGCCCCCACTGCCCATGGAACTGACAACAGGGATGCCCAGACTATGGGCATGATAGAGGAGAAATACCTTGGGCGAGAGAGTATCGATGCAGTCGACGACACAGTCGAAATGTTCGGACTGCAACAGTTCGACGGTCCGCTCGTCGCGAAGAAACTCCTGAAGGGCGGTCACCTTGCAGTCGGGGTTGATGTCAAGAAAACGTTGGCGAAAGAGTTCAGCCTTTGGTTGTCCGATATTGGACTGCAGGGCTATAATCTGACGGTTGAGGTTGGAGGCGGACACCACATCGCCATCCACAATCGTGAGCCGACCCACACCGGCACGACAGAGCTGCTCGGCAGCGTACCCCCCTACCCCACCGAGACCGACAACAAGCACATGGGCATCGCGCAGACGCGACAGGCCTTCGTCTTGCAGCAGCAACTGGGTACGGGTGTAGATTTCGGGACTCATTGGGTTAGCGATTCTTTGATTTCTATTTCGTCAACCATTATCCATGGGTTTAGTCCCTTGGCACGATGCCATTGTGGTATGCGGTTGATGGGACGGGCAATAACGCGCACGAAACGGACATCCCCGCGGTCAGCAGGAATGGCAATGACCTGAAGCTGGGTGGTGTTCATGGTTTCGGCGGCAGCATCGTAGGTAATGGTAGCGGGTATGGGGTCTGAAAATACTTTTCCGTCGGAAGAGAGTTGCACTTCGACCTGCGCGGGAGCAAAGACCCACGCATCAGGCACATGGGCAAAGCGGAGCACCACCTGGCTGACATGGATGGTTTTGGCAAGTTCTAAATCGACCTGCATGGGGTGACCAGAGAAGCCTAGCCAGCCATGCGACAGGTCGTTGACATCGCCCAGCTCGCCATCGTAGAGTGCCTTGGATGCATTCTTGTTGTATGGCGTGTTAGGTTTGTGGGCAAAGGTGGTGGAAAGCACATAGTCGAACGTGAACTGCTGGGTGGCAACAAACGAGGGCGGCTCGCCTTTCTTGAAGGCACGAGCCTTGACCAATACGCTGTTCTGAATGGCAAAGGGCTTGGTGTAGAGCTGGGATTTCTCAGTGGGTATGGAGCCATCGAGAGTGTAACGTATCTCCACCTTGGGAGTGGCAGAGGTGATGGCAACCGACATGGGCGCGTCGAAACGTTCACGGCTCTTGCTGATGACAGGCGGTTCGATAACGCTAGAAACCACCTTGGGATAGGCTATGGCGCGGAAATCCTGGGCATGGCTTGTTGCGCAATCGAAAGGACGCAGATGGATGGTAAATTGGTATTTGTGGGCTTTGAGCAAAGCAGTTTCTGGTGTGGGAATACCACCTAGCATACAACCTACGCCCATGACGCGGGAATCGACATTGAGCGTCCAGAAGTCCTGCTCATGAACACCCGGCCAACCCACCTCTTCGCGACATCCAAACATCTGGGTATCATCGAATGGATAGATGGAGAAGTTGCAGAGGGTGTCGGGGATATCGACGTAGAGTCCTACCTCGGCGTTGCGGAAGGCTGCCCAGCGAGTGTCGGTATAGTTGCCAGCATGTTGGACACCCCCCTGGTATTGATGGAACAGGCTGGCAATGGGTCGCGACTGCTGGGCAATGAGACCAGCATCATGGCGGTCGGGATAGCTTTCGATGTTGCGACCGAACCATTCGGCAGTATCGAGTTGCTTGTCCAGACCCATCTGAACGCCTACCTTGGCGACGGAATTAATCTGTTCAGACAGGGTGATGTTGTTGTTTATCAAAATGTCGCCTGTCGGATAAACGACAAAGGTCTGACGGACATCGAAAAGGTCGCCATGCTTTGCGGAGCTGTAGCGGAACATGACATCTATGCCTACGGTACCACCATCGACTCGATGGCAGTTGGCCGCGACCACCTCGCAATCCATGTGGCCTAGGCCATAGCGCATCCACTGGCGGACACCATTGGGGTCAACAGCATCGTTGGCTGATGGCGGACGCATAAAATTAAGTCGGAGTGGCTGGGTGATGAGCTGATGACCTTTGTATGAAAGCGAAGTAAGGAGGCCAAGGCTGTCGTTAAATATTGATGATACTACATCATTATATATATGTACCCCGTGGAGGGTGTCAGTTTCAATTTTAAGGTTGTCGCCTTGAGCGGCGAATGGTTGCGCAGAGGCAGGGGTGGAGGGCAACTGAAACTGCTGGGTGTAGAGTACCGTGTTGCGAGGCACGGTGTTGGTGTTGCCACGCTGACGAAGGGTAAAGATAATCGACACCTCCTCGTCAGCCTGCAAAGAAAGCTTGGGAACTTTCAGCTTGATGCTCTTGCTCTCGCCAGGTTTGAGCGAAAGAGCCACATCGCCTGCCACAATATTGGAATTATGGTTGGTGCCAATTACATAATCGAGCGAGTAGTCTGCCAATGGACGGAAGTCGCAAAGATTCGTGACATCGAACTCGGCAGCATCGGCACTGGTAGAGGTGATATGGATGTCAAACGGACGATAGAGATGCTTGCATTCTGCAAGATAAGGCAGCGACAAAAACGGCTGCCAATCTTTCAATGGGAGGAAACCACCCTGAATGTCAGTATGGTCAAGAACCTTATCCCAGAGCGAATTCAGTCCACCAAAACTATTGTCCATTACATCTCCATAGCTGAGCATAACCAACGGACGGGACTGTTTTTTAGCCAGATACTGGTTCAAGAAGTCGACATTGCACTCCTGTGGAGCGATAATGTCGGTATTGTCGGAATATTGGGCGGCAGAATAGAGTACAGGACGGGAGTGGTCGAGCCGCTTCAGTTCGCGATAGGCGGTCTGCATACATACGCCGTTGTCGGGACTGGTGCCCAACGACCAAGCGACGATGGAGGGATGGTTCTTGTATTGTCCATAGAGAGCACGCACACGGTCAGTAAAGAGGTCGCTAAACTCGTTATCGGTAGCCACAGCATGGCCCATCGAGGAGCTAGGGAACAGATCGGCATCGCACACCACATAGAAGCCCAACTCGTCGCAGAGCTCGAACAGACGGGGCTGAAGATCGCCACCTGTAATACGGAGGGCATTGACGTTGTTGCACTTCATCAACACCATTTGGTTGCGAAGACGCTTGAACGCTTCGGGTGAAGAAAGGTCGTCTTTCAATTGGAGTGTTACACCTTTGAGATTGATTGCCTTACCATTGACGGTCAAGGCATCATGGCACGAAATGGTACGAAAACCAAAACGGGTGCCCACCAAATCCTGCAATGCCATCTTATCGTCATAAAGACGGATTACAGCGGTGTAGAGGCGCGGCACTTCGGCATTCCACGGAAGAATGTTGGAGAGAGTTGAAGAGATTGTCTGTGTAGTAAGATTGCGACTGTCGAAGAAACACCACTTGCCCAGCTTGTCAACCTGGTGACCTTTCGAATCCCAGAGTTCCACCTCCAAGTAGCACTTGCCTTTCGCCTTGACATTGAACAGGTCGGCTTCCACCGTATAGGAACCGGACTGGATGGATGGCGAATATTCGGCCACAATAGTGTAGTCCTGCACATTCAGCAAGGGCTTGAAGAGCAAGGTACACTGGGGTTGGAACGAAACGCCGTATGGGTCAAGCAGCGCACCGTCATCACTGCCCACATGACGAACAGTAAGAGGCATAGTCTTGCCATAGCGGATAAGGTCCGATATGTCGAATTCTGTCACTGCAGAACAGTCGTGACTGATGCCGACCAGCTTATCCCCCATCCAAAGGCCATAGCCTGAGGGAGCCTGCATACGGAAGAAAATACGGTATGCCTTCCAACTACGGGGAAACTCATAGTCGGAGGTCATGACATAGCGACCGCTATCCATGGTCACCGTCCAATCTTCGGCGAGAGACAACAAGGAAGAAGCATCCCCATAGCGGAGATGCTCAATATCGTTTTCTTCATCATAGGACACCACGTTGGCTCGTGGTTCCATACGCAAATTGCTCATTTCCTCATGCTGCTGTGCCTGAATGGCATTGAGACACAGCAGCACAAGGAACGGCAAAGACAGTTTCTTCATAAATTAGAAGTTGAAGCCAACGCCAAACTTTACATTCTGCATCAGCACGCGCAGTGCATTTTGTATCTGGCCTTCTTCTATCAGCTGCACCTTGTCCATGAAAAGGCCTTGATAACCAACATACACACTGATGCCATATTTGCTCAACTTACCAAAAGTGTTAGGAATGGCATAGCGTGCACCCACGTTCAATCCCCATGTCGGACCACCTTTAAGGATATGCGTTACCTTGTCGGTACCGCCTGTCATGCCCAGTGGGATGGAATAACCGACGTAGAGTGATGTGAATGGAGTAATCTGGTTGCGGAGATAATGGCTACGTACTTCTACGAAGATAGGCAGCTGCGAATAGCCACCCGTCATGTCCATCTTGTATTCCACACCCAAACCAATGCCCGACTCTTTACGGATTTGCCAACCATAAATGGCGTAAAAGTCATGGAAGGTTGCCTTATCCTTGTAGGTCAGTTCGTTGATATTTGTGGAGAAGTCATAGCCCGCAACACCATACGCACGATGCCATTTAAACTCGACATGCTGCTGTGCCTGTACGGCCGTCAGACCCACGACTGCTACCAACAACAGGATGATTTTTTTCATAATATGCCTTATTGAATGTGAGGTTATTATTTACTCCATATTCTTGAGGTCGGGCGAGATGATGAGCGTAGCCTCTGTGGCTGCCTGCACCTGCTCAACGGTGAACTCGGGATTAATCTCCGTGAGGACAATGCCCTTGGGGGTAATCTCCATCACACCCATCTCGGTGATAATCATGTTCACCTGACCTTTAGCGGTGAGGGGAAGCGTGCATTTTTTCAGAATCTTGGGGTTGCCTTTGGCAGTATGCTCCATGGCCAGAATGACCTTCTTGGCACCTACCAACAGGTCCATTGCACCACCCATGCCGGGAGTCTTCTTGCCAGGAATCATCCAGTTGGCAAGGTCACCCTCTTCGTCCACCTGCATGGCACCCAACACCGACACATTGACGTGACCGCCACGGATAATGCCGAACGATGTGGCACTATCGAACGTGCTAGCCTCGTCGGTATAGGTGATATAACCACCGCCAGCGTTAATCAGCCACGGGTCTTCCTTTCCTTCGGCAGGCGTAGGACCCATGCCAATCATACCATTCTCCGACTGGAGTATCACATGCACTCCTTCGGGCAGGAAATTCGGAATAAGGGTCGGCAGACCAATACCAAGATTAACAACATCGCCATCCTTCA
>CAMZFW010000053.1 GCA_947306225.1 uncultured Bacteroidales bacterium
CCTTTGTGTATTTGAATTTCGCCTTGTCAAGCAGTTTGGTGTATTCGGTCTGCTTTTCGTCTGAGCATGGAAAGAGGAATTTCTCCTCACGGTGCTTTTGGAGTACTTCGATTAAATCCGAGAAGTACTGATTGCCAAAGAATATCTTGCGCTTGCGGTACTGGATGTAGTTCTGTAAATAAAGGGCAATGGCTTCGGTAGCACAGAAATACTTCATCGAGTCGGGGATGGTCACACGCAGTTCTTTTGCCAAACGGAAGAAATGGTCGACAGAGTTTCTGCTGTTGAAGATGACGGCTGTGTAGTCACCGATATGTATTCTGCTTTTACGAAACTCTGTTGCGGTGAGACCTACTACCTCAAAAAATTTATAGAAAGTAATATCGATTCCGTATTTAGTGACCAAATTCTTGTATGGCGACTTCTCTAAATCGGTGGGTTCGGGCTGGGAAATCAGAATTTTTTTGATTTTCATGTAAACTGTGCTATTAACTCAAGTATCTAATTAATACGAAACTACAACCTTTGTTATGACGATTATTGGTACAATTTCGAGGATGCAAAGATAGTAAAATAAATAGACTTTTGGGGTTTTTGAAAATGTTAAAATTAGTTTCAGACCCCTAACTAGCCGTATGGTGAACAGCAATGCCAGCACTCCTGCCAAGATGTAGAAGAACACTGTCCCGACAGCGTCGGTGTAGCATACAAAGAACGCCATTGCAGTTGCCGCAATGGCATAGAGCAGATGGTAGATATAGTTGCTGGATAGGTAGACATGCATCGAATCGCTATTGTTGAAGGCGTTGCCTATGAAGCGGAATATTCCGTTACGGGTAAAGTAGATGACTATGCTGGCTGCGTATAGGAGGATGTACTGCAGCATATCGTTCCACATATTCTCGGGGTGGGGGAAGAAAAAGAAGTAACTCACCAGCGTGACAGGTAGCAGCATCAGCAAGGCGATGGGGGCCTGGTCGGGTGCATGTGTCAGGTTGGTGTCGCGCAACATGCGTCCCATCGCTCGGTGGTCGATGGCCGACTGTAGCAGGGTGACTAGGTCAATCTGTTTCCGTCTAAGATATGTGCAGATAAGGAATATAGACAGTATGATAAAGCCGAAAAACCAACCGGGCGAACCTTCGTGGTGTATGTCGATTTCATGGTTGTGCTGCACCGCCAGTTCGTGATGGGTGAAAATGCTTTTGCGAACCACAGGCGGAGCCTCCTTCACAGGTGTGAATATGGAATCGTACACGCAGCAATAAGCCGTCGAGTCGCCGGCCATGGCACACGAATCGCCAGTCGTGTCAACAACGAGCATCTCTCCCGTCAAACCTGACGGTGAGCAGTAAGGCGGTAGCGTGTCTATTTGCTGCATGGGCTATTTCGTTACTATCAATTTCTGTACGTGGCTGCCTTTCTGGTCGTGCATTACCAATGTATAGACCCCAAAACGTAGATGGGTGGTAAAATATTGTGTCGAATTGCAATTTGATGGAATGAAAATTTTATCCATCATTCTTCCGCAGATGTCAAACACTTCAATATAACGTGGTTGTGGGCATTCGGCCACTTCGATGCAAGTTCGGCCACTACTGGGGTTGGGGCTCACACGGAAGGGCATTTCTCCCTCAATCGTTGCCAGGGACAACATGCTGCTATCCCGTTCCGATGTGCCGTAGGGCTGTTCCCATATAGCTAGAGGCAGGCGCAGGTCGTCGATGCGGGCACAGTCCTCGCGTTCGCTCTGTGAAGCATCCTTCTGGTAGACCCATTGCAGCTGGTGCCTTCCTGCGGACAGCAGCCGTACATAGCGTCGCCAACCACTGTTGCCGCTCCAATAGCCCACCCTGCGCCCGTCAATATAGAAATACAGCCAGTCGTGCGCCTCGCTCGACACCATGAAATAGAACGACACGCTGTCGTCTGCCAACGTCTCTATCTCCAATTCCAATGTTGTTTTCTGTGCGTCGCTAATCGTCGCAGAACGGGCACAATAGTGTCCTTCGTGTGTCGTGCTACTGTCGATTTGCCAAGGATATAGAATACCCGTCTGCCAAGGCATGTTGCTGAAATCGCCTGTCTCAAATTGCTCCCAGGTGTTGTAGGGGAGCAGCCATCCCTCACGATGCTGTTGCCAATGGTCTTTATGGGTGGTCAGTGCGATATGTATGTGTTCTGTGCCCTCCTCCACGGTGAAAGGGAAGAGGCAGTACGTGCCCGCCGACGTGGCATGTTGGCTCCCTGCCTCCAGTGTGGTGGAGTCGGCAGGATGCGATAGGGTGGCTGCCAGTCGGTACGTTGCGTTGGGCAGCAACGCTGTAGCAGGCCTCTCCATGCTGTCTAGCACCGTCAGTGCTACAATTTTAGGCCGCAGGTCAGGTGTAGATGTCGTGATGTGCAGTGTGTCGTATGGCTGCCCTAGGCTGTCGCTTGCTACTAGAAGGGCTGCCAGCAGGGGTTCGTTGCCAATGGCTAGCCTACCTAGCGAGAAGGTGGCAGTGGTGTCCTCCTGTGGCATCAGCCAAGGCAGTAGCAGCGGTTCCAGTATGCCGAACGCGACTCCGGCCAAGCGGTCGCAGCTGTCCTGCGTCAGTTGCAGGCTGTGCTGGCGGGCAGTCGCCTGTCCCACATTCCTGACGGTGACGGTCAGCACGCTGTCGTTCAGTACATATTGTGTGACGGCCAGCCGTCCTTCCAAAGGACTTTCTATAGGCAGTGTCGCCACTAGCGATATGGCTCCGGGGCGTGTGGCTGTCAGGGTGAGGCTGTCGCCTGACAGGGCTCGGTTAAGCTTTAGGTTACAGGTTCCGTCATCCCCACATACGGCGGTGCCCAGCAGCAGTGTGTCGTAGGTTGCGCTGATGCGGGTATATGGAGTGCAGGCAATAGTCAGCGTGCTGCTGCCTGCCGTCAGGCTGTGGGGCAGTGTCCATTCCAAACTGTCGCTGTTGCCCAAGAACGGAGTCATGGCAGGGTCTCCCAGCAGGCAGTAGGTCTCCCAGTAGAAGGCATCGTAAGGCGAGCCCGCCATGCTTACCGCCAGACATCCGGCATGCATCATCGCGCCGAGCGAATAGTCCGACTCGTCTGTCGCATAACACAATATCCCGTCAAAAGCCCCCCTCCGTATGCTGTCATACTCGGGCATTAACGTCGGCGGACATTTGGCTCCCACTGCCCAGTAATAGTCCTCGTTCCACAACGTCTCGTTGGTAGCGCCTATTACGCCTATTGCTCCGCCCGTGGGGCGGCGTAGCAGCCTCTCGCCAAAGCAGGTGCCGTCAAAGGCGTTGGACCGACAGCAGTTGTTGACATAGAGTGTTGGCACGGTATTCTCCAGTGTGTCAATGCTGGCAGCCGTGATGTCGGGGTTCTCCCACCCACTGGTGGTGCAGTGGGCGGTGTAGTTCACCAGCGCGTTCGCCTGGTTCAAGGCTTGTAGCAGGCTGTCGGTCTGCCCTGCCGATGTCGGGTTGCGAAAACACACCGAGTCCAGCTCTGGTAGGCACGTCGCCGCCAGTTGCGACAGGTAGTTCACCTGCCCGTTGGTGGTCGTGGGTGCTGGGGTGCGGTTTTCGCTGCCTGCGGCAAACAACAGTTGGTGGGCAGCCCCGGCCCAGTGCCCTTTTTCGTAGGCTACAATCTTGGCCACCACCGCTGCCAATTCCGCGCTGTCCGCTACCGACAGCCGTCCCACGCATGCCTCTGGCAGGTAGTCTCCCGTGTATTCACCGTAGTACATGTCGGTCACACGGTTGGTCAGCCCCAATGGGGTGTGGCGTTCGGCAAACGCCTGTATGCGGTCCACGTCGCCCACCAGCAGCACGTATCGCTGTGCGGGCAGTAGGGCAGTGGCTGACTCGTAGCGTTCCACCAGCCGTGTGCGAATGCTGTCGCGAAGGTGGGTCGTGGTGCATATCACCTCCACACGGTATCCCTGCTGTCGTTTCCATTGCAGCAGTGGTTGCAGCGGCCCCATCAGGTCGTGACGTGTCACCACCAAGTAGGTGCCTGCCGTAGGGTCGGCTGGCGGTGCCGCACTCTTTGTCCGGATGGGGAATACAGCAGGCCTTCTGTCGGAAGGTCGGATGCGGGTACCCGATTTGGTCACCGTCTCCTGCCCTTCGGCAGACAGGCACAAGAGTGTCATTACCAACAACAACCAACTTGTTGCGATGTGCTGTTTCTGTTTCATTTTTCGGCTGCAAAATTACTAAAAAATTGTCATATACGAGAAAATGTTGTTTTCTCCAATACTCATGAAGTCTCAAATGTGGATTCGGCCGCAAAAGTACACATACTTTTTTTCCCCGTTACCGATTCTTACCGCATCTTACCGCATTTTACCGCATTGTACCGATTTTTACCGCATCGTACCGATTGGGCTGCCTTAGTAATGTTTAAAGTTTAATGTTTGATGTTTAAAGATGTTTTAGGTTTAATAGTCAACACTTTAATCAAACTCATCGTTACATCTTATTTTTTAATCGTCACTTAATCAAAAAAAGTTGACTCAGAAAGAAGCCAACTTTTTCAATTCTCAGTCCCCTTTATTGAGTTGAGAATTGAGTATTGAAACATCGCAGTGGCGGGCAATTGGTCGCTCCCGCGAGATTTCAATTTTCAACTTTCAACTTTCAATTTTCAATTTTCAATTCCCCTCCACCACTAGCCGCTTGCTGACCGTGCCTGCTGGCGTGCGTACTAGCACCACGTAGGTGCCTCGCGCCCACTTCGACACGTCGAAGCCCGCCGTGGTGCCTCGCCCTATGCCTGAGAGCTCCAGCACCCGCTCTCCTCGGATGTCGTACACCTCCAACCTCTCGATGCCGTACGACGACATCACCGTCACGCTCCCGCCCGCCGGATTCGGCATCAGCCGCACATAGCGCGACAGGTCGCTCTCCTCCTCCGGCACCGCTATCCCCTCGTGCTGCGTGGTGTCCGCCACCGTGTGGTGCAGCCGCCAGTACACCGGGCTGCTCCATCCGCTCCACCGCAACGTGTCGTACTCGCGGCACACCGTCCGCACATACGTTATCATCTGCGTGTCGCGGTAGGCCGTGTCCGCAAACTGCCAGCGGTTGCTATTGCTCACCGTCACGATAGTGCCGTCGTCAGGACGCGTTCCCTCTCGCCCGTACGACACCTCGAACTCCCGATGTTGGTTGTCGAGGTCCCACTGCACCGTCACCGTGTCCGTATTGTTGCCCCGCGCAAACAGCCCCGTCACCCTCGGACACGCCGGCGCGTTGGCAAACGACGTGTCAACCACCTTGATAATCGGTAAAATCATAAGGAACTGGTTCGATTGTGCCCAGTACCACTCATATCGCGGAGTCCAACCCAAGCGATAATGATACAATTTCCATAAAGTAGGAATAGTACACGAAGAATCATAATCCAATTCACTAAAGGATGGTTTAAATGTAACATAGTGGCACTGACTCAAAATATGATTTGAATCTCCATCAAAACGGGAGGTCCCGCCTACATAGAACGAATCGTACACCACGATGGGTGTGTCAAAATAAAGGTCGAAAAACTTTATCCCGTAAGTTGAGATATTACCGTAATCGGCCGTACCAACATGACTTGACCAAACATCCCCACAATCGGTGGAATTAATTAGCCAACTGGCATAGGGTCGGCCAGATGTGTCGGTCTCATCCCACTGCAACTGCCCCCTCAGCACAAAAGAATCGGGCGTGGCCTCGTATAACAGCAAATACTCTGGCATCACATCTGTTCGCAGATGACCTCTTTGGAAGAAAACTGCGGCAGACAGTCCGACCACCTCCATACCGGCTGAGTCGTCGGTATAGTTGTACTGAAGTATATCGTCATTCAAGAGTACAGAACCGCAAAATAATGATGTCGGCATCTTTGGCTCATCAAGTATTTTTCCATGGTGGTTAGGATCCTCCTTCACCCATGAGTCATAGTCGAACTGCTCGTACCTCACATACGAAGTGTCCCTAAAACCATGAGACTGTGCCACAACTCCCTTGGCCACCAATACGCCGATTATCAATATAGTTATCTTTTTCATGTTGTTTATATTCTATATTATATTACGGCACTTGATTGCATATCACGTCCCGTACCATCTCTTCTACGACAAAATACTCAAGATATGAATCTGGATTGGGGTTATTTATGTTTGTTTCCATATATGTTTCATACAGAGTCGTAGTAGTATGTATCCCTGATATGGCATCTTGCAATCCACAAGAGGTTTCAGAATAGAGATATTCCCAATAAAGCGACAAGAATCCACTCCCCGTTGTATTGCCAGAGGCGACAAAACGATTCCTTGCCGTACCAAATGGGTCCATGGCATGCAGGTCGTAGCCCGCAAGATAACGCCCATAATAGGAAGTGATACCCATCGCTAGGTCACTGAGTGGGAACTGGTAGACTATGCTCGCCATGTTGCCCACCGTCCCCCCGTCGCAGTCGTTCAGCACCATTATGCACTGCTTCGATTGGGAATAGCGAGCGTCGCGCATCTTCCACTTCGACCCTGGCTGCCTAATAATTGGCACGGTCAGACTCTGTAGCAGCGATGCCGTCCCTGCAGTATTAATACCGAATGTCTTAACTGCCAGTCCATCTT
Source organism: uncultured Bacteroidales bacterium (assembly GCA_947306225.1). Taxonomy (GTDB): domain Bacteria; phylum Bacteroidota; class Bacteroidia; order Bacteroidales; family P3; genus Colimorpha. Next base: position 6,626 of record CAMZFW010000053.1, read on the forward strand.
TGGGCGAATCGGTATAATGGTATGCCACCGCAAACTCGTCTCCTTCCAACGCCGTCGCCATCACGTTCTCGTCCACCTTCAAGTCGGCAAGTCCTTGCCCGAACTTGTTATAATAGTAGAACGCACCTGGAAAATTATCAAATTGAATCAAGGCAGTAATGAAGCTGCTCTTAGGAAATATCCTCATCTCCAGATGAGCATTGACATTGTTCCGCGCTACTGCCACTACATAGTTCTGCGTAGTGATGATGTCGGTATACTCCTCCTCGGCATATTTGTTGTAAATAAGTCGGTTATTCCATGGGTTCCAAGGATAGCTCGCCTGACCGATTCCAACGCGCATGATGGTCTCCCCGACAATATAATTCTTGGCTATATAGGCTATCTTCGGACCCGTCTGAACATCGTCGTACACAGCCAACCGCACTACATCATATACCTGATTCTGGGCATAAGTCGAATAGCCAAGGTTAAGGTAGCAGTCAGGCATCGGTGTCGGTTGCATCCTCATATAGTTGAAACTGCCTGCCCCTGTATAAAAATCTTGTATGTCGAATAATGCCAGCATTCCACGCTGATTCCCTGAGCTCTCCACATAGTGTCCGCCAAAATACACACTATCGTGCAGTATGCGGAAGTCGTTCACGGTCATCTCTGGCGGTACCGCTATCCTCTGCACTTGCGACACCGTCGAATCCACCAGCAGGAACCAGTTCTCGTCATCACTATTGTGCGTGTATACGACGCTGATACCCTCCTTCCAGTACCGCACGATGGTCGTGTCCGACTTGTGTTCAGGCACCTCACTAACCATACTCTGTCCCCATACCACACCAGCCTGAAATAATATTGAAATAAATAAAATACTGAATTTCAAACCTTTCATAGCAAGTCTTTTGTGTTTAACATATCTTTCACCCTGCAAAGATACACTTTTTTTTTCAATCACAAACTTTTTTTCTCAATTTTTTTACGGGTTCTATCAGGAATGCAAAAATACAGACTTTTTCTCTCCCCGTTACCGATTCTTACCGCATCTTACCGCTTTTTACCGATTCTTACGGATTCTTACCGATTTTTACCGTATTTTACCGATTCTTACCGATTGGAGGGCCGTTTGCCGTTCGTTGGACGGCAAACGAACGGCAAACGAACGGATAACTGACGGATAAGTGCAAAGGGAAATAGGTGTCGGAAGGTGTAATCTGGGTGTCTTTCGAGGAGGGGTAGGAGGTAAGTGGGCTGCATGTATTATATTATTTTGTAAAAAAAATTGAGGCAGAAATGCGTTGAATGCTTTTTTTTGTGTATATTTGCAACGCCAATTGTATAGGATTGGTGTATGGATGAAAATAAAAAACTTACATATTATGAAGAAGTTATATAGGCTTTTGTTGATGGTGGCAATGCTGCTGCCGTTTGTCGGAAGGGCGCAGGTTTCGAGTTATACCTGCAATTTTGAAGACCCGTACGATTCTGCGGGCTGGGTGTTTGTCAATGGCTCCCAGAGCAACAAATGGTACATCGGCACCGACTCCGTCAATGTGGGCAGCCGTGCGCTGTTTGTCTCAAATGTCGATTCGTCAACCAATGTGTATAGCAACTCCGTCACGAGCATCACCTATGCCTACCGCGAGTTTGAACTGTCGATGGGCGGCTACTTTGTGTCGTACAATTGGCGCGCCTACGGCGAGGGCAGTTACGACTATCTGCGTGTGTTTCTCGTGCCTAGCTCGGTGACGATTACGGCAGGTTTGCTGCCCGATGGCACTACCGCGACTTACAATTTCAGTACGGCACCAGCAGGTTGGATACCGCTCGACGGCACCAGCAGACTGAACTTGTCGACGGCTTGGCAGTACTACGAGTGCGAGTTCAACATCACCACCGCCGACACCTATAAGCTAGTGTTCATGTGGTGCAACGATCCCTCGGCTGGCACCAACCCTCCTGCTGCGGTGGACAATATCGTGTTCACGCAGCCTACCTGCCCGACGCCGGCTCTACCCTATGTTGAGAATCTGACGACTACGTCGTTTGACCTTTATTGGTCGGATATGACCGGCGGCAATGCCGGCGAGTGGTTGGTGGAGATTGACTCTGCCACACAGGCTCACGGCATGGGCACGGTGTATTCCGCCCTCGATACGTCGATAACCTTTTCAGGGTTGACACCCAATACAATGTATACCCTGTGGATTATGGCTGTGTGTGCAGGCTCAGATACTAGCATGGCATTGCGCTACCAGGTACGCACGCCTTGCACATTTCTCACTACATTGCCCTACTACCAAAACTTTGAAACCACGCCAACGGGTGGAAACACATCAACCAACTTTGTGGATTGTTGGAATCGTATCAATGACGGCACCACCTATTTTGGGTATCCGTATGTTAGCTCGAGCACCTCTTATTCGCACAATGGTGGCAGCCGTGGCCTGTATTGGTATAACACGACTTCGGTGGGGACGTATGGCTCCTACCAGTGTATCGCGCTGCCAGGCATTGATACCGACTATATGCAGATGCGCAACATACAACTTTCATTTTGGGGCAAGGCTACAAGTACTTCCTATCGGCCGGTATTGGAAGTGGGCTTGATGACCAATCCGAGCGACATTACAACGTTCACCTCTTTTGCCACGGTGAATATCGTTTCCACTGATTGGGATCAGTTTGTGGTTGACTTTAGTGACTATCATGGCCCCGCCAACTTTATCGCCGTGCGTGCGTTGTCGACCACTGGATCGTGGTATGCCGCGTTGGACGAGTTTATCATTGAGCGCAAGCCAGCCTGCCCGAATGTGCATCACCTTGCAGTGAGCAACACGGGCACTACGGGTATGCTACTGACGTGGGATATGCGTGGGGGCGACAGCTTGGCGAATACGTATCAGGTGCGTGTCGACAGTGTGGGTAGTGCGCCTTCAGCAGGTGGCTCGAGCAGTTCGGCATTGAATTTCACCACTACTACACGCCGTTGCTTAGTGACAGGGCTGGTACCTGATGTGACCTATAAGGCTTGGGTGCGTGCCGTCTGTGTGAATGACAGCCTCGGAGGTTGGGACAGCATCGTCTTTTCTACTCACGCTATGCCTTGTGGGACCGTTGACGTATCGATTACCGACACGGTAGTGTTTAGCACGGGTACGACACAGACTTCGGGTGTGCCAGTTAACTCAAGCTGGGGCAATACGCTATGTCAAAGCATATACACGGCTAGCGAATTGGTAGCAATGGGTCTCACTGCTGGCGCGATTACGGGGGTTGACTATACGTTTACCAACAACTCGTCGTATGAGAAATTGTTCAGTATCTATATTAGCATGACCGACAGGTCTAACTATTCGGGTACAGGCGATATGTTGCCGGTGCGTGCCTCCAACCTGGTGTATGGGCCGACAACTCATTCGCTCAACACCAGCGGCACGGTGCACTATGAATTCACCACTCCGTTCATGTGGGACGGTACTAGCAACATAGTCATCACTACGATGATGAACCAGCCCAACGGTACTAGTCACAGCATTTCGAGTTTCTATGGCTACAGCACCAACTGTGGAGTGACTCGTACAAACTACCGCTATCAAGATGGCACCCAGTATACTCCCTCCAACACCACGTCGGGCAATGCCGGCACGAGCAATTACAGGCCTTCGATTACTTTCTATACGTATGGTTGTGCTGTGCGGGCAGAGTGCGCCGCACCGACCATCATTGTTGAACGTGTAGAAGCTGACACGGTAGAGGTGTCATGGATTCCCGGTTATCAGGAGACATCGTGGAACGTCCTGCTGAAGGATGTTGATTCCACTAACTGGACAACCATTGCATCGGGCGTAGGAACCAACCAATATACGTTAACTACCGTCCAACCGATGAAAACCTATCAGTTGCGCATTGTGCCCAACTGTGGTGGCGACAGTGTGTATGGCCAGGCAGAGTTCACCACCCCCTGTGTGCCCTTAACTACGCTGCCATTCATGGAGAACTTTGAAAACTTCACGGCATCCTCTGCCAGCGGTAGCCCCATCACCGACTGTTGGCACCGTGGCAACAGCTTCTCGAGTTCGGGCTACCCCTACGTCACCACCAGCTATGCCAATAGCGGCATGAGGTCGTTGTATTTCTACAATTCGGGTACCGCAACACATACATATCTGGCTCTTCCTGCCATGTCAATGAGTATCGACAGCTTGCAAGTGAGTTTCGCCGCCTATCAGATGTCTTCTTATTCTATCAAGGTAGGCGTGATGACCGACCCGACCGATTTCAACACCTTTACCGAGGTGGCTTCCTTGTCGCCTTCGACGACCAACACATGGGAAATGTTGGAGGTGCCACTGAATAGCTATGAAGGCACAGGTCAATATATCACCCTTGCCGCATACGGCGCGTACAGCTATATGTACATTGACGATATTGAGGTGACAGTGATTCCCAACTGCCCAAGACCTAGGAATATAACCTTTAGCGGCATTACTACCACCAACGCCACCGTGAGCTGGGTAGACACCAATGCCACCAATTTTGAAATTGAATATGGGCCGTCCGGCTTCGCGCTGGGTACTGGCACAGTTGTGACCAGCATGTACCAGAACGTCACCCTCTACGGTCTGAACCACTCCACCCAGTACGATGTCTACGTGCGCGGCATTTGTGCCAATACGGACACCTCCAACTGGTCGTTCGTCTCCTCCTTCACTACTGAATGCGGCATAATTAGCCTTCTCCCCTACTCACAGAACTTCTCCGGCTGGGGCGTGGGTTCGGGTGCCCGTCCTGCCTGTTGGGCTTGTGGCGGATACAGTAGCTACCCATACATTCTCAATGTCACTAACAATGAGCAGGTAATAGGTCAGACGTTGTACATGTATTCGTATGCTTCTAACAGAGTGTATGCTTCCATGCCCGAATTGGACAGCATCTCCTATCCTATCAATATGGTGCAGACGATATTCAAGGCATGGTCTAGTAATTTAACCTCTATTTCTTATTCGCATAAGGTCATTGTGGGTGTTTGCTCTACGCAGGGCGACCTGGGCACCTTCAACCCCGTTGACACGGTTGCACTCACCGATATACCCTTGGAGTATGAGGTGGCGTTCGACACGGTCACAAGTGCGGGCAAGTATATTACATTTGTCTCTACTGCTTTAGACGGTGCTACATATAACTATGTCTATCTTGACAGCGTAGCAATAGAGTTGATACCCGACTGCCAACGCCCGAATGCGGTGACAGCCTCGAACATCAATGCTACCAGTGCCGACATCTCGTGGAACGACCGCGCCGGTGCGCTCCAGTGGCAGGTGGAATGCGTTCTCCACGGCTTTGGAATAGGCTCCGGCACACGGGTGACCACCGCCACCAACCCCCTCTCCGTCACGGGTCTCCTTCCCTCCACATCCTATGATGTCTATGTCCGTAGCATCTGTGGTGCAGGCGATACTTCGCAGTGGAGCGCTCCCTATTACCTCGTCACCCTCCAGAACCCTGCCACGGTGCCCTACTTCTTCGACTTCGAAACCTCCGTCGAGTGGGACAACTGGCAGACAGCTTCTAACACGACTATCAACTGGTTCCGCGACACGGCAGCAGGCAACGGCACCAATGGCTACAACACCACTGGCACCCATGCCTTGTATATCTCGGCCGATAGCGGTCTCACCTACAGCACCAACACCGGCATGATAGTCAATGCTGTTGCCTATCGCGACATCGACTTTGGCAACATCGACAGCACCTACCTCCTCTCGTTCCGTGCCGCTGCGGGTGGCCGTCGCGAGGGCAACAGCGTCTATGACGGACTGGCAGTCTTCATGGTTGAACCCGACGACCCGATGCAGCCCTCCTCCAGCAGCCCGTTAACGTCGCCGTGGGGCAATATCAACGACCTTACCCCGCTTGTCACCGTCTATTGCCAGCCAGGTTGGAACACTTATACCGCCATTATCGACACGCTTACAGGCATCCACCGTATCGTCTTCTTCTGGTTCAACCAAGGTTCGGGAACCCCCGGCACCTTCCTTGGTGGCCCGGCAGCTATCGACGATGTCAGCATCCAATACATGTCGTGCCCACGCCCGGCAGGCATACGCACAACCAATGTGACGATGGCCTCTGCCCACATTGTGTGGCACGGCTTAGAAACGGGCGACTATCGCGTTACCCTCCGCTCTCAAGCCACTGGCGATCTCACATACGACTTGGTGCACACCAACAGCATCAACTACACGGGTCTTACCCCGTCTACCACCTACACGGTCTCCGTGCGCCGTCTATGTGGCGAAAACGATAGTTCGATGCTGCCCTCAATTAATTTCACAACCCTGATGTGCAACGATGCTCGCTACGACACCATTGGCAACCCGGCCACCACTACCACCTCCTACAGTATTCCGGTCAACAACGGTTACGGTTACACCTACACTCAGGAAATCGTGCTCGGCTCCGAGTTGAGTGGCGCAGGCGAAATATCCGCTATCAACTTCTATTATAGCGGCGTCTCTCCCATCACATCCAAGGCAGGTTGCACCATCTACATGGGACACACTACTCTCAGCAGCTTCACTTCGGAAGCCGACATTATCGATCCAGCCACCATGAGCATCGTCTACATGGGTAACATGAACTGCACACCCGGCTGGAACAAAATCCGCTTTAGCAGCCCCTTCTCCTACAACGGCTCGAGCAATGTGGTCATCGCCATCGACGACAACAGCGGAAACTACCAAGGCTATTCTTATACCTTCTACACTTCCCCAGCCACCGCACAGATGTCGCTGACAATGTATAGCGACATTTATAACCCCGACTGCAGCTCGCTTAGTGCACTCCATTCTTTCTCCGGTAGCACCATGGTCTACGGCTATCGCAACCTGATGGTTCTCGATATCTGCAGTCCTAGCAGTTGTGTCCCGCCCATCCTGCGTGAGCCCATTGTGCGCTCGCACAACGTCACGCTACGTTGGCGCAACACGGGTACAGGATATAATGTGGGCTACCGTTTGGCGTCCAGTAGCAGTTGGATTTCTTCTAGCATTTCCACCACCGACACCTTCTACACCATCAGTTCGCTCTATCCCATGACAGACTACGTCTATCGTGTGCGGCAGCAATGCGATACCACGGGTGTCTCCAACTGGGCCGAAGGCACTTTCAATTCAAGCGATGTGCCTTGTCTCTCACCGATGGGACTCGAGGTCGTGAACGTCACAAACAACTCCGTAAAACTTAAATGGGTACCTGAGGAAAACAATATAGGCTACCGTCTGCATGTGTTCAACACCTATTACGATGTGTATAAGACGCGTGCCATAGCTGGTTACACGCTTACGGGTCTGGATGCCAACACGCGCTACTATGCTGCCGTACAGGCAGAATGCCAAGGCTTCGACGATCCTAGCGAATGGAGCGACACCATTTCCTTCATGACTGACGTGTGCCCCGATGCCACTGATCTCGTGACCAGCGACGTGCGAGGCAACAGTGTCATGCTTGATTGGACCGACGGCGGTCGTGCTATCGAATGGGAAATCGAGTGGGGCCTTCTAGGTTTCGATGTCGGTACAGGTATCCGAGTCACAACTGACCACCATCCCTACCTGTTGACCGGCCTTACGGGTGAGACGACATACGACATCATGGTTCGTGCTGTCTGTGGTACAAATTTTGTCAGCGAACACTGGTCTAACCGTGCCACCGTCACCACTGAATATAGTGGCATCAACAGCGTCAGCGACGATGTCCGCGTGCACCTCTTCCCCAACCCCACCAGTGCCGATGTCGAGCTCACGCTGCCTGCCACCGCGGGCGAGGTGAGAGTGGAGGTAATCGATGTGGCCGGACGTGTCCACATTTCCAGCATCTTGCCGGCCAACACCGAAAAGACGACTCTCGCAACCTCTCAGCTCGCACAAGGAGCCTACTATGTGCGTGTGGCTGGTGGCGACATCAACACCGTCAAGAAATTGGTCGTGAAATAGTCTGGCTCCAAAGGTCGCCGTGGCTGCCCTCGGCTTCCTTGTGCCAGTCCGTCGACAACAGAAGAAAGGCTGCCCTATGAGGCGGCCTTTCTTCTGTATTCCCATCGTGGTCTCGACAGCGCGAACGGGCTTCTTCCACCCCGCCGCCTTCCCACTTATCTGACCGTTTGCCGTTCGTTAACCGATCGTTTGCCGTTCTAGCGACGGCAAACGACCCCCCAATCGGTAGAATGCGGTAAGATGCGGTAGAATGCGGTAAG
>CAMZFW010000054.1 GCA_947306225.1 uncultured Bacteroidales bacterium
TGGCGTACCATTTATCCAGCATGGCGGTGAAGTCGGCCTCGTTACTGTCAACAAGAAGGAGTACGATGTCTCTCAATTCTTTTGCCGCTTCAAGCTTGGGGTTCTTGGTGAGGTACTTCGTCACAATCTTAACCTGATGAAACTGGCACATCTGGACGGGAATGTCGGGGAAGGCTTGTACCACACCCTTTCTTCCGTCACAAACAATGGCCTGCACACTTATCCCTCGACGCGCTATCTCGGCAATTCCGTCCAGATACGCCCTCACTGTCTCACTTCTGACATACTTCTTCAACAAAACCTTCTTGTCCAGACTGTTTTTGAACACCATCACGCCGAACCTCCTCCCGAAGTAGGTCGTATCCATGACCACATTCGCCACTGGTGAGAATTCCATCCTCATACGAGGCTTGGCTTTGTCTATGCATCGACGGATTGTCTTCTCTGAGCATCCGTATTTCTCGGCAAGCTGGCTGTATGTCTGCTTCCCCCTCAAATATTCTGACAGTATCCTCTCTGGATCACGTCTCTCTCCTCCTAGAAATTGGCGTCCGCAAACATGGCATTTGTACATCTGTCGCCCGTTCACCTTGCCATTTTTCTTTGTTATCGGGCTGCCGCAGTGTATGCACTTTTTTTGTTTATAACCTTTGAACGCTACAACTTACAGAATATTATAGGCCTTACAAGAATTATAGCCTAAAATTTGTCCTTTAGCCCGAAAATTCTTGTTGGCGTCCTGACGCGGTCGGACAACCTCCAACTTTCGACTTTCAATTCAATATACCACACCACTTCGGAAAACATTCACAAGAAGTATTCTTTCCTCTAAAGAGGATTAAGGATACGTCGCGGGAAGCAATTTTAATTTTTAATTCTTAATTAATTTCATACCCCGGCCTTCGGCCACCCATCTAAAGAGGATTAAGGATGTCCGGTGGACATACGTTGCAGGAGCCGTCTGGTGTTATCTTACCGCGCGTAGATTCGAGTTGTGGCAACAGCTAAAAATCATAGAGCATGACTTTTAGGTGCTGTGTTCCCCGTGAAACGGCGACTAAATTTTGTTGAAAGCGATGAGCAAGACTGACACGTCGGCGGGTGATACGCCACTGATACGCGAGGCCTGCCCAATGGTGCGTGGACGCATCTTGTTCAGCTTTTCACGCGCCTCATACGAGAGCGATTGAAGGGTGAAATAATCGAAGTTGTCGGGCAGCTGCACGTTCTCGAACTTAAGAATACGGTTAGCGACCTCCTGCTCTTTCTCTATATACCGCTGGTACTTCAGCTGCACTTCTGTCGCCGAAACGGCATCGGCGCGAACGCCTGTGGGAATAGCCTCCACCTCTTCCTGTAGCGCAGGTGAGATAGCCAATAAATTCTCCATGCACACCTCTGGACGCAACAGCAGGTTTACCAGTTTCACCTTCTGCTGCAACGCAGGTGTACCCAACTCCTCTAACATGGCATTCGCCTCACTTGGGACGACAGACGTGTCATTGACAAACTGTGCCAGCCGCTCGGAGTGACCGACCTTCTCCTCTACCCTACGCATACGCTCATCGCTTGCCAGTCCTATCTGGTGTGACAGCGGTGTCAGCCGCACATCGGCATTGTCCTGCCGCAGCAGAATGCGATACTCCGCCCTCGATGTGAACATACGGTACGGTTCGTCAACACCTTTTGTCACTAGGTCATCAATCAAAACTCCAATATACGCCTGTGTCCTATTCAGCACAAACGATGACCTGCCCTGAATCTTCAGCACCGCATTGATGCCAGCCATGAGTCCTTGGCATGCCGCCTCCTCGTAACCCGTGGTACCATTTATCTGCCCCGCAAAATATAGGTTCTCGACCCGCTTGGTCTCCAACGTATAGTTGAGCTGCGTAGGTGGGAAATAGTCATACTCGATAGCATAGCCTGGCTTGTATATCTGCGCCTGCCCAAATCCCGGGATGGAATGCAGGGCATCGACCTGCACCTCCAACGGCAAGGACGAAGAAAAGCCATTCAAGTAATACGAGTTGGTCTTCCATCCTTCGGGCTCTACAAAAAGCTGATGGCGGTTCTTGTCGGCAAAGCGGACAATCTTATCCTCTATCGAGGGGCAGTAACGCGGGCCATGCCCTTGGATACGCCCTGTATACAATGGCGAGCGGTCAAAGCCTGTGCGCAATATGTCGTGAGTATGCTCATTCGTATACGCGATATAGCAGGGACGCTGCTGCTGCAATGGGGCTGTATCGGTATAGGAAAACTTCTGAGGGTTGGTATTACCTGGTTGCGGGTCAAGCAAGGAGAAGTCAATCGTCCGCCCATCGATGCGGACAGGTGTGCCTGTCTTCAGCCGCTCCACCTCGAAACCGATTTCGCGCAGTTGGTCGGAGAGTCCCACGGCAGCCCTCTCCCCTATCCTACCCCCTTGCCAATTCCCCTCTCCAATATATATCGTTCCATTCAGAAATGTGCCGTTGGTGAGAACCACCGCCCGAGCCTGTATCTCTATCCCCATCCTTGTGCGGACACCACACGCCACCCCATCCGAAACGACAACACCTGTCACTTCGTCCTGCCAGATGGAGAGATTGGCAGTCTGCTCTAGTTGGTAACGCCAATTAAGCGAGAACTGGACTTTGTCACACTGTGCACGGGGACTCCACATGGCGGGACCCTTGGAGAGGTTCAGCATCCGAAACTGAATCATCGAATGGTCGGTAATAATTCCCGAACAGCCGCCTAGAGCGTCTATCTCGCGCACTATCTGTCCCTTTGCCACTCCGCCCATGGCGGGATTACACGACATCTGACAGATTGTCTCGATGCTTTGGGTTATCAAAAGTGTCTTCGCACCCATATTGGCAGCCGCCACCGAGGCCTCTGCACCCGCATGGCCACCGCCCACAACAATCACATCAAAAGCATCAAAAATCATAGCCAAAACAGATAGGGTAGGGGAGTTATTATCATTGTTTCACACGAAACAGACATGTTAAGCTATTGTATTCCATAAGGCTAAAGCTGCCTCTTCTTTCTTTCGCATCTCCGCAGCTTCCTCGTCTGACTTGTCAGCCTGACCCAGTAGGTGCAGAACACCATGTATTACCACTCGCAGCAATTCTTGCTCAAACGGCGAAACAAACAAACAAGCATTCTCACGCACACGCTCTATACTAATCAATATGTCCCCCGACACCACATTACCCTCCACGTAGTCGAAGGTGATGATGTCGGTATAGGTATCATGGTTTAGATAGGCTTGGTTGACCCCAATGAGGTAAGCATCGTCGCAAAACAGATAGTTTATATTTCCGACACGCATATTTTGAGCTTGCACAACTGCCGTAATCCATTTTATAACATTCGACTCGTTTTCGAACTCAAAATCTATGTTCTCGGAAGAAAAATATATTGCCATGTGCTAAAAATTGCGAAAATGATAGAATAGGAGAGTGTAATTATTTTTTAGGGTCAGTGATTTGATGTTCTGGAAGGTTAACACAACAAGCTATAATTCAGCGTACTAATGGGCATTTATCCTCGTTTTTCCTTCTTTTCTCTCGCTTAAAAACGGCCTTTAAGATAATCCGTATTGCGAATTTGATTCTCGTTAGGTTATCGCAGCGAAAAAACACCCCCATTTACATTTGTAACACCTTTACAGATGTAGCATGATAGAAATGTTCCAACACAGAAATTCGCTGGGCAGCTTCTCGGCAGTCGATGCCCCGGATAGCGAAAGACACCTGTAGGGTAGAGGAGTCGTCTGACACCGTTATCGCATCGGCCAACATTCGAATCAGAGAGAACTCATCAGTACAGAAACATCCCTCCGAACCATGGACGCAGAAGAACATCCCTTGGGCATCGTAATCAGAAATAACTTCGACACATTCAGCTTGATGACGCTCTTTCTCGAATTCCATAGCTTTTTTCACGGCCTCGACCACCGACATCGCGATAGTGGCATAATAATTACCTATATGGTTTGTGTCACAGATGGCTCTGACAAAATTGTCCAACGCTACCATATAGGCATTATCTACATGTAATACAATCTTTTCCATTATTTCGTACTGACTATTCTTGTGCTACAAAAATACAACAATTTTTTGAATTTTTAAATAAATTGTCAGAATTTGTAGAAATAATCGTTCACTTTTGTCTTGTAATACGGTGATAGGGTAGGGGGTACGGAGCGGAAAAGCTCCATGTTCTTCTCCTGCATACGCTTGAACTGTTCCAAGTCGCTTGCCGAGGGCTGATGGTTCATTTCCTTACCCTCGTGGCTCTCGCGACGTTCCTCCTTTTCACGCTGCATCTCTGCCTTCTCATGCTCTAGCATACGAGTCATTATCTGCTGCTGACGGTTGATAGTCTGCTGCGTAATCACCCTATTAACAAGGTCATTCTCTGTTTGTTCCATCTGTTTCATCATCTGGTCTATCTCTCTCGCCAATTTGGCATTTCCTGCATTGCCCTGCTTCAATTCTTGACCATACTCCTGCATCATCCGGCGAATCATTTCCTGCTGCGCTGCCATGCGGGCAAACTCCTCGCTCATCTGCATACTGCCCTTGTCGCCAATTTTTTTTCTGTCGCCAGGCTTATTGTTCTTGCCTTGCTTATCGAGTTGTTTTTTAAGAGCTTCCATCTGCTTGTTCAGTTCTTGCTGCATCTGTTTCATTGACTTAGCAGAGGGCTTGCCATTGCCAGGATTGCTGCAATTACCCTGCTTCTTTTTGCTCTGATTTTTGCAATTGCCATTCTGTTTCTTCTGCTGGTTCTGACGCATCTGGTTTTGCATTTGGTCGAGCGACTCAGCCATAACCAACGCAAGATTATTAAATGAAGTCATTGCATATTGCATTGATGATGTGGCTTGTGCATTCTTATACGTACCGTAAAACGACTGGTTCATATTCAACAGTTCCGACAACGAACGCGACACACTACTATTCACCTCTCCCACATTTTTATTAATCACCCTCGCTACATTCAACTGCCTCTTGGCAATGGCTCGCAGAGAATCCTCAACACCACGAAAATCATCTTTTATCTTATTCTGTTCCACAATGATAGACTGATATTGCGGGTCTTGTATAAAGGTGTTGCGCACTTTGCCAATAAGTGCCTCCTGATTGAACGACAACTGCACCAGACTCTTCAACAACCTGCGTATCTCTTCGGCATCCTCCGCCAAGTCCTGCTGCTCCAAATCGGTCTGAGCCTCAGCCAACTGCTCCGACAGCTGTTCCAACTGTTCCGATGCTTCCTTCTGCTGCTTCGAAGCATCTTTGTTTTTACCCTTGTTAAGACTGTTTTCAGCCCCTTGCTGGTTCTGGTCAATCTTGTTCATCAAATCTTTATCCAACTTGAAATTCAGGTCGTTGTCTATCTTCTTGTAGTCTTGTTGTATCTGCTTCAGTTCCTGCTGCAACTTATCGTACTGCTCCGACAATTTCTGCTGTTCTTGCAACATTTTGTCCTTCTCGTCGCACGACTTTGCAGCCTCTGTCTTCTCAGACAATTCGCGCTGTTTCTCAGCCAATTTCTCGGTTTTCTGGATAGCCTCCTCCACCTTCTTCTCCATCTCCAGACGCTTCATCAATTCGATGTTCTGGTCCAACTGTTTTTCCAGCTCCTGATTGTCCAACTTCAACTGTTCCAGCTGTTCTTGCACCTTTTTCTTATCCAACTCCTGCATCATCTTGTCAATTTCCTCCATCATCTGCTTCATCTCCTCGTTCATCACCTCGTTCATCAGCCTATCCAATTCGCGCTGCTTCTCCAAAAGCTGCTCGCTCTGCTCTCTATACTTCTGTTCAAGTTTCTTATTCTCATTCAGTTGCTGCTGCATCTGCTGCAACATCTCTTTCACCTGCTGCTGCTTCTTTGCAAGCTCCCGCAAATCCTTCTTGTCTTGCCAGTCAAACTCCTTCTTATCCACTAGTTTGCGCATCAACTCGTTGATGTCTTCCTGCATCTTTTTCAAGTCCGACATAGACTGTTGCGCGTGCTCCTGCGCCTCGTTGCTATTGCGGTCAAGGATGTTCTCTAGCTCCTTTTCAGTAGGTACTTGCAACTCGAAGTGCTGCGAAGTGGCAGACTTGGGTCCGTGTATACCATCGTTGTCCCACACCTCGAAATAATACACTACTTTGTCGCCAGCCCCCAACTCTACATCCATCAGAGTTGTCGAATAGTTGAACTCCTGCACCGCCTCCTTACCCAAGCCGATCTCATAGGCTACCACCTCCTTCACCGAGGTGTCCTGTACATTGGTTTTCACCATCTTAAACTCTAGTTTCGTGAAGCCATAGTCATCCTTGATGCGCCCATGGAAGAAGAACCTGTCATCCATCACCGAGTCGTGCATCTCCACCACGGCAATCATCGGCGTGGCATCCTCGACAACGGAGACAGCGTATTTCAGCGTGTCGGCAACAGGCGCATAACGGTTGGCTGCAGCAAAGCCATAGGTGAACGACTGCATCGTCCTTGCCGTCATCGACACCCGTCCGTTAGCATCTGGTACTAATGTCTTTACATTCTCATTGACAAAGAAGTAGAGCGTGTCCACATCTTTTGTCTGAAAGAGCCACTTTACCGAGGTTCCTTGTGGAACAACGATGTCGCCCTCGTTGGCTAATGTCTCATGCTGCTTGCCTGTATAAGTTGGGTAGGAGAGGAGCACCCTGAAATCAACCACCGCGGGCTTGGGGAATACCGTAAGCACGTACTGTGTGGAGGACACGCCTGCCGCCTCGAAATGGAAGTCGCAGCTACGTTGCACAGTTTTAAATAGATAGCTGTAGTGTGTCATATCCAACTGTTGCATCCTGTATACGTTGCCCTCGATATTAATAAATGCCTCGGCCGGGACAGCGTTGCCTTCCACCGCCACACGCAACTCAAAATCTTCTTGTTGAGCCACTTCCAGCGATGCATTCTCAACGACGAAAATGAATGGTGCAGGCCGTTCAAACTGCGTGTTGTAGTGCGCTATTCGGTGTGACGACCCCGTGATGACCGATGGCGAGACCAATAGCAACAGCAAGATGACCGCCAATGGTATTGCCACGTATTTCAGATACTTGTTGTTTGACCTAAGGTCTACCGCCTGTTGGAACGGTATGGGTTTCAGCTGTGCTGTCTTTTGCGCGATAGCAGCCGTCAGAAGATTATCGCTCGTATCTCCGCCTTTCAGCTGCAACTGTAATAGGTTGAGGAGCTTATCCTGCACGTCGGGGAAGTGTCTGCCGATAATTCTAGCAGCTTCTTCATACGATATGACCTTGCCTAATCGGAACATCTTGGCCAACGGCACAAAGACATAATAGACCAACAGGCACACACTCGCCAAGAGATAGCACCAGAAGAGTATCGCCCTAACCAACGTGCTGAAGTAGCCAAAATGCTCCAACACTGCCATGATGAGAAATAACGACAATAACAAAGCAGAGGCATATAATATGCCTTTTATCATCCTATTTTTGTAGTACTTACGGATGAACTGGTCGAGGTTTTGTCGTATCGAATCCTTTCTCTGCATACGAAAAAATAATCTGCAAAGATACGACATTTTTTTCGGATAGCGGAAAAATTATTTCATACTGGCAAATAAGAAAAAATGAACAAAACGTGCGTCCAATTTATGCTAAATGAATTATTATTCGTATTTTTGCAACTCAAAAGAGTAGCTAATATGAATAAAATAATCATCGTCACAGGGGCCTCGTCGGGGTTTGGCAAGTCGATTGCCGAGCGGTTGGCTGAGCATGGGCACACAGTCTACGGAATATGCCGTAGGGAAATGGAGCACAACAAAATAAACTATCGACAAGGCGATATTCGCGATGTGGAACGTATCGCGCAAATCACTAAAGAAATATTTGAAAAAGAGGGACGCATCGACGTGCTCATCAACAATGCCGGCATGGGCCTGGGCGGCGCACTGGAGCTGACCTCGTGGGAAGAAATCAAGTTGCAGATGGAGACCAATTTCTACGGCTGTGTGAACGTGTGCCAGAAGGTACTGCCCTACATGCGCCAGCAACGTAGAGGTAGGATAATCAACTTCAGCTCAATAGCGGGCATTGAGGGAATCCCGTACCAAGGATTCTACAGCTGCTCTAAATTCGCCATTGAGGGATTCTCAGAGACTCTGGCGGCGGAAGTGAAGCGGTTTGGCATAGCGGTGTCGCTGGTAGAACCGGGTGATTTTGCGACAGGATTTACAGCGGTGCGCGTGAACTCTGAGGCGACGCTAAAAGACCCCGATTACGGCCCTGTTTTCGCTCGGGCGAGGGAGAGGTTCGAAAAGGAGGAGATAGGCGGTCTAAAGCCCGATTATATGGCCAAAAAGGTGGAACAAATCGTGAATGCCCGACGACCTAGGCTGCGCTACTGCGTTGCCAACTTTGAGCAGAAACTTTCGGTGTTGCTCAAGAGGGTGATACCAGGGAATTGGAATGTGGCGATATTGCGAAGCTATTACGGTAGCTGACAGCACTATCGGATGACGGTGACGGTACCCATCTTATGGAGCCAGACGTCGGTGTCGGGAATTTGACTGTAGCGGAGAGTATAGACGTAGGTGCCTTGGGGTAGGGGAGAGCCGTCGTAGGTGGCATCCCAACGGGCATGGATATCGTTGCTGTACCACACTTGGACACCCCTGCGGTCGAATATCCATATCTCCCCGTCTATCAGCGAACTGCCATACACTTGAAAATAGCTGTTCTCCTGCTGCGAGGGTGTGATTATGTTGGGGACGTAGATGTCATTCGACAGCAGACGGAGAACCATCTGAGTGGTATCGTGGCAGTCGTACGAACTGACAGATGCAAGGGTGATGACCACCGAGTCGTGGTAGACGGGGTAGTCGTAAACCACCTTCTGAGAACTGCCTATCTCGTTGTCGTCAGCATACCACACCCGGCTCACAGCCTGGTGGCTGACATCAGCCAATGAGATACTGGTGTTGTCTAGGTCCACCACACTGGGCTTGGCCGAAATGAGAGCTTGGAACACATCTATTTGTGGGATAATAAAAGAGGTGTCGGAGGCGCAAAGGGTATCGTCAATATCAGCTCCATAAAGGTGGTATTCGCGTGCAATATTGGGCGTTACAACGAGGTGGGTATCGCCTTCGTGCCCATTGAGTTCAGGATTATGGGGCAAGCTGTACCATCGGATGTAGCCTTTATCACCCGAACAATACAGATGGCACACATGGTCGTCGCAGTCGTATTCGAAACTCACCATAGGGCTGGGTGGGATAAAGAACGCATTGATATTCAACCTAGCCACGCTGTCACATATATCACCTGTTTGGAATTTCACCGAATACTGCCCCACATCATAGTACCGATGCCCGTTCCATTGACAGACTGTGCTACACACCACCGTGTCGGTAATGCTTAATGCCTGGTCAATGACATGTATGGGCAACGTGTGAACGTGGTGGGTAGGCTCGTAGCAGTCGCTATAATGCGTATAATGAACTGTGACAATGTAATCCCCTGGCTGCCGGTAGATATGTGTGGCGGCGATGCCCGTGGCGGTGTCGCCGTCGCCGAAATCCCACACGATGGTAGTGTTTGGCTCGTCCAGCACCTCTGCGCTGAATTCGAACACATCCTGCAAACAAAAGGTGCTGTTCGTGTTGTTAAACATGGTGAAAAGCCTACCGTTTAAGAAAGAATAAGGATTGATGGGGTCGAGAGTCGCTCCCACAGCGTAGGAATAGCTCTCCCTCTCACCTAAGCCATACACATGTGCCACAAAACCACCTTGCAACGATTGTATCAGATGGCTGCCGCCCGCCACTGTAATGCGTGCATACACATAGTCCGTGTTACCCAGCAAAGGGCGAAAATTGGTCGGACTGATATTATACTCGTCGATATAAAGGTTGCTGGCATATACCGACCGCGTGACGATATTGACATGATGCGAACTAATACGGTCGGTATTGAAAGTGGCAAAATTAATATAAGATATCTGCTGCTCGATAGGATGGATGACCGTGCAGGAAGGGTCTCCGAGCGTTCCCGCACAGAACGAGCCCTTCAGATACAAAAACACACTTAACGGCTTGGAACCCTCGAGATAAAGACCCGCCTCGTTCAAAGGGCGGATAATATTAAACATACGGCTCTCTCTTGCATTCAGAACAAACTGATTGGTGTCAAACCTAACCTCTGTGCTGTCATGCAGGGCGGTAATCTTAAGCATGTCCGAAGTTCGCAGCTCCGACGTAGTAATGCCGAATCTTCTGCCCCAGTACTCTGTCGGAATCGACTGCTCGACAAGGTGGTCGCACGCCCCACAAATGGCAGGCACGTAGGCACACATATTCCCAGTAAACACCGCTATCCGCTTGCAGCTGTCAGTCCACACGAGAGTACCTGACAGGTCACCGTGCGACCTCACCAAATAGGCCTGTCCACGGTTCAACTGCACGCTATACGTCACTCCGGGAATCATCACACTGTCCTTATCGTACACCGACATGTTGATATTCACCAATGTGCTATCCTCTGTCGAAACCACACAAAACTCATTGTCCCACTCGTTGCTGTCCACCGTCTGCAACAGATAATGGTTGCGCAGCGTGTTAGTAGGCAGCACATTAGTATTATCATACGAAGCCTGCAGATAGTTCGATAGATATAGCGACACATTCGCGTCGGTGGTCACGTGGATACCTTTGTTCCTGACCGTCCGTTGGACAGTGTCGAGTTCTAAAAAGCTTGGAACCGTCACGTTCGTCACCACACCTGGCAACACCGTGAACGTCTGTGACCAGCTGCTGTCGGCCGAAACAGCTGTGCCTGTCGCCGCCTGGTCACTCGAAACAATCAGGGTCAAATCTCCTTGACGGTGATTGGGCACAAACGCCAGCCAAAAGTCGTTCCCTGCCGTAGTCAGCACCTGAGCTCTCCCCACATCGAAAAGGGATAGCAACAACGCCACTAAGACAAGCAACCGTTTCATATACGGTTACATTACTTTTCGGAAGATAGCCCGCTTCATCATCGGCGACGACTGGTAGGTGGTCTCCCAAATGCGTTGCGCCTCATTGCCGATAATCTGCGGGTTGCTGTATGCCCAACGAATATTGTGTTTGATGGCATTTTTGTTCATCTCGGCATAATAGATAGAGTGCACGCCACGCTTTTGCCAGTCGGGATGCACGCCATTCAGCAGTGCGTCAATGTCGGTGAACTTATGCAACGCCTTCAAAATATGTATCCATCCGAACGGGAACAGATGCCCGTTAGCCTTCTTGTACGCCGCATTCAGGTCGGGAATGCTCAGTCCAAACGCCACCAAATTATCATCCTTGTCCACCACGAAATTGGCAAACTCCAAGTTAATAAAGGGGAAATACTCCTTGATATACACATCAATTTCCTTGTCGGTCAGCGGCACAAAGTCGTACAAATCCTTAAACGCTGCATTGATGGCAAGGAAAAACTTACGTGCGTATGGATATACCTCCTTGCGCGACTTGAAGCGCAACAGTTTCAAGTGGTACTTCTGTAAAATCAACTCGTTCAGCCGCGCCACCTTGTCAGGTACAGGCTGTGAGGCAGGTATCTGATACTGAGCCCACTGGCAGGTAATCTCATAGCCCGCCCGCTCGATGAAATCGATATAATACTTCGGATTGTACAACGTGCTGATATTCTGTCGCTGGTCGAAACCCTCTATCACCCAGCACTCCTTGTCCATGTCCGTGAATCCGAACGGTCCTTCCACCTCGGTCATTCCCTTGCTCTTACCCCACTCCACAACGGTGTTTAGCAACTGTGCAAAAACATCGTAATCCTCCACAAAGTCAAACCATCCGAAACGCACCGCCTTCTTATTCCAACGCTCGTTGACCGAATAGTTGATAATGCCTGCCACACGTCCCACAATCTCCTTGCCGCGATAGGCCATCCACAGCTGCAGGGCACAGTGGTCCAGCGACGGATTCTTCGCCGTCAGCAGACCCAGTTCGTCACCCATCAGGGGTGGTATATATGTGGGCACATCCTTAAACAGTTTGTTTGGAAATTTGATAAATCTGCGCAACTCGCAACGGCCTTCAACCTTTTTGATTACAATGTCTTTCATCGCCTTACATGATTTGCAATTCCTTGAAACATTTATAAATCTTCTCCACCGCAAAGTCAATCTGCTGATGCGTGTGTGTCGCCATCAAGGCGAACCGTATCAGCGTATCCTCCGACGGCACTGCGGGGGGGATTACCGGCGTCACAAACACACCCTCTTCAAACAGCATGTGCGTCAACACGAACGTCTTCTCGGCATTGCGCACAAACAGCGGGATGATAGGCGACTGAGTGTGCCCTATCTCAAACCCCAAGTCCTTGAATGCCTTCATGGCATAGTTGGTATTGTCCCACAAAGCCACATTACGCTCGGGTTCCGTGCGCATGATGTGCAGTGCCGCCAACACCGACGCCGTTGCCGAAGGTGGTATAGAGGCGGTGAAGATATAGGGGCGCACACTGTGCTTCATATAGTTAATTGTCTCTTTGTCAGCAGCTATGAAGCCTCCCACCGATGCCAGCGACTTCGAGAAGGTGCCCATCACCATCTCCACCTGCGGCAGCCTGTTGTAATGGTCGCAGGTACCACGACCCTCACGACCAAACACTCCCAGACCGTGCGCCTCGTCTACCATCAGCGTTGCCTGATACTTATCACACAATTCCACCAACTTGTCAATCGGAGCCACATCGCCCTCCATCGAGAAAACACCGTCCGTCACCACCAGTTTCGAAGCCTCCAGCGGACATTTCTGCAGCACACGCTCCAAATCTTCCATATTGCAGTGCTTATACTTCAGCGTGGTGGCAAATGTTATCTGCTTCCCTTCCATGATGGAGGCATGGTCTAACTCGTCGTATATCAAGTAGTCGTTTCTACCCAATACGCAGGGTATCGTGCCCGAATTGGCTTGGAATCCTGCCGAAAACAGCATCACACCGTCTTTGCCCATGAACTCTGCCAACTCGTCTTGCAACTGGATATGGATATCCAGCGTGCCGTTCAGAAAGGGCGACCCTGCACAACCGGTGCCGTACTTGTCTATTGCCGCCTTTGCAGCCTCTTTAATCTTGGGGTGATTTGTGAGCCCTAGATACGAATTGGAGCCGAACATCAGCACCTTCTTATCACCCACCAGAACCTCGGTATTCTGCTCTGAAGAAATAGGAGTAAAATAAGGATATATGCCCTTTGCCTTCGCCTCTTGCGGCGCGGTGTAACGAGCCATTTTAGATTGTAGTGGTTTCATTTATTATAATTATTCGTAATTAACAATAAAAATGCAAAATAACGAAAAAAAATCCACTTCGACAAAAAACTACTGTGTTAAAAACACGAACAGTCGCTCCGTAAGACGGCTGGCACCAATTCTAAAAAACTGGTTTGTAATCTGTTTTTCACCTACAATCTGCTCTGCCAACTGCACATATTTTAACACTTCGTCGGGTGTAGAGATACCGCCTGCAGCTTTAAAACCTACCCATTTTCCTGTTCGCTCATAGTGTTTTTTAATCACCTTCAGCATCACCTCGGCAGCTTCCGGCGTGGCGTTCACCGCTATCTTGCCGGTGGAAGTCTTAATGAAGTCGGCACCTCCCTCTATTGCCAGTTCCGCCGCTTTCTCTATATGTGCGGCCGTAGGCAGCTCGCCCGTTTCCAATATCACCTTAAGCGTCCGTCCTGTGCACAATCCTTTGATGGCCGCCACTTCGTCACGCACCCTCCCATAGTCGCCCTCCAGTAGCGCACCACGCGAAATTACCATATCAATCTCGTCGGCACCTTCATCCAGCGCATATTGCACCTCCTGCAGCTTCACCGCCAATGGTGACTGTCCTGCCGGAAACGCTCCTGCTACCGAGGCCACCTTTATTCCACTACCGTTCAATAATTCATGGGCTTGTCGTACAAATACCGGATAGACGCATACCGCTGCCACATGGCCTATTCCACGACCTGCATCCTGCAACTCCAACGACCTGCGGCACAACGCCGCCACCCTTTCTCGTGTATCACTCCCCTCCAGTGTCGTGTTGTCAATGCAGGTAAAAACCCGTTTCAAAGCCTCTGTATTTTCCATATTGCTGTATTTAAATTTTTATCTTCTCTACTCTACGCTGATGACGACCACCCTCAAAGGGAGTGTTTAAAAACTCGTCTACTATCTCCAACGCCGTTTCCTGCGAGATAAAACGGGCGGGCATCGATATTACATTGCAGTCGTTATGTTGTCTGCCTAGATGGGCTATTTCGCCTGTCCAGCACAGCGCACAGCGCACATTAGGATATTTGTTCACCGTCATCTGCACTCCATTGCCGCTGCCACAGATGACAATGCCACGCTTGAGTTCTCCACTGTCAATAACCTTTCCAACCTGATGCGCATAATCAGGATAGTCCACACTTTCAGTGCTATTTGTACCAAAGTCACGCACCTCATAGCCCTTCTCACCAAGGTACTTTTTCACTATCTCTTTCAATTCATAGCCTGCATGGTCGCAGGCAATAGCAATAATTTCTTTCATAACCAAATGTGTTTATAACTTTCTTTCGTTTTGCAAAGATACGATAAAATCGCAAACCATTCAACCTCAAAGCCCATCAACTTATTCACACGTTTTTAACTGGAAAACATACCTAAGTATAAATCAGCAAAATAAAAATATCGACAACCCAATGTTTAAAACTCGTTCACAACCCTGTCAATAAAAAATGATAACCTGAAGACCCCTTTCCAATGTTAAAAAACACCCCTTTTTTCATCCTTTATCAACACTAAAATCT
>CAMZFW010000055.1 GCA_947306225.1 uncultured Bacteroidales bacterium
ACGTTGGCCGACTAGCCAACGGCAAACGACCCCCCAATCGGTAAAATGCGGTAAGTTTCGGTAAGAATCGGTAGAATGCGGTAAGATGCGGTAAGAAAATGTATTTGTGTGGTTTTTATTGCTTATTTTTGCACAAACAAATCTACATACAAACCATCTCATAACACACTGACAACCTTATCATAACAATCCAAACCCATTCGACAGATGAACTACAACGAGCTATACGACAAAGCCCTGCTGATTGCCAAACGGGCACATGCGGGACAGAAAGACAAGGCCGGACAGGACTACATCCTGCACCCCATACGGGTGGCGGAACGGTGCGGAGACCTGCGTGCCAAGATTGTGGCACTGCTGCACGACACGATTGAGGACTCGGACATAACTGTCGACTATCTGCGCGAGGAGGGGTTTACGGAGGAGATTGTGGAGGCGGTGCTGGCCGTGACCCGTCGCGAGGGGGAGAACTACGACGACTATGTGCGCCGTGCCGCACAGAACGAGCTAGGCCGTATGGTGAAACGCGCCGACTTGGAGGACAATATGGACATTCGGCGGTTGCCCGAACTGACCGACTGCGACGTGGAACGCCTGCGGAAGTACCTGCGCGCGTGGCGGTACATTGCATCCGACAATTACCCCGATGGGGTTCCAGGTCAATAGCCATCCGTCATGACGAATCCACCAACTACCCCGCAGGGGTATCGGGAGGGGTGCGTCGCACACGTTATTGTCTGGTTATTTCGTTTTTGTATTACGCACACAATAAAATGACGCTTTTTGCGTTATCGGGAATAATAACATCAAACAACCCATTCTTATGATTGACAACACTGGTACACCTTTTAACGCCATCAGCGGCGAAAAGCACTTAGGAATTATCCCCTCGATGGCTAACCGCCACGGCTTGATAGCCGGTGCCACGGGCACGGGCAAGACTTGTTCGTTACAGAATTTGGCAGAGACCTTCAGCGCCATGGGCGTACCGGTGTTTGCCACCGACATCAAGGGCGACCTGACAGGCGTGAGCAAGGCAGGTGGCGGCAACGTGCATTTTGAGAAGAGCATTGCCGACAACCACTTGGCAGATTGTGGCTTTGAATACAAGGCCTATCCCGTATGCGTGTGGGACGTGTTTGGCGAAGAAGGGCATCCGCTGCGCACCACGGTGAGCGAGATGGGTCCCATACTGCTGAGCCGCATTTTGGACTTGAACGAGACGCAGAGCGACGTGCTGAACATGGTGTTCCGCATAGCCGACGACCAAGGGCTGCTGCTGCTCGACCTGAAAGACCTGCGCAAGATGCTGGAAGAGGTGGGCAACAACCGTGCACAGTATATCACCGCCTACGGCAACATCAGCATCGCCACCATCGGAGCCATACAGCGCAGCCTGCTGAGCCTTGAGGACCAAGGAGGCGACCAGTTCTTTGGCGAGCCCGCCATCGACATCTACGACTTTATGCAGACCCGCCAAGGACGCGGCGTTATCAACATATTGGCCTCGGACAAGATAGTCAATTCGCCCAAGGTGTACACCTCGTTCCTGCTGTACCTGCTGAGCGAACTGTTTGAGGAACTGCCCGAGGTGGGCGACCTGGACAAGCCTAAGCTGGTGTTCTTCTTCGACGAGGCACACATGCTGTTCAACGGCATCAGCAAGTCGCTGCTGGAGAAGATAGAGCAGATTGTGCGACTCATCCGCTCCAAGGGCGTGGGCGTATACTTCTGCACACAGAATCCCGCCGACATCCCCGACACGGTGCTGGGACAGCTGGGCAACCGCATACAGCACGCCCTGCGTGCCTACACGCCGCACGAGCAGAAGGCTGTAAAGGTGGCTGCCGACTCGTTCCGCACCAACCCCGAGTTCGACACCTCGAAGGTGATAACCGAACTGGCGGTGGGCGAAGCGTTGGTGTCGTTCCTCGACCCGAAGGGTATGCCCTCGATGGTGGAACGTGCCAAGGTGCTGCCTCCTGAAGGACAGGCGGGTGCCATCACCCCCGACGAACGCCAGCGGGTGATCCAGACCTCTATGGTGTATGGCAAATACGACAAGACCGTCGACCGCGAATCCGCCTACGAGATACTGACCGAGAAACTGCAGAAAGAGCAGGAGGCTAAGGAATTGGCTGCCCAACAAAAAGAAGAGGAAAAGCAGCGCAAGGAAGAAGAAAAGCGTCAGGCCGCCGAGGAGCGCAAGCAAGCCGCCGAAGAGCGCAAACGTAAAGCGGAGGAACGCGAACGCAAACGCGAACGCGACAACAGCACCCTAGGCAGCATCAAGAAGATGGCTGTCACCAAAGCCAAACGCGAAGCCGTGAACGCCGCCTTCAAATTCGGCCGCGGACTGCTAGGCTCACTGTTGAAGGGGAAATAAGAAGTTTCGCTCTAGGTTTGACGGCCTGAAAGGCCAATAGCTGCCAGCCTAGGGCAACGCCCTAGTTAAAGGGAATATATAGTCATCGCCCTGAAAGGGCAGAAGCGTAATGCTTTTGCCCTTTCAGGGTGACGGTTTTTTAATTACAGAACTCAGGGCGTTGCCCTGGGCTAATGGATTTTGGCCTTTCAGGCCGTGGAGGTTCTAACGCGCAGAACACACAGCACGGACTGGATACCCATCGATACGGCGGTCGTAGATCACCACGACCTGGCCACACAAAGCGAAGTCGAATTTCCACGCGCAGTTCGGGTTGTCCGTGCTGAGCGAACTCGACCAATAGTAGCCGTAGCTGCCAGCGACGTTTAGTGAACTGAACCAACGTCCGCCCGCAGCTGGAAGAAAGAGACTGTTGCCGTTTGAAGCTGAGAGAAGTCTGCCGTTCACCCCGTTGCAGGTAGTCCACTGGGCAGTGGTATGATTGATGAGTTCTTGCCATTCTGCCTTTGTAGGAGTGCGGGCACCATCACCCCAGTTGGCAGTGGCGGCATCGTCGTCAGGTTGTAGTGTCGTCAAGTCGTCGGTGAAACCATTATAACCATAGGCTGAATAGTTGCAGTATTTGGTAAGTTGGCCGTAACCTCCATTGCAGTACCGATAGGTGCTCCATTCATAGACCCCTTTAGGCTGAGGCTGCGTCTCGCCCCATGCGAAGTAGTCGCCATAATCCTCTGGCGAATTAGCTCCCACATTGCAAGTAGCCCACAGCAGGCCACTTGGCAGACCAAGGTCCACCCAATTGTCCACGCCTAAAATCGGTTGCATATCCTCTTCTTTTTCATTTCCTGCGAAAAACATTGTCGCACATATTAGCATCGCGGATGCTAAGACCTTTGCCAGTTTTTTCATGATGTATATTTTGGGGTTAATAACTTGGGAATATAACTATCTAGATGATGATTGTGGAGTGCCTGACGGATGGCTGCCTGGCACTCTTTCTTGTAGTAGAAGAACATGAGGTTCTGCGCCTTCTTCTCGTCGGGATGGCGGGCGACATAGACGGGCTGCATGGTGTCGGGGTTGATGCCGGTGTAGTACATCTCGGTGCTGAGGGTCATGGGCGTGGGGGTGAAATCCTGTATCTGCTCAAGACGGTAGCCGAGCCGCTTCATCTCGACGGCAAGGTCTGCCATATCGCGGAGCTGGCAGCCGGGGTGGGAGCTGATGAAGTATGGGATAAGCTGGTAGCGGAGGCCTGCCTGACGACAGATGGTGTCGAACTGTGCCTTAGTTTGGAGGAAGAGGTTGAAGGAGGGCTTGCGCATGAGGGAGAGCACACGGTCGCTGGTGTGCTCGGGTGCTACCTTGAGACGACCGCTGACGTGGTGGAGCACCACATGGCGGAAGTAGTCCCAGCCGTGGTTCTCCTTGGTGAAGAGGTCGCAGCGGATGCCACTACCGATGTAGACATGCTTGATACCAGGGAGGGCGGAGACCTTCTTGTAGAGGTCGACAAGAGGACGGTGGTCGGACAGGAGGTTTTTACATATTGTGGGCTGGATGCAGCTGTAGCGGGGGCATTTCTGACAGAGTGCCTTATCCTTGCCTGCCATGCGGTACATGTTGGCGGAGGGACCGCCGAGGTCGGTAATGACACCGTTGAAGTCCTCACGCTGGGTGAGGGTCTTCACCTCGCGGAGGATAGAGGCTTCGGAGCGGGAGGCTATCTGCTTGCCCTGATGGGCGGAGATGGTGCAGAAAGAGCAGCCACCGAAACAGCCACGGTGGATGTTGACGGAGTTCTTAATCATCTCATAGGCGGGGACGGTGCCGCGCTTCTTGTACTTAGGATGAGGCAGGCGGGTATAGGGGAGGTCGAATGAGGCATCAATCTCCTCGGTGGTCATGGGTGGCTCGGGTGGGTTAACGACGACCAGGCGGTCACCATGACGCTGGACTAGGGTGGCGCAGACTATCTTGTTGCTCTCCTGCTCGATAATATGGTAGTTCTCGGCTTCACAGCGTTTGCTGCGGAGGCAGTCTTCGTAGGGGTGGAGGGTGATGGTCGGACTGGTCGGAATAGTCGGAATAGTCGGAGTAGTCGGAGTGGTCGGACTGGTCAGACAGTAGGCCACTTGGGGGAGGGAGTGGCAGGCTTCGATGCCTTTGCCTTGGTTGAGGAGGTGGGCTATTTTGAGGGTGGTGCGCTCGCCCATACCGTAGTTGAGCAGGTCGGCGGGGGTGTCGGCGAGGATGCTGGGGAACAGACGGTCGTCCCAATAGTCGTAGTGCGCCAGACGGCGCATGGAGGCCTCGACACCGGCAATGACGACAGGGGTGTCGGGATAGAGCTGCTTGAGGATGCGCGTGTAGACGTATGTGGCACGGTCGGGTCGGAAACCTGCTTGGCCGCCAGGGGTGTAGGCATCGTCGTGACGCAAGCGACGGGCAGCGGTGTAGTGGTTGACCATGCTGTCCATGACACCGCTATTGACCCCGAAGAAGAGGCGTGGCTTCCCGAACTTGCGAAAATCGCGCAGGTCGTCGCGCCAGTTGGGCTGCGGAATAATCGCCACACGATAGCCAGCTGCTTCGAGCGTGCGCCCGATGACGGCTGTGCCAAAGGAAGGATGGTCAACGTAGGCATCGCCTGTGACCAGAACGATGTCGACCTGCTCCCATCCAAGACGCTTGACCTCTTCTAATGTAATAGGTAGAAAATGACCCATAATCAGTAGATTGATTAGTTAGAAACGGATGTGCAGGCCAAGCGAGCCGCTGAAGCGGTCGTAGTTGAAGAAGTTGTTCTCTTTGGGCCAGTCGGTGAGATAGGCGTAGGAGACATTGACTGAGACCTTCAACTTCGGGCCTCCGATACGGAACATTAGCTGAGGCTCGAAAAGAAGATGGGGAGCATCAAGAGTCTCTTCAAGTTTCTCGGTGCCATCCTCTTGGAGCAGTACCTTTTCCCACTGCGACTGCATCAAGCCCCCTTTCACCCCCATACCGATGTCGATATCGCCATCAGCCAGATTCACCCAGCCGAGGTCGACCTGTCCGAAGTATAGATTGTAGTGCCCGTCTACACGATAATGTACATCCCTGATAGTATTGATGTTGTTGTTACATGAGTTGCCATATCCGTAGCCAAGATAACCTTCGAGCACCGTCTTCCCAAACGGGAAAAAGGTGCCAGCCAACGCCTGAGCGTAATAGGTGTTCCATTCGGTAATACTGAAAGAGGCCTGCAAACCGACAGCCTGCAGTGGAGCGTAACTGAAAGAGGCATTGAGAGCCGGATGTGCCAAGAGAGGCGCCGAGAGCGAGGCTGAGGCATCCACCTGCATCTCCCCTTTTTCATGCAACAGCGGAATATCGGCATTATGGGGATGATAGACCACGCAGGAAGTCGCAAGCCCCATCAACAGAAGCGTCAGAAATAAACTAGTTTTTCTTTTCATAGGACATGATAAAGTATAAACGCTAATAGGAGGCAATATAATTGAGGGCGGCATCGAGTTGCGGCTTATAACTGCTAGCAAAGTCCTTGCGGAGCATTATCTGGTCGGGAGTGTGACCGATACCCTCTAGCACCTGTCCGCCTATACTGGCCTCGAAAGTGGAAGTGTAGACATAATGTCCACGATAGTCGTTGCCGTCGCCGAAAGGGCCGCCATAGTTGAGGTTGATATCGGTAAAGGGCTGCAGGGGTCCGGTGGCGCCATAGGTGCGCTCACCAATGGTATAGACTGTTGGGAGTACCCGCTTCGCACAAAGAGGCTCTATCTCACCCATGCTGGCGGAGTTGATGTCGCAGAGTATCACGTAGGGTATCTTTTCTACAGTAATGTCGCGATGGTAAGTGCTATTCGGGTAAATGTAATAGGGTGTCCACGGGGAATACTCCTGCCGACCGGGGCCTTCCTTGTAGCGGGTCTGCATCACTTCGGCACGTTCGTTTAGGAAGGTGCCAATGAGATAGTCGAGGTCGTCCTGATAGCCTCCATTGTTGACCCGGTTGTCGAGAATAATGCCCGCCAGTTGGCTGCGGGGGGTATCGGTGATAGCACGCAGCCAATGGTCGAGAAGCGTGGCCCCCTCACCTGTCAGCGACTGCTCTCCAAGCGCACGGATGACCGGCGTGAAGGCCGCCATCGACTGCCAAAGATAGGGCACCAGCCGCCCATCGGGTAACTGGAAAAGAATATAGTGATAGGTGACATTAGAAGAGATGGCTTCCTCGTAAAATGGGAATGTGCCCGACTCGTGTGCCAACACCGTATATCCTTCGGATTCGATATCTTCGAGGAAAGACTGTATCAGAGTTCTGGCATTGGCATTGGACTCAAGGTAATAATCGCGCCCAGCCACTTCCGTCTGTCCCGGTCGAACGATTACAAGCCGACCTTCTTCAGCAGGCAAAGGATGGAGATTCTGCACGACAACCATCATGTGGTGGTCTATCATTTGACCAAACACAGCACCATAGAGATTAGCCAACTCGTTGATACGTACAAAACCGCTGTCGGCATAGTGACGGTCCAGTTCTTGAAAGCGAGGCAGGTAACGGTTATACACCTTATCCCAGTCGGTGGTGTCTACATCCCAAAAGACGTATCCTGCACTGATGCTTTTCCACAAAAAGACGAACTGTTCTTCGTATGTACTATATGCTAATTTGTGGCTTTCGCCAATATAGGGCACATAATCTGACTCCTTACGGCAGGAACAGAGCACGAACAAGGTGACGACTGTCAAAATGACTATTTTTTTCATTGCTGTACCTTTCTAGAGATATGATACATAATACCGAGGGTGAGGGTACTGGTGGTAAGATACCGATAGTCTTGCATTTGGGGATAGCCTTTGTGATGACTGACAAGGTCGTAGTATAGGAGGCCGTCGAGGCTGAGGGTGAAGTGGGAGGAAAGGCAATAGCTAAGAGTTATGCCCCCTGCCAACCCTGCATCGAAACGACGGTCGGTATCCATAAAATCAAGCTTATTATCAAAATCATTGAAAAAGACCTCGTAGTCAGTCATTCCATAAGTGACGCCCTTGACACGCCGATGCAGCCAGTAGCCTGCGAAACCGCCCAACAACAGATGACCACGCAGGCGTTCTGTGCCAAAGGAGAAATCAGCCATAAGGGGCAGTGTTAGATAGGTGTTGACATGGTCGGTATAGACGGGCGAGAGGTAGTCGAGGTGGCGTTGCAGACGATGGTTGCGCTGCATCACATTAAGTTCGGCACGGATGGCGAACCACGGGTTGACGGCATAGGTTGCTTTAGCCCCGAAGTTATGACCTAATAATGAACTATATGTCTCATCGATGCGACCTGCCTGAGAACGGTCGATAGTAGTGGAACTAACACCCCCATAGGCTCCCACAGACCACTGGGCAAAGACCATCCTATTTAAAAGGAGTAGGGTTATTATTAATAGTAGACGTTTCATTTACAAACATGTTTAGAAAGATGTACAACCACATTATTATTTCAACGCCTTGACAGGACAAGCTCGGGTACAGTTGTGACAGAGGATGCACTCAGTGGCGTTCTTGCGCTTGCGTGAGTCGTTGGTCACCTCCACATCCATCGGACAAACCTCCAAGCACTTGCCACAATGGATGCACTTATCCTCGTCATACCGTATGCGCAACAGCGAATAGCAGCTCATCGGTTTGAGGAAGATGGTTATCGGGCAGATATATTTGCAGAAAGCACGGTTGTCGCGAAATGCCACAGCGAGGGCGATGCCGACCACGTAATAGACTATGTTGCCAATGATAAAGAGGCGGAAAAACACTGACGGTGTGGCCTTGCCTATCAGAAAGAGTATCACCACAAGTGCCAGCGAGAGTGCGAACACGATGTAACGGATGTATCCGATGTGCTTGCGTGGACCTTGCGGACGCTTATAAGGCAGCAGGTCGAGAATCATCGCCGTCCAACAAGCATAGCCGCACCATCCACGCCCAAAGAATAGCGGGCCGAATATCTTGGCAATGGCATAATGTAGCGTTCCTGCACCCACCACACCTGAGAGCAGGTAGAACCAAAAGCCCTCAATCTGCATATTCTCGCGACATATCAGACCCAAGAAAACGAGAATGTACGAGCCCACGGCAAACTGCACGAACAGACGGGCATAACGCTTCCCCGCCGTAGTCAATGCCGAACCTACGCCAAGGCAAATGCCTATATAGCTAAAGTTCAACAATAGGAACAGCTTGCCTGTAGACAACCACAACGCCACCGCGACAACCTCAAACACAAGGAACAACAATATCGCAGTCCGGTATTTCCTCATAGCACCCCTTTAGATATGATTGCCTGATTGTTTGATTGCTTGATTGTTTGAGTAATTTGACCGCGCCAGCCACTCAATCATTAACACATTCAAGCAATCACTAAAGAGCAGCCCACAAACGGGCTGCTCTTCTTAATTGATAATGGCTTGTAAAATTAGTCCTGAATGGCTTTGATACCCGGAAGCACCTTGCCCTCGAGGTATTCAAGCATGGCACCGCCACCAGTGGAGACATAGCTCATCTGGTCGGCGAGACCCATCTGCTTGACGGCAGCCACACTGTCGCCACCGCCCACAGCTGCGAAGCAACCCTTCTTGCAGGCGTCGGCAACGCTGAGGGCTATCTCGTTGGTGCCCTTGGCGAAGGTGCTGAGTTCAAAGACACCAGCAGGACCGTTCCAAAGGATGGTCTTGCTGTTCATGATGATGTCGCGGATAGCCTTGCAGCTCTCAGGACCGCAGTCCATGCTCTCCCAACCGTCGGGTACTTCGCCACTGGGGACAATCTGGGTGTTGGCATCGTTGCCAAACTTGTCGCCAATCACGCTGTCAACAGGCAGGTAGTACTTCACGCCGTGGTCGTCCATCTTCTTCATCAGTTCAATAGCGAGATCCATCTTGTCGTCCTCGCAGATGCTGTTGCCGATCTTGCCACCAAGGGCCTTGGTGAAGGTGTAGCGCATACCACCGATGATAATCATATTGTCGACCTTGTCGATAAGGTTCTCAAGAATGCCAATCTTGCTGCTGACCTTGCTGCCACCGATGATAGCGGTGAAGGGACGCGGAGGATTCTGCATCAGTTTCTCGAGGTTGCGAACTTCGTTCTCCATCAGGAAGCCGAAGTATTTGTCGTTGGGGAAGAAACGGGCAATAACAGCGGTGGAGCTGTGCTCGCGATGGGCTGCGCCAAAGGCATCGTTGATGTAGCAGTCGCCCAGTTTGGCAAGCTGCTCAGCCAGTTCGACACCACCCTTGGTCTCTTCGGGATAGAAACGGATGTTCTCGAGCAGCATCACTTCGCCATCCTTGAGGTTCTTGGCCATATCTTCGACCTTACCCTCGCCAAGCAGCGACTGAGTGAACAGCACGGGACGATTAATCAGCGTCTCTAAGTATTTTGCAACAGGTTCCAACGTCAACTCGGGTTCAAAACCACCTTTCTTGGGACGACCAAAGTGCGCCATGATGATGATGGCAGCACCGTCGGCGAGGAGCTTGTTGATTGTGGGGAGTGATTCGCGCATACGAGTGTCGTCGGTGATGCGCTTGTTATCGTCCATGGGGACATTGAAGTCGACACGCAGAAGGACTTTGCGGCCTTTGAAGTTCACATCTTTAATGGATTTCATGATAATATTGTTTTAATGGATTATTAATTTGCTTCGGATTAGGCTTCGGCGTGGTGAGGCTCGTGTACTGCCATGCCGATATAGAGCGACGACAGCATGGTGAAAACGAACGCCTGGATGTAAGCCACCAGACACTCCAGCACGCTGATAAACACACTAAACACAACCGAGATGACCGATACCCCGGCACCCACACCCATCGAGATGGTGTTGCTGAAGATGAAGATGAGCACCACAAAGCCTAGGATGACAATGTGGCCTGCCGTCATGTTAGCAAAAAGTCGAATCATCAGCACGATAGGCTTGGTGAACACACCCACCAGCTCGACGATGGGCATCAGCGGGAATATCTTCAGCCAAGCAGGCACACCGGGCGTGTTGAAGATATCCACCCAGTAGTGCTTGTTGCCACTGATGTTGGTGATGAAGAAGGTGATGAGTGCAAGCGTGGCAGTGATGGCGATGTTGCCTGTCACATTGGCACCTGCAGGGAAGAACGGAATCAATCCCATGCAGTTGCTAAAAAAGATGAAAAAGAACAGCGTGAGCATGTAGGGCAGATACTTCTCATAATGCTTCTCCCCTATCATGGGTCGCACAATGTCGTCGCGTACAAACACCACCAGCAGCTCTACCAGCGACTGCAAGCCTTTGGGAGCCTGATTCTCGCGTTTCTTATACCCATTCTTGGCAATCATGACAATGACAATGAGCATCACCACGATAATCATGATGGCAGCTGGCACCTTAGTGATGGAAAGGTCAATGGGCTTAACCGTATTGCCAGCCTCGTCAAGCAGAAGCTCACCGTTCTCATCTACACACACAATCTCTTCTTTCTCTAATCCACCTCCGACAAGACGATAGCCCTTATAGTCGGCATGGCCGTGATGGAATTTGGAGGACATAAAGATGTCGAGATGCCCGTCGTTGATAAGAATAATAGGCAACGGAATCGCCACGGCATGCTCCTTGCCATCTTTGCTGTAATAGTCGAACATGTGCCACGAGTGGGCGTCGGAGACGTGTCCGATGATAGTGGAACCGGGGTTGAACGCTTCCTCGGCCTCAGCCTCTTCGGTGACAAACTCCTCGGCAAAGGGGTCTTCGCTCTCGAAGTCGTCGGCGGCGACAAACTCGAAAGGCAGCGACTCATCAGCAGCCAGTTCGATAAACTCTTGGGCATGTGCTGTTGTCCCCAATGCCAGTGCCAACGTCAGAAATAAAAAGGATACTCGTCTCATAGTGTTATTAATGTTTTGTTTATTCGCTTGTTTTAGAGGTATTGTTGAAGATGTCTACCTGTATGGAATCGAAAATGTTGAGTTGGTTCTTCGGTTCGGCCTTCGCCAAGGCGTTTCTTTCCGACCTGAACTGCCGCAACGTCTGGCGCACCATCTTGTGCACCGCTGCCGGACAGGTGGTTTGATGTTCTTTGGCGTAGACTTTCAGCATCTCACCCTCCCACTCGGGGAGGGTTATGCTGACTTTTTTCTTCTTTATCTTCTTTGAACGAGGACTCTTCATTTGTCGATTAGGATGTTATGTTACATCTTGTAGCCATGCTGCTCCAACAGCGACATCGCCTGTTCGGCACGGTCTTGGTCTAACAGCACCTTCTCTGCCAGCTGGTTCAAGCCGTATAGCAACTGTGCCGACTCTTGCATCACGCTGTTCACACCTGCCGACTTCGACGTGCCGATGTACTGCGAGTAGTAGGCAATATCCTGACTATAATACTTGTAAATGCTATCCCAAATCTCCGTCGCACGGTCTTTACCATAGACATCGCAGTAGAGGTCGACCATTATCATGCTGTACTTGTCATAGACGAAATTCTTTTCGGGGAAGAACTCGTCACTCAAGTCGAGCATCTTGCGTGCACGCACCGTGTCGCCCTTCTCCAACAGTTCTTTAGCTGCCACGCAGAAGGTCTGACGCTGCACCGTACCCATATTAATACTCACTGGGTCGACATAGATATCGGCATTCAGGTTGCCCCACTCCAGCGGATGCATCTCGCCGTCGCTGCCCTTGTAGCCGTTCAGGAAGTAGTCGAACGTCTCCTCGGTGAAGGTCTGCAGGCTGTACTTGTTTTCGTGCTTGTCAAACAGTACAGGCTGGCTCACCCTCGACTGATACGGAGTCAGTTTGTAGTTCATTCCGTCCTGCACACAGTAGCTGCGTATCGGTGTGAACACACGCTGGATATAGCTCGGATTCATAATGTTAATATCGCGCTCAAAACGGTTGGTACCGATGATGTCGAGTATCATCAACTCATGACGGAACAGGTTGCCCTTGTTAATCTGCCACTTGATGACAGGATCCACTTGGTCTGCCAACTCGGCAGGTATCACTCCCAGCTGCACCAGTTTGGGAATATCGAGCGTAATCTTGAAACGGTTGGTGGGCAGCACTATCGCCTCTTCGCCACGACTGCTACGGGCTTTGAACTTCTCGGGATGGTCGCGCAGCAGTGCCAGCACGTCCGTTACCTCAAAGTAGTCGCTCGTCTTGTCTTGGATATACACCACATCCTGTCCCAAGCCGTAGAACTCCTTGGGCAGCGTGAACGCCACCGGGTCAGACTCGTAGATGCGGTTGTACAGTTGCTCCACATACCAGTGCATGCCCGACAGGGTGTAGTTCAATATGCGCACGTCGGTACGGAACCCTTCCACCTCCTGCACATACCACAAGGGGAATGTGTCGTTATCGCCGAAGGTGATAAGGATGCCGTTTTCGTCGACCGATGCCAGATAGTTCTTGGCAAAGTCACGGGCAGCGTACTTCTGCGAACGGTCGTGGTCGTCCCAGTTCTCGTTCGCCATCAGTACTGGCACACCCAGCATACATAGTACAAACACCACCGGCATGATAAACTTATACAGCGTCTCCTTCTTCAGCAGGCGCGTCAGCCAGTCTGCCAACGCCATCACACCCAGACCAATCCAAATGGCAAAGAAGCTGAACGAACCCACAAAGGCATAGTCTCTCTCACGCGGCTGACGCGGTGGCATGTTCAGATAGATGCCGATGGCAATGCCTGTCATAAAGAACATGATGAACACAATGAGCGCATCCTTCTTGTTCTTCATCACATGGTACACCAGACCTATCAGACCCAGCAACAACGGCAGCAAATAGTACACATTGCGCGCCTTGTTGTTACGCATGTGGTCGGGCAGGTTGTCCTGAGGTCCCAGACGGGCCTCGTCGATAGCCTTGATGCCGCAAATCCAGTTGCCATTCATATAGTCGCGCGTGCCGTCGTCGTTGAAGTAATGGCCCTGTATGTCATTCTGCCGTCCGGCAAAGTTCCACATAAAGTAACGCCAGTACATCCAGCCCATCTGGTATCCGTTGAAGTACTTGATGTTCTGTGCCGACGTGGGCTTGTGGTCGCCACGCACCTTGCCAGCCCAGTATTCGTAGAACTGCGGGTGACGGCGGTCGTTATCGTTGCTATACATACGGGGGAATATGCCCGTGTGGTTCTGGCGGTAGATAAACTTCTGCTGATACGAGGCGGCAATATACCTATCCTTGCCTCTTTCGTTCTTGCCGCGTATATATTTGGTATATCCCTTCTTGGCATCGATGGGGTCGCCTGCCGTGTAGTACTGGCCCTTGAACAGCGGCGTGTCGCCATACTGCTCACGTCCCAGATAGGCACGCATCGCCACCGCGTCCTTCGGTGCATTCTCATTCAGAGGCGTGTTGGTGTTGGCACGTATCACCAGCAGGAAGAATGTCGAATAGCCAATCACCAGCATCATGAAGCCCAACACCGAGGCATTAATGATGGGTTTGTTCTTCTTCTTAGGCGAAGTGTACCACAGTCCCCACACAACGGCGGCGGCCAGCAGCACAAAGAAGAACACAGTGCCCGAGTTGAACGGCAGACCCAGCGTATTCACGAAGAATACATCGAATGCGGAGTCCACATTGACGATGCCGGGAATAATGCCCCACAGTATCAGTGCCAGCAGCACCACCGAGATAACGCCGCTCCAGATAAAGCCCTTCACCGTAGTCTTCTTCCACTTGCGGAAATAGACCACATACACGATGGCAGGCACCGTCAGCAGGTTCAACAGGTGTACGCCGATGGCGACACCAACCAACAGGCATATCAGCACCAGCCAGCGCAGCGAGCGCGGGTCGTCAGCCTGCTCCTCCCATTTCAGTATGGCCCAAAACACCACTGCAGTAAAGAACGACGACATAGCATACACCTCGCCCTCCACGGCGGAGAACCAGAACGTGTCGCTGAACGTATATGCCAATGCGCCTACGATGCCGGCGGCAAAGACACCCCACGTCCGCGGATCCTTAATGTCGGGATTCTTCGGGTCTGGCAACAGATGCTTGCCCAGCAGTGTGATGCCCCAAAACAGGAACAGAATGGTGAATCCGCTACAGATAGCTGACATCACATTCACGGCATGTGCCACATTTTCTGGTGTCGAGAACATCGAGAACATTCTTCCAATCAGTTGGAACGACGGTGCTCCCGGAGGGTGACCCACTTGTAGCTTTGTTGCCGTGGCAATATACTCGCCGCAGTCCCACCACGACGCGGTAGCTTCGGCGGTTAGGATGTAGA
>CAMZFW010000056.1 GCA_947306225.1 uncultured Bacteroidales bacterium
GTGTGTTGCATCCGTGATTCGAGCCCCACCAGTTTCAACGCCTCGATGGCACGCTCGTGACGTTCGCGCACCGACACTTTTCGATTATAAAATAGTGGCAGTTCAACATTTTCCAATGCCGTGGTACGAGGCAGAAGGTTGTAACTCTGGAAGACGAAGCCTATCTTGCGGTTGCGTAAGTCGGAGAGTTGGTCCTCGTCCATGCTCTTCACGTCTATGCCGTCGATACGGTAGGTGCCCGATGTGGGAGTGTCGAGGCATCCCAGAATGTTCAGCAGAGTGGACTTACCGCTGCCCGAGGTGCCCATGATGCTGACAAATTCACCCGCACTGATGCCGAAGCTGACATTCTTCAGGGCCTGCACCACTTCGCCGCCCACTACAAAGTCGCGGCATAGCGAGTCGGTTTCTATGATATTAGAATGGGCCATCGCTACGTTCTTGTTGCTGTTTGGTGACATCCACAACCGAACTCACCACTGTGTCGCCCTCCTTCACACCGCTGAGGGCTATGGCATGCACCTTGTCTTTCACGCCGAGCGTGACTTCGACCTGACGTAGAGTATTGCCATTTTTCAGCCATAGGTATGTGCTTCCTTCCGCCTTGTTGATTACAGGATGTATCTCATATCCTTCGCGCGAAAGCATTGTGCTGTCGATTACCAACTGGGTGCCATAGCTTGGCACAACAAGCCCACTGCCTTTCTCTACGATTATCTTTACGTTGGCGGTCATGCCCGGAAAGAGTTTCTCGTCGGGGTTGTCGGCAGTAATGATGACAACATAGGTGACAACGTTGTTGTTTATCTGTGGTTCCATACGTATCTGCTTCACCCTGCCCTCGAACAGGTCGTCGGGGAACGCATCGACCTTGAAGGTGACTGCCTGCCCTACTTTGACTTTTCCCACATCGGCCTCGTCCACCTTGGCCTCGACCTGTATTTCGGTCATATTCTTTGCGATGGTGAATAGGTCAGGCACGCTGTAGGCACCCTGGACGGTCTGACCTTCTTCGACTTGACGGCTGATGACGATACCATCTATTGGCGAATAGATTTCGGCATATTTCAGATTGGTCACGGCATTGCCATAATTTGCCTTTGCCTGGATGAGCTGGTTTGATGACTGGTCCAGCTCAGCCTCAGCCTGGTCGTACTCCTGCTGAGTGGCGGCCTGCTGCTCGAAAAGCTGTTTGACACGGTCGAAGTTCTTTTGTGCCAAATTCTTCTGGCTTGTAGCAACAGACAGCTGTGCTCGCGACACATTGAGTTCTTCTTGCAACAACGAGTTGTCTAACTCGGCCAACAGGTCGCCTCGACGCACCTTGTCGTTGTAGTCGGCATAAAGATGCTTCACTATGCCGCTAACCTGCGTGCCCACAGTCACCTTGTACACTGGCTGCACAACACCTGTGGCCGTGACCTCCGTTGTCACATCGTCGTTTACCACAACCTCGGTGTCCATCAGGAACCTGCCGTTCTTATGACCGCCAAAAGCAAGCCGAAGCAACAATATCACCGCCACAACGGCTACTATAATCCAAATCCATTTTCTCTTCTTCTTCATAGTTCAAACTTTTTAATTGAGAATTGAGAATTGTTTTAAATTGAGAATTGTTTTAAATTGAGAATAGAGAATTAGGCGCACCTTTTAAACCTTTAAACCTTTTAACCTTCAAACCTTTTAACTTTCAACAGTCAGGGATACCTGCTTACGTATATCTTGAGTATCTTAACGCCCAGTACGTATGTATATTTATTTTGCAAATAGTCGTTCACTGAGTTGAGGTAGCTCTCCAATTGGCGCAAGAGGTCTACCGTACTGATGGTTCCTGCCTTGTATTTGGCATGCATGACACGGTATGTTGCCTCGTTGGCATGCATGGTGCTACTTGATGCTGCATAGTTGTTGCGTGCCTGCAGTGCAGAGTAATAGCGTTCTTCTACAGCTTCGGCAATCTCGCGGCGTGTCTCCTCTTGCTGAAGAACCGCCTGCTGCAAAGCCAGCTGGCTCTGCTTCACCTGCGTTCGATTCATTCCCTGCTGAAGTATGGGAATGGTGAGCCCTAGCGACACGTTGGTGTTCAATCCCCCATTTGTAATCAGGAATCCGCTACCGTCGGTGCGCTGGTTGTCGCCGCCATACATGGAGGCGTACGCATTCAGCCCTAGCGAAGGCAGGTAGCCGCCTCTTGCCATCTTCAGGTCGTATTGAGCCTTCTGCACCTCCAGCTGGCTGATGCTCATTTCGGGCATCAGCTCTAAGGCCTCATCAAGCATCACTTGCAATTCAGGCAACAGAAGCGTTGCCGTATCCTCCGCTGCCAGTGGGAGTACCTTGATGGCAACATGGGGGTCCACACCTAGTAATTTGCGCAACTTTGTGGTGCTTAGGGCAATGCTAATTCTTGCATTATCCACGTCGCACTGTGCCCGCTGAAGGCTGGCATCAAGCATTTGATAGTCGCTTGGTAGGATAGAACCTGCCAGCATCTTGGCATTTCCGTCTGTCAACTGTTCCTGTGCGTTTTCCAGCACCTGCTGCAAATACACCAACCGCTCTCGGTTGGTGATAATATCCAGATACGCACTTATTATCTGTATCGAGACCTCCTTGCCGCTTCGCAGCCACTCATATTGGCTTTGTGTCTGCTGCACTTCGCTCTTTCGATAGTTGTTGTAGTTAGACAGGCCATTGAATAGGGTAATGCTGCCGCCTGCGCCCATGCTGGTGCTGGGCGACACGCGTCCGCCATATATCGAAATGTCTTCTGCCACCGATGCCGACAGCGACGGCGTGAACCTTAGTGCCGCAGCCATCAGGGCTACATCCGACTGCTTCCTCTGTAGCACAGCATTACGTACTGTGGCGTTATTTTGCATGGCGTACGCGATGCAACTGTCGAGCGAAAGCCGCAACGTGTCTGTCTGCCCGTACGACACCATTGTGGAGCATAGCAGTGCCACGCATACGATGATTTTTTGTCTCATTTTATAATAACGCAATTGTTCTTCTTTTATTGCATCCTACATTATTCACACCGACAAAAAAAACGACCACATGCATAACAGGTAGTCGCTTTAATTTTTACGATTCCGAACGAACATTATCTTATCGGGAACTGGTAGCCCAGCGTGAGAAGGATTGCGAAGTTGCTGCCAATTGGGACGTTCTTTATCTGTGGGGCTTCCTGACTGATGTTAAGCGCGTCGGGAGTGGTTGAGACCGCTGTCATACCATAATCGAGATGGAGCATGACGCTCAAGTCTTGATACTCGTAACCCACACCGAAGAGGATGCTCACATCCAGTGGGTCCAATACATTGAAAGCGGGAACGGAGATGTCGTAGTTCCAGTCGCTCTGGGGCAGTCGTGGGGTGATTTTCTTGTCGTGAAGGGTGCCAAATATGCCATAGCTGACGGCAGGCCCCACGGAAAGCAGCGCATAGTGGCCCGGCTCACGGATAGGCATCTCGTAGCGAAACGTCGCCAAGATGGGCAGCTGGACATACCAGGCATCGTAGGTACCCTGACGGATTGACATGATGCCTTCCAGCACTTCCTGAAAGTTAGAGCCTCGGCGGATGAGGTTGAGACCTGTTTGGAGACAGAAGTTCTCCGCCAGCAACGACTGCGAATTGGTGAAACCAAAGGTGACAAAACCTCCTAGGTTGGCAGCCATAATGGGGCTGTTGTCGGCAAGGTCGTCTAAGTGCACCCCCATACCGACACCACCACGTATACCGAAGTTAAGAAACTGTGCCTGAGCGGTAACAGACATCGTGACGAATAAAGTCAGAACTATAAGAATCTTTTTCATAAGTACGGAATAAAATCGTGCAAAGATACGAACTTTTTTTGAATTACAAGATAAAAATTAAAAAAAATGCTTGAATGCTTGATTGTGTTAATGCTTGAGTGGCTGACGCGGTCAAAATACTCAAACAATCAAGCAATCAGACAATCAAACAATCAAACATTACAGTTTGCGATAGATGAAATCGGTCATCAACTCATACAGGTTGTAGCGGGTGTTGCCGCCATAGATGCTGTGGTTCTTGTTAGGATAGATGCGGAACTCGAACTGTTTGCCGGCAGCTTCCAGTGCTGTGACCATATCGACGGCATTCTGGAAATGCACGTTGTCGTCGCCCGTGCCATGCACCAAGAGGTAGTTGCCTTCTAAGAGGTTGGCAAAGTTGAGCGGCGAGTTGTCGTCATAACCGCGTGGGTTGTCCTGCGGACGCTGTAGGAACCGCTCAGTGTAGATGTTGTCGTAGTAGCGCCACGTGATGACAGGAGCCACAGCAATGGCACTCTTGAAGACGTCGTGCCCCTTGAGAATGGAGAGGGTGGACAGATAGCCGCCAAAACTCCATCCAAAGATACCGATGCGATTTTCGTCAATCCAACTCTTTTTGCCAAACCAACGCGCTGCCTCGCAAGCATCTTCGCATTCCATCTTACCCAGATTCTTGTAGGTCATCTTCTTGAAGTGGGCACCTCGACCACCTGTGCCACGACCATCGAAACAGGCAACCACATAGCCGTTCTGTGCCAGCATGTGGAACCAGTAATAGTCGCTATAGCCATAGCTGTTGGTCACCTGCTGGTTGCCGGGACCACCATAGACATAGAAAAACAGCGGGTACTTCTTTGTGCTATCGAAATCGGGCGGCAGGATGATGTAGTAGTTCAAGTCGGAGCCCAAAGTAGTGGTCAGCGTTCCGAACCGCTTGTTGCCCACACCGTATTCGCGCATACGCTCGCGCAAATCGGCATTGTCCTCAAGGGTCTTGAGCAACTTGCCATTGTTGGTGTGAAGGGTGTAAACGGGCGGGGTGTTGGCATCGGTGAAAGTGCTGATATAGTACTTGCTATTGGCACTAAACGAGGCGCTGTACCAACCCGGTTTGTCACTGAGCCGTTTCTTCTTCTTACCCTTGAAGTCGATAGAATAGAGTTCTTTGTTGAGCGGCGAAGTCTCATGGGAGAGGTAGTAGATGATACCCT
Organism: uncultured Bacteroidales bacterium; assembly: GCA_947306225.1. Lineage (GTDB taxonomy): Bacteria > Bacteroidota > Bacteroidia > Bacteroidales > P3 > Colimorpha. Next base: position 5,014 of record CAMZFW010000056.1, read on the forward strand.
CTTTCTCGTCGACCGAGCAGATGGAAACTACATCGTAGCTGCCTTTGGTAATCTGGTTGACCAACTTGCCATTCAGGTCATACATATAGATATGGTTGTAGCCATCGCGCTCAGAGGTGAGCAGCATGTGTTTGCCGTCCTTGAGGAACATCCATGTGTCGGGCACTTCCACGTAGGCATCGTCTTCCTCGGTATAAAGAGGGCTGATGGCACCCGTGCGGGCATCTGCCAACAGCAGTTCCATTTTGTCCTGCAAACGGCTCATACGCATCATGGCCAAGACATTGGGGTCTTGTGTCCATTGGATGCGGGGCATGTACTGGTCGTTGTGGCTGCCGATGTTGAGCTTGAGGGTCTTTTGCGACTCGAGGTCGTAAATCATCACATCCACCACGCTGTTGTCCTCGCCAGCCTTGGGGTATTTGTAGGTGTAGTTTTCGGGATAGAGCTCGCCCCACATCTGCATGGAGTACTGCTTCACCTTGCTTTCGTCGAAACGGTAGAAGGCTATTCGCTTGCTGTCGGGCGACCAATAAAAGCCCTTGGTGATGGCAAATTCCTCTTCATACACCCAGTCGGTGGTGCCGTTGATAACCTCGTTGAACTTGCCATCAAAGGTCACCTGGGTTTCTTTCAAAGAGTTGAGAGCCATCACGAAGAGGTTGTTGTCGCGCACAAATGCCACCATTTTTCCATCGGGCGAGAAGGTGGTAAGGCGCTGCTTGCCTTCCATCGTGATGCGCTGCATGGTGCCATCGGCAACACTATACACATAGTAGCTGCTCACACCGCTATGACGATACAATGGCTCGAATTCGGCACTGAGGAGGATTTTCTGCTCGTCCTGAGAGAACTCATACGACTCAATGGGCGGCATCGGTTTCACCGATTTACGCATGGGGTCTTTGAACGCACACACCACACCAACCTTCTCACCGGTCTTATAGCTGTACTTCTCGATGCCCGAACGGGTCAGAACACAATAATGCTCCCCATCCTGCATCGAACGGATGGACGAAATGCCATTGGGACGAAAGGTGGCACGGGACCAAATATCGTCAAGCGTGATACGCTTAGGCTGTGCCCCTACACTACCCACAACGGCAGCAAACGTCAGTATGGTTAACATTAGTTTTTTCATATCACAATATTATAAAAGTGAAAATTGAAAATTGAAAATTAACTGCAGCACTCGGTTAATTCTCAATTTTCAATTTTTTAAGTTCTTAAATTATAGTTTGGGACCTGCACCTACGAGAGCCTTGCCAGCCTCGTTGTAGGTGAACTTTTCGAAGTTCTTGATAAAGCGGGAGGCGAGGTCTTTTGCCTTGGTCTCCCACTCGCAGGTGCAACCGTAGGTGTCGCGGGGGTCGAGAATCTTAGGATCGACACCGGGCAGCTCGGTAGGCACTTCGAAGTCGAAATAAGGGATCTTCTTGGTCGGAGCCTTCTCGATGGAGCCATCGAGGATGGCATCGATAATTCCACGGGTATCTTTGATGCTGATACGCTTGCCAGTGCCATTCCAGCCGGTGTTGACCAGATAAGCCTTGGCACCGCTCTTCTCCATGCGCTTCACTAGTTCCTCAGCATACTTGGTAGGATGCAGCTCGAGGAATGCCTGACCGAAGCAGGCGCTAAAGGTAGGAGTAGGCTCGGTGATACCACGCTCGGTACCTGCCAACTTGGCGGTAAAGCCGCTAAGGAAGTAATACTTGCACTGGTCGGGAGTCAGGATGCTGACCGGAGGCAGCACACCGAAAGCGTCGGCACTGAGGAAGATGACATTCTTGGCGGCAGGGCCTGCGCTCTTGCCGTGAATAGGCTGGACTATCTTTTCGATGTGGTCTATAGGATAGCTCAAGCGGGTATTCTCGGTCACGCTCTTATCCTTAAAGTCGATCTTACCGTTGGCATCAACAGTGACATTCTCCAATAGGGCGTTGCGCTTGATAGCGTTGTAGATGTCGGGCTCGCTATCCTTATCCAAATTGATGACCTTTGCGTAGCAGCCGCCTTCGAAATTAAACACACCTTCGTCGTCCCAGCCGTGCTCGTCATCACCGATAAGCAAACGTTTGGGGTCGGTGCTGAGGGTGGTCTTACCTGTGCCGCTCAAGCCGAAGAAAATGGCGGTGTTCTCACCCTTCATATCGGTATTGGCGGAGCAGTGCATGGAAGCAATGCCTTGCAGAGGCAGGTAGTAGTTCATCATCGAGAACATACCCTTCTTCATCTCACCACCGTACCATGTGTTGAGAATCACCTGTTCGCGACTGCTGACGTTGAACGCCACACAGGTGTCGCTATTGAGGCCAAGAGCCTGATAGTCGTCCACCTTGGCCTTGCTGGCAGCATAGACGGTGAAGCTAGGAGTAAAGTTCTTGAGTTCCTCAGCACTGGGCTTGATGAACATGTTGGTCACGAAATGTGCCTGCCATGCCACTTCCATGATAAAGCGGACAGCAATACGGGTGTCCTTGTTGGCACCGCAGAAGGCATCGACGACGAATAGTTCTTTACCACACAGTTCCTTGCAAGCAAGGTCTTTGACGTGTGCCCACACCTCTTCGCTCATGGGGTGGTTGTCGTTTTTGTACTCAGGGGTGGTCCACCACACGGTGTCCTTCGATTTCGCATCCATGACAATGTATTTGTCTTTGGGCGAACGACCAGTATAAATACCTGTCATCACATTAATGGCATCCAACTCGGTAAGTTGCCCCTTGTCATAACCGGTCAGGTTAGGATCCATCTCGAACTTAAACAAATCCTCATACGAAGGATTGTAGTATAACTTCTTTACTCCGGTGATACCGTAGGTTTCTAGATCTTTAATGATTTTCTCGTTCATAATAATGTATAATTTTAAAAGTGATTATTCATTCATGGTCATTTTGTACAATCTGACAGAGCCGTCAATATTCTTCTCCTTGGCTGAATTGCCATATTTGTCAACATCAAACACATTGCGTGGCGAGCGAGTAATGCTGAGAGGGCCACCGACACAACCACCATCGCAAGCCATGCCTTCAAAGAAGTTGGCTGTCTCTTTCTTGGCTCGTAACAGAGTCAGGTGCTGGCGGCATTGGTCGATTCCGTTCATAACACAAGGTCTCACACCATCCACACCAAGCGACTTGGCCACATCTGCCACGCCTAATGCCAATCCGCCGCTCTTTGCGAAAATTCTGCCATAAAAAGAGGCGTTGTCAAGAATGGTGTCCTCACACTGTGTAGTGTCTATACCTCGTGCATCTACGAAAGCCTGCAGTTCTTCGAAACTCATCACACTATCAATCATGCCACCAGTTTTCTCAAGGGTGTACTCCATTTTCTTAGCCGCACAAGGGCCGATGAATACCACCTTGGCAGTGGGGTCGCTGTGTTTGATGAGCTTGGCTGTCATCACCATAGGCGACACCGATGAGGAAATAGCATCTTTCAGTTCAGGGAAATTCGTTTCCACAAAACGCACGAAGGCCGGGCAACACGAAGTGGTCATCACCGGGTTCTCACTCGTTTCGGCCTTCTCCTTAAATTCGTGTGCCTCATTGTAGAGAGTAATATCGGCACCTAATGCTGCTTCTACAACCTGATGGAAGCCCAGTTTCTTAATAGCCGTAACGACTTGTTCTATACGACCGAAACGGCATTGGCTGACAATAGCAGGTGCGATGACCGCGTAGCAGCGATAACGGGTGTTGTTTTCTGACTCCTTTAATATCTTAATGATGTCAAGAACCAGACTCTTGTCACTGATGGCACCAAAAGGACAGCTGACGATGCAGGCCCCACAGGCAATGCATTTGTCGTTGTCGATAACGGCTTTGTCCTCATCATTGATGCTGATAGCTTTCACTTTGCAGCTCTTGATGCAGGGCCGCTTCTGGGCAATGATAGCACTGTAGGGGCATGCTGAGGCGCACTTGCCGCATTCAATGCATTTTGTTTTGTCGATATGGCAGCGGTGGTCGACAATGGTGATAGCACCCTTGGGGCACACCTCTTTGCACGAATGCATGAGGCAGCCACGACACACATCCGTGACAATCATGCCGCCAGCAGGACATTCGTCGCAGGCCTCGTAGAGCACCTCTACCACATTGGGGTTGTCTTTGTTACCGCCCATCGCTATCTCAACACGGTCCATAAGCACCGCTCGCTCCTTGTGGATGCAGCAACGCGTTTCAGCCTTTGGCCCTGGTGCGATAGTGCGAGGAATGGTGTAGGCGTTCTCCAACCCACCGTCGTAAGCCCGACGGATAACCTCCATCAGAACTTGGTATTTAATCCATTGTACGTTAGTATCAAATAGTTTCTGTTCCATAATATATCAAGGATTGGAAGGAAAAGATTCCTTTCATTCTTAATCATAGTTTACTGTTACTATCTTGCCCATTTCGCGCAGGTTGTCAGCCAGTCGTTCGACGAGCTTGAGTTTCATAGTAATGTCTATCTCCAGTCCTGCATGGGCAGCGTTGACATTCTGCCCTACAAAGAATACGATATGTGTGGCTTCTTCAAAGATGATGTTGGCCAACAGTGAACCACCGTCTTTCTTAGCATAGGTCTTGGGGGTGAGGTCTTTGGCAGAGACGTATTTCTCCGACATTGCCAACAGACGCCGAAGGGTAATTACACCTTCGGTTGTGAGGTCAATACCTTCTATAAAACCAATAGGAGGCACTTCCTTGTCGGGGAAGTCGAAGCTAGTCTTGAGCTCACGTCCTAGGCAGCGAGCCACCACTTGCGATGTGGTACCACCGCACACAATGCGTTTGTCGGCACCACTCATAAAGCGCTGCACATACTCGGCATCCTTCTCCTTATCAACTGGTGGGCCAACCATTATATGTGTCTCACAGCGGGGACGTATGCGGACGGCAGCAACGGTGGTGTCGTCGCCGGGTCGATCGAGATATAGGTCGTTGCAAGCCGATGCCAGCAAACAGGCGGCTGCACGGGCCGACATGTGGGCATCGACATAATGGTCGAGGTGATCCATTATTTCCTTGCGTTGCCAGCCAAAATTAAGCATCTGTCCGATGCCTGCATGTATAGTACCGTCGCTCATCACAAAAATCAGGTCACCTGACTCGAGATGCAACTCGGTATGGTATACTTTTTTGCCACAGATATCCAACTCAGTTCGTGGAAAGTCGGTGGTATGACCATTATGATACCAAATAGCTTCGGGGTTGTCGAATTCAAAGAGATGGCCTTCTCCCAAGTTGTTAACATGTATTAGAGAGAAAGTGCTGTAGGCCACCTGCCGCTCTTTGCATACAGGCAGCGTCTGGATAATGGTTTCAACGCAGTCTTGGATGTCGGCTCCACCGGCAGTCATAGTGCAAAGAATCTTGCTGGTCAGCGTAGAGAGGATATTGGCTTTCACGCCACTGCCCAATCCATCTGCCAGAACAAGCGTCGTCCAGTCATCACACACACACATCTCAACGTTGTCGCCGCAGAGTTCCTCGCCATAGTGGTTCAGTGAGGTATATCCGTAGTCAATCCAGAGCTGTTTCATACTTTCGCTGTTTTCCAATCAGTCGGACGACCATCCACACCAAGATCTCCCTGTCCGTCGGTGAGCGTTTTCTTCAACTTAAGCAAAGCCACTTTAGTTTCGGCGGTAGTCTCGCCCAACAGTGAGGCAATCTCTTGTGCCACACGCATCTGCTTCATAATAAGGTCGTCGGTGGTAGAGATAGTATCCATACGCACCTTTTCCAACTTCTTATCGTAGTTCACCATGTCGGAGATGTCCTTCATCAAGCCGAAAAGTAAATTCTGCTCGCTCAGCAGGCTGACTGTCAGACTCAGATATCGATTGGTAGAAGTAATATGAAGCTGAGGGTTCTCCACACGCTGCTTCTTCGTGTAGGCATTGTAGAAGTCTATCGGTTGGAAACTTTCTGCTACAGGGCGGCCCACCACGCTCTCCGGCGTACCGCTGAGGCCGAGCATTTTCATAGCAGAAGCATTGATATCCACAATATTCATGTCGGGGTCGACAATCATCACACCTTCAGGTGAATTGCGAACGATATCCACCGCCAGGCTCTCGGCACGTTTGCGCATATAGGGCAGACAAATGTCGATGTCGGCATAGCCGTTTACTACTGCCCAAGCCTTCTCACGGCAGGTACGATAACCACAGGCACCGCAATCTAGTTCGTCGGCTTTGGTCAGCTTGCCAGTGCGACGCAACACCTCTTCTATTTCCTTTTCTGTGGCGGGACGGCTCTTTGCACGCAGTCGTGGATGGGCATAGGCAAGCTGCACTCCTGCATCTGGAGCGGGCAAATGCTTGCGTGTAGCCAACTCATATTCCACATAGCGGTCAATATCAGCTTCCGCCTTTATCATGCCGCCCTCATGTGCAATGGCACATGGGCCGTTGATGCAACCGCCGGGGCACACGTTCATCTCAATGAACACATGGTCCATCAATTCTATATTTTCCAAAACGTCGGCGATGCGGTCAACACCATCCACTGACATATATCGGTAACCTTTAGGCAGGACATCAAACGAGCGGATAATGCCCTGTGTGGCAGGGTATGCTTTGGCGCGGTTGGCTACCATAATCTCATCACCCACCGTCAGTTTGTTTATAGTGTTGAGGTCAATACCGTTCTCCTCAAAGAGCTGTAGCAACTCATCAAAGGTGATAACGGCATCTATGGCGTGTTCGTCAGCCTCGCGCTTCTTTGCGATGCAGGGACCGATGAAAACAATCTTGAGATTCGGATCGTTGCGGCGTAGCATCTTTGCATGCGCCACCATTGGAGAGTCAATAGGAGCCAAATAAGGCAGTGCTTTGGGATAGTACATCTGTATCAAGCGACAGGCTGCTGGGCAAGCCGAAGTAATGAAGTTGCGCATATCGCCTTGAGCCAATAAACGCTTATACTCTTCTGTAACAGCCTGTGCTCCCACAGCTGTCTCTTCTGCAACGGCAAAACCCAACTTGGCGAGTGCTATGCGCAGTATCGAGAAATCATCCTGACCTAAACTGCTGATAAACGACGGAGCCACAGTAGCTGCCACTCGGACACCACTCTTCAGCAACTCGCGCACCACGGTCAGTTCACTGTGCTCAATCTTGGCATGTTGCGGACAAACCTTGGTGCAATGTCCACACAGGATGCAATGCTCCTCGATAATCTGCGCGTGGTGATCCTTGATGTTGATTGCCTTAACCGGGCACTCACGCAGGCAGCGGTAGCAGTCTTTGCATTGAACAGTCTTGAATTCCAAATACTCGGACATGATTCTTTAGTTCTTGTAATAGTTATATTAGTTAAGAAAAAGTTTGGGGTAAATCTCTTTGGCAAACAGGTCTTCCACATTGTCTGCGTTGACGCTGTGCAGAATGAACCCGTCCGCGGTTTCTTCCACCTGTGGTCCGTGCTCCGAGGCCTCTATACCTTCGCATCCTACGGTTACGCCCAAGGCGCAGTGACCGAGACAGAAGCTTGCTTGCAAATCGATGAGATCCTCCACATCGTATTTTTTCAGCACCTCCTTGAAGGCTTCAATAACCTCGTATGACCCTTTCAGGTGACAAGAACTGCCAACACATACTTTGATTGTCATATTGTTTATTGTATTACTATTAGTTTTTAAGCTGTGAGCTTCAAGTTTTAAGTGTAAGGCGGAAGTGCTATTGCATCAACGACTTACAACTTAAAGCTTAAAGCTCACAGTCTTATATATGTTTACTTTTCTCTAGCCTCCTTGATGGCTGCCTGTGCAGCGGCCAAACGTGCTACCGGCACGCGGAAGGGCGAGCAGCTGACGTATGTCATGCCATTCTTGTAGAAGAACTCGGCAGCCGTCGGGTCGCCACCATGCTCACCACAAACACCGCACTTCAGTTCGGGACGGGTGGAACGGCCACGCTCGATACCAATCTTCACCAACTCACCCACACACTCAGTGTCGAAGTTGTTGAACGGGTCGGCAGGGATAATCTTCTCGTCCACATACTTGCTGACGATAGCGTTCACGTCGTCGCGGCTGAAGCCGAAGGTCATCTGCGTCAAGTCGTTCGTACCGAAGCTGAAGAACTCCGCAACCTCGGCAATCTGGTTGGCGACCAAAGCTGCACGCGGAATCTCAATCATGGTACCGAACTTGTAGCTGAACTTAGTGCCATACTTGGCTTCCACCTCTTCCTTCACACGGTTGGCGAGAGCCTTTTGGTGCTTAAGTTCGGCGGCATTGATGGTCAAAGGAACCATGATTTCCAGGTGCGGGTCAAAGCCTTCCTTCATCAGCTCAACAGTGGCACTGAAAAGGGCGCGGAACTGCATCTCTGTGATTTCGGGGTAGATGATACCCAAACGAACACCACGAAGACCCATCATCGGGTTCACCTCGTGCATACCTTCGATGCGGGCGTGCAGTTTATCGAAGTCTATACCACGAGCCTTGGCCACCTCGCGCTGCTTCTCCTCGGTTTGGGGGACGAACTCGTGCAGCGGGGGATCCATCAAGCGGAAGGTCAAAGGCTTGCCATCCATCACTTTCAGCGTACCCTTGGCACTCTCACGCACGTAGGGCTCCAACTCGGCCAAAGCGGCCTTGCGGGCATCCAGAGTGTCGGCCAAAATCATATTGCGCAGCTTCTCCAGAGGCACCTCGCTATTCTCGCCATAGAACATATGCTCAATACGGAACAGACCGATACCTTCTGCACCAAAGTCGATAGCCTTCTGAGCATCGGCAGGGTTGTCGGCGTTAGTGCGGACACCCATCTTGCGGAACTTGTCCACCAAAGTCATAAACTGCTGGAACAGGGGGTTCTCAGTGGCATTAATCATCTTCACTTCTTCGTCATAGACCCAGCCCTTCGAACCATTGAGGCTCAGCAGGTCTCCTTCGTGGAACACCTTGCCATTTATGGTCACTGTGCCGTGCTCCTCGACATTGACTTTCTTCTTGCCATATTCGTCAGTGCTGACGGAGGTACGCTCCATCTCAATCTTCACAGCGTCGCAACCCACTATGCAGCACTTACCCCAACCACGGGCCACCAGAGCGGCATGCGAGGTCATACCGCCACGAGCGGTCAAAATACCGTCGGCAGCACGCATACCTTCCACATCCTCGGGGTTGGTCTCCTCGCGGACGAGAATATTCTTGATACCGGCAGCCTGATATTCCTTGGCCTTCTCGCTAGTGAGGGCAATAACACCCACTGCACCACCAGGACCAGCAGGCAGACCCTTGGCCAACACGCTGTGCTTCTTCTCGTCGGTGGAATCCAGGATGGGGTGCAGCAACTCGTCCAACTGGGCGGGCGATATGCGCATCACCACCTCGCTCTCGTCAATCAGGCCTTCCTTCAGCATATCGAAAGCCATCGTCAAAGCGGCCACACCGGTACGCTTACCCACGCGGCACTGCAGCATATACAACTTGCCATCCTGAATGGTAAACTCAATGTCCAGCATGTCGTGGTAGTTCTTCTCAAGTATAGTGCGGATGTCGCACAGCTCCTTATAAGTCTCGGGCATCAACTCCTGCATCGAGTGCATGTGCTTGTTCTGCTCGTTCTTGG
>CAMZFW010000057.1 GCA_947306225.1 uncultured Bacteroidales bacterium
CATTTAAATAGTAGGTGTAGAACTCCGGCAGCGTGTCGTACCACAGCGAGTAGTGGTACTTCCCGTACCCCCACTGCACCGTGTCCCTCTGCGCACGCAGCATCGTCGGCAGCAACACCGCCACCGCAACTAGGATCATCATTTTTCTCATTGTCTTTTTCATGGCAATAATTTTTTAAGGGTTAATATTTAGGATTCGTATCTTCAGTTTTTGTTCTTCCTCGTTCATGAATGTGGCCGACTCTTTTTTTCAAAAAAGAAAGTCCTTTTATTATATAGAGCAAAAAAAATGAATTTTTTTTCAATTTCGGCCATTTTTTAACATTATTTTAAGTATTTTTAACTATCTTCTCGAATTTTGGTGCAAAATTACCACTTTTCCCCCACTCCGTTACCGCATCTTACCGCATCCTACCGCATTCTACCGATTCTTACCGCATCTTACCGCTTTTTACCGAAACTTACCGCATTCTACCGATTGGGGGGTCGTTTGCCGTCGCCTGGACGGCAAACGAACGGCAAACGATCGGTTAACGAACGGTTATGTGCAGGGACCGATTCCGGCAAAATTGGTCGTTTCCGCTTCTCGGCGTGCAACGCCCTTTTGTATATAAAAAGTGCAAAAAAATCGAAAATTTGACATCAACCATGCGTTTTAACATTTTTTATGAGTTTTTTACAGGACATACCTCCGTCTTTTTTTATTGTGACGGTGGAGATTTTTTACCCACCAGAATTACCCAATAATTAAACGCTTTTTATATATTAGTTACAACAATGCGAAAAAACCGCCAAATTGGGGGTGGTTTTTATGATTGTTTAACACATTTTCCCCAAAGTGCCTCTCAAAGACCCCAAAAAGTGCCGTTTTGGGCTGTCGAAGGGCAAGAAAACCCCCGTCGGCCCCGAGGACGACTGTTCTTTAACCCATATCGGTGATTAGGCTTTTTTCGGTAGCTGGGCGATTACCACGCCGAGGATGACGATGGCAATGCCTAGTGGTTTGCTCCAAGACCACTGTTCCTGCCCAATGAGGATGGCGGCGACGAGTGAGAAGACGGGGATGGCGTTGGTGAAAATGCAGGCGGCGGTGGCTCCTAGCCGTTCCACACCAATGTTGTAGAAGACGTATGCCAGTGTGCTGCAGAAGATGCCCAGCACCAGCAGCAGCGTTATCATCTTGACCGAGTAGGAGAGGAGGGGCAGGTGGGAGCCGTCGAAGATGAACATGAAGGGTATGAAGTAGAGGCAGCCGAAGAGGTTCTGATAGGCGGTGATGGTGAAGGGACGGTAGTTCCCCACCAGTTTGACTAGTGCGATGGTGAAGAATACGGCCGTCAGCACGGCACCAAACAGCCAGGCAATGCCTTTGGGGTTGGCATCAAGGTTGCCCTGCCCTCCCAGCAGTAGCATGACGGACAGTCCGATGAGCGACAGCACGATGCCCACGAGGGTGGTGAGGCGTATCTTCTCCTTGAAAGCCACAGCCATGCCGAAGGGGACAAACAGCGGTATGGTGGCAACGATGATGGATGCCATGCTGCCGCTGACGAGTTGCACACCACTGGTCTCGCAGATGCTGTAGATGAAAGGCTCGCATAGTGCCAGCAGGAGGAACCATTTCATGTCGCCTTTCTTGATGCGCTCCATCTTGTGGAACAGCAACAGGGCGGGGATGGTGACGGCGGTGGCAAGCACCAGCCGGAAGGTGAGGATGATGAAGACGGTGATGTGGGGCTCGGTGCGGAACAGCTCCTTGGTGAGGATGAAGCTGATGCCCCAAACGATGGCGGCAAAGGCTAGAAGGAGGTAGACTAGAGGTTTCTTCATACTATTATTATTTCGCTCTAATATAACATATGACTGATTTTTTCCTACATTCACAAATGTCGCGTCCCTTCGGGACGCTGAGTAGTAGGGTTATACCTGACCCCACACTGCGAAACCTAACGGTTTCTTGTATGGGGTTATTAAGATTCAGCATCTTCGATGCTGTTGAAAAATCAGTCAAATATAGCATAAGAGCCTATTATTTTCAATATTTTTATGGCAACTTCTATTTATCATTATCGAACACGAATTGCACGAATGTAACGAATTAATTGCTTGATTGTTTGATTGCATGATTGTTTGAGTGATTTGACTGTGGCAGCCAAATTCCAATTTTCACTTGAATTAATTTGTTGGATCTTCATGCAGGCATTAGAACGCATAAAACGAATTTATAGAAGCCCTCTTTACATGTCGTTCATGGATAGTCCGATGAGGCTGACTTCGTATCCCTTTAGATGCTTTTTGATGTGTTCGTACTTTGTAGCAAGTAGTTGAGCATCGTATTTCTTTGGATTTCGTTTTACTTCGGCAATAGTGGCACGTCGGTCGAGTCGCTCTAATGCTATCAGGTCTATTTCGTTTTCCCCTTGGCTGTCCCACCAATGCGACACCTCTGTCACCCGTTCTTTCTCTCCATATAGTTGGCGAAAGTACTTTTCGAGTACCGACCCGCTGTATTGTGCATATTCATTACGGATAGTCTCTTCAAGCAAATCCGTCTTGCCTAGCTCAACAAGAGGACGGTTGCTTTCAATGAAACAGAACCAGAAGTTAAGGAAACAGTCGTCGATATAGAACTTTACACCCTGGCTGTTGGGCTTTGCCCACATGGGACGACGCTTCTTTATCAGAGAGTATTCGGTTTCTAGCGTGTCAAGATACCGACCCGTGTTTTTCTTGATGATACTGTTGATTTCGGATTGGCTAGTCATGCCTGAGGCAATTAGTTGTAAGATGCTGTAGTATATCTGAAACTTGCGTCCAAATTCGCCCACAAGCAGCTCTGTCCCTTCTTCTAGAAAGATACTTGACGGTCGGCATACGGCTCTCAACATATCTTCCCACGACTTGCACCCCTCGTCCATCAGCTGTGCCACGTATTTTGCCACACCTCCCGTGATGGCATAGAGCATCAACAAGTCTTCAGAGGTGTAGTCAGGATGATAGTCTTTAAGAATTTGTTTCATTACAGCGATGCTGAATGGTTTGAGTTCTATGCGGGCTGTCTTTCTGCCGAAAAGCGGTTCCTTGCGGTCTTCGAAGATTTTTTTCATCATGTTATAGATGCTGCCACATGCGATAAGATGCACATGCGCCTCTGCTTGATGCTTGTCCCATACCTTCTGGATTTCACTGATGATGCCTTCGCCTATGTCTACAAGACGTTGAAACTCGTCGATGATGATGGTTAGCTTTCTACTTTTACTGTAAATCAGCAATTCCTCTAGCAGATTAGCAAAAGAGTCTACTTGTCCGTGAATGTGCAAGCCTAGTACTTGCTCGGTTTGCTGCTGAAAACTTTGGCACTGGAGTTGTTCGGCCTTTTTACCAATAAAGAAATACAGGTATTGCCTTCCATCCAATGCGTATGTCATTAGGGTTGTTTTCCCCGTACGCCGTCGCCCAATAAGCATAGTGAACTGTGCCGTCTCATTAGCTAAATCGTCGAGCCTCTGCAACTCGCTTATTTCCTTCTCTCTATCGTAGAATTTCATCTTTACAAATTTGTAAATTACAAACTATTTAATTTGTTGCAAAAGTACAACTTTTTTTTCAAACCGTGTATTTTAAAGTTGAAAATTGAAAATTGAAAATTGAAAATTGGCTGCCGCACCCGGATAATTTTCAACTTTCAATTTTCAACTTTCAATTTAATAAGTTTTCAACTTTCAATTTGGCGGTGGGGGCGTCGCCGCGGTCGACGACCAGTTGGCTGCCGGTGGTGCGGATGCGGCGGTCAAGGCAGACGCGGCATTCGGCGGCTTCGTCGCCGGTGCAGAGCTTGTTGTCGTAGAGGCTGTAGTCTTTGCGGTGCTCGCGGGGGCTGAGGTTGGGCATGACCACGTTGGCACCTGCCAGTATGCCCAGTTCGCGGCCACGGGGGTGCAGGGTACCGAGAGCCGTGGTGGCGGGCAGCAGCACGGGCGGGTGCAGCAGGCGGATGAGGGAGAGGAGGCGCAGGGTGGTCTCGACCGAGCCGGCAGGGCGGTCGGCGAAGGGGGTGCCCGAGGCAGGGATGAAGGGACCGATGCCGACCATCTGGGGCTGGAAGCTGCGAATGAACTGGAGGTCTTGCCATAGGGTTTCGACGGTCTGATAGGGCGAGCCTACCATGAATCCGCAACCCACTTGAAAGCCTATCTCTTTGAGGTCTTGCAGGCAGCGCATACGGTTGTCGAAGCTCATCTCGGAGGGGTGCAGGCGGGCGTAGTGGGCAGGGTCGGCGGTCTCGTGGCGAAGCAGGTAGCGGTTGGCACCGGAGTCGTAGAGGCGTTGGTAGCTATCGCGGCTGCGTTCGCCTAATGAGAGGGTGATGGCGCAGTCGGGGTATTGCCGGCGTATGGCGGCGACGATGTCGCACATGCGGTTGTCGTCGAACCAGCCGTCTTCGCCACCTTGTAGCACGAATGTGCGGAAGCCGAGTTTGTAGCCCTGCTCGCAGCAGTCGAGTATCTGCTCTTGGTTTAGGCGGTAGCGTTGTACACCCTGTTGACTGCGACGGATGCCGCAGTAGAGGCAGTCGTTTTTGCAGTGGTTGGAAAGCTCGATGAGTCCGCGCATGAATATCTTGTTGCCATAGTAGCGTTGGGCGGTGGCATGGGCGGTGTCGAAGAGGTGCTGTATGGTCTCGCGGTCGTCGGTGGTGAGCAGGCGAGTGAGTTGCTCGAGGGTGATGTCGCGCGAGGCGGCGATTTGGTTGACAGTGTCTTTCATGTATTTCTATAAAGTGAAAATTGAAAACTTATTAAATTGAAAGTTGAAAGTTGAAAATTGAAAGTTGTCCGGGTGCGGCAACTAATTTTAGTTTTTAGTTTTTACCTTTTACCTCAGAAGAACGCAATCAGACAATCAAGCAATCATAAGCGGCAGCCAATTTTTCACTTTTCATTTTTTACTTTTCAATTTAGTTATAGCTTGAAGTCGTATATGCCTTCTTGGGCTTTGCCGTTGTAGAGGGTGAGTGTGCGCAGGTGTGTGCCGAAGGGGAGGTGCAGGGGTTCGGTGTAGAGTGAGGATTCGGGGGTGGGGTCGCTGCCGTCGGTGGTGTAGTAGAGGTAGGAGCCTTTGACCTCGGTGGTGATGGTGACGAGCAGGCCGTCGGGCTCGGTGGTCTTGGTGACGGTGGGTTTGAATGAGCCGGGGCATACGTTGTAGCCGCCAGCGCGGAGGCGGGCTTTGTGGTGTTCTATCTTGTCTTGGAAGTGGGGCCAGTCTTTTCGCTCCTTGGGAGTCCACAGGCATTCGGCAATGGCACAGAGGCGTGGCAGCAGCTGGTATTCGGCCTGCTCGTAGGTGGTGATGTAGTCGGTCCAGAGCATGCACTCGCCTCCCCATACGTAAGGACGAGCATTTTCGGTAAGAGTGGGAGGGATGGGCTCGTACTGGTAGGAGTGGTAGAGCGTCAGGTACTGTGGGAAGGCGACGGGGTGATAGGCGGAGTCGGCTTGGTAGCACTCGAGGTTGCAGAAGGCGGGGTTGGCCGAGATGACGTAGTTGCCGCGCAGGGCAGCAACGAAGGCTGTGGTGTCGCCACGCCATGCCATGACTACGGCATCGCTGTCGGGCTGGTAGCAGTCCATTATTTCGTCCCAGCCAATCATGATTTTGCCTTTGCGTGCCAGAATGTCGCCCACTTGCGATAGGAACCAGCCTTGGAGGTCGTTCTCGTTGGCGAGGCCCAGCTGGCGCATACGTGACTGGCAGCGGGGACAGGTCTCCCAGTTGGCCTTATAGTTGGCGTCGCCACCGATATGGATGAATTCACCAGGGAACAGCTGGGTGACTTCGTCGAGTATGTCGGCTATAAATTCCATCACTTGGTCGTTGCCGGCACAGAGGATGGCCTTAGGGGGCCAGTAGGGGCCGACGGCAACGGTGTAGGGATGGTCGTCGCAAGCCAGCTCGGGGTAGGCGGCAAGGATGGCACTGGCATGGCCGGGGAGGTCTATCTCGGGAATAATCTCGATGTTCCGTTGGGCGGCATATTCCACTATCTCGGCAATCTCCTCTTTGGTGTAGTAGCCGCCATAGGTGGGCTCTTCGCCAGGTCGGGGAGGGTCTTCGTAGCCCCAGGGCTGGTGGGTGCGGTCAACGTGCCACGACCCGATGTCGTTCAGCTGTGGGTATTTGTCTATCTCGATGCGCCAGCCTTGGTCGTCGGTGAGATGCCAGTGGAAGCGGTTGAGCTTGTAGGCTGCCATGAGGTCGAGGTGGCGTTTGATTTGTTTGACGGTAAAGAAGTGGCGACAGACGTCGAGGTGGCTGCCCCGCCAGCGGAAGCGGGGATAGTCTAATATGGTGCATTCGGGCATGACGATGCGGCTGTAGGAACGGTGCTGGATGTTGTCGGGCAGCATCTGGACGAAGGTTTGGAAGGCATAGAAGAGGCCCGCCTCGGTATTGGCACTGACGAAGATGCCGTCGGGGTGCACCTGCAGCAGGTAGCCCTCATCGCCTAGCTCGGGGTTGACGGTGTCGTTGATGGCGAAGGTGATGCAGTCTTTGTGCGGGGTTCCTATGAAGGCGGGACGCACATGCATGTGCCGAAGGGTATTGGCAATATATTTGGCGGTGGGGTTGTTCTGTCCGAGGTTTTCGAAGCAGAGTTTGGTACTGGGCGAGAGGGTGAACGTGCGGCCTTTCTGAACCATATAAACAGGCTCGGGAATGATGGAGTATTCCCTCATCTCAATAGTGTCGCCACATGCCGTTGTGAGCAACAGCAAGGCGAATGCGAAGAGTATATGCCATCGTTTCATAGGTGCGACTGTTCGAAAATAAAATGCAAAAGTACGAAAAAAATAGCAATTAGGGCTTGATGATTCGAGAATTAAGAAGATTTAGTAAATGTGGGCAATAATTATGGGCGTGATGCGTTATTGTAAATGGTAAAAAGTATAAACTAACATCTAAAATGGCTGCCACACGTCATGGCGCATTCGGTAGCCAGACAGTCAAAGAATAGCACAATCATACGATATTAAAGGGTTATGAGTTCATTAAAGAAGCTTTTTTCGGACACGATGATATACGGTGTGAGCAGCATTGTGGGACGTTTCCTGAACTACCTGCTGGTGCCGCTGTATACGTATAAGATTGCCGCCACGTCGGGCGGTTACGGCATTGTTACCGAGATGTATGCATATACGGCATTGATGCTGGTCATTCTCACTTTCGGTATGGAGACCACCTTCTTCTACTTTGCCAACAAGTATCGGGAGCGGGCTGACACGGTGTTCTCGACAGCCCTGACTGCGGTGGGAAGCGTTTCGGCACTGTTTGTGGTGCTGCTCTGCTGCTTTATCAGGCCGATATCACACGCGCTGGGCTACGATGCGCATCCCGAGTTTCTGACCATCATGGGCTGCGTGGTGGCGATTGATGCCACGCAGGCGATACTGTATGCGATGCTGCGTTTTCAGGGCAGACCTATTAAGTTTGCATCGCTGAAGTTGTTGTTTATCTTCTGCAACATCGGGCTGAACCTGTTTGTGTTCTTGGTGGCACCGGGGCTGTATGAGTCGCATCCGCAATGGATGGGATGGTACAATCCCGACTATCAGGTGGGCTATATCTTTGTGGTGAACCTGATATGTACGGCGGCCATCATGCTGGGCTTCCTGCCCGAGCTGCGCAAGTTGCGCTATGGTGTGGACTGGAGCGTGCTGAAGGAGATGCTGCGATATACGTGGCCGCTGCTGCTGTTCGGCATAGTGGGCATTTTGAATCAGGTGGCGGACAAGATTATCTTCAACCACTTAGTGCCAGGACAGGAAGGCAAGGTGCAGCTGGGCATCTACGGCTCGTGTGTGAAGATTGCCATGATTATGGCGTTGATTACGCAGGCGTTTCGTTATGCCTACGAGCCGTTTGTGTTTGGTGGCGGCAAAGACCGCAACAGCAAGGAGACGCAGGCGTTGGTGATGAAATACTTTGTAGTGTTTGCACTGCTGGCGTTCTTGGTGGTGATGGCCTATTTGGACATCATCAAATATTTCATCGCACCCAGCTATTGGGAGGGACTGCGCGTGGTGCCTATCGTGATGATGGCAGAGGTGTTTATGAGCGTCTATTTCAACCTGTCGTTCTGGTATAAGCTGAACGAGCAGACATGGTGGGGAGCGGTGTTTTCGGCTATTGGGTGTGCGGTGCTGCTGGCCATCAATATCATCTTTGTGCCCCGCTACAGCTATATGGCGTGCGCTTGGGGTGGGCTGGCAGGCTATGGAGTCTGTATGGTGCTTTCGTACTTGGTGGGGAGGAAGAAGAACCCCGTGCCGTACAAGCTGCTGCCGTTGGCAGGCTATTTTGCGCTGGCACTGGGTCTGTATGGCATCAGCGTATGGCTGAAGCCTGCCGCGCTGGGCTGGCAGTTGGCATTGAATACATTGCTGGTAGGGGTCTATGTGGCAGTGGTGCTGCTAAACGAACGCGACCTGATTAAATTGAAAATTGAAAATTGAAAACGCGGCAGCCAAATTTTCAATTTTCAATTTTCAATTTCTCTCAGTATTCCCACTCGCAGAAGGAGTAACGCTGGGTGGCGAGACCGTCGTAGTAGATCATTTCGGAGCAGGTCTTGCCTAGAGCTGAAATCTCGTCGGGGGTGTACACCTCGATGCCGCCGTCATAGCGGAGACACTGGCAGCGTTTGTTGCACGACTGTGCGAGCAGCAGCAGTAGCAGAGATATGAGAATTGGGAATCGTGAGCTGAGAATCGAACGTTGAGAGGTGCGTTTCATTTCTTTGGGTCTAAAAATTCTACTAGGCGACGTTCGTCGATGTTGCGATAATGGCAGGTGCCGACCACATGGCCTTGGTCGGTTAAGAAGACGATGGGGCGTTGGCCGTAGGTGATGAGTGCGTAGGTGAGGGAGGGAATAAGGTAGCAGGGTCGTATGAAGGTGGTGGTGTCGAGGGTGAGAGGAGCCAGCGTGCTGTCGGCTGTGGGACAGAGATAGACAAAGGCTGCGGAGTCGAGGTCGTTGCGACGGCATATGTGGGTCAGTTTCTCGTCGGCCATGCGGCAGAAAGGGCAGCCGGGCGTGAGGAAGGCCAGCACGTGTCGGCCTTCGTCGAGGTTCAGTGTGTCGAGGAGCCCTTCAGGCTGGATGGCTGTGGCAAACTCGTCGGCATTATATATTTCGTCGCTAGGTCCGAAAAGCCAGTTGTCGGGTGCTGAAAGGATAAACACCGTGACGACGGGGGCTATCACTGCTGGCAGCCATACAAACCATCGTGGCCTCCACTGCCAAGGACGGGCGCCCATGGCAAACAGCAGCAGCAGGATGAGCAGAGCGTTTTTGAGGATGGAGCGGGTGGGGTCGATGTCGACGAGCGCTCCCATGCACTGGCAGCTGTCCTCCCGGCCAATCAGGCAGGCATAGCCCAAAAAGAGGGTGAAGCCGACGAGCATCAGCATCGCACAGGTGTCGACCCAGCGTTTGAACAGATTGGAGACAAGCCCGATGCCCACCAGCATCTCGCAGATGATGACCATTCGGGCAACAAGGAACGACGTGTTGAGCGAAAGGATATTATAAGAAAAGATATAGACCTCGAAACGATCTATATCAATCAATTTTGCCACTGCCGAAACAATAAAGAAGATGCCCAACAGCATCCTTACCACTAGTGCGGCAATGCGGAGCGTACGGTTGTTGTATGGCTTCAATCCTTAGCCTCCTCGCAGGTCACGCTGTCCCATTCACGAATCATCTGTCCTTCGATGAGACGTTCGTAGCCTATTTGGCTAATCTTGCTGCAGCGGAAATTATTGTCAACATGGACATAGGTGACCATGGGGTTGTTGTGTGCGTCCAGTGTTTCGGTCGAGGTGCACATGCATCTTTTCTCTTTTGTGCAGCCCACCATCAGGGTGAGTGCGACAAGGGATATGACAGCAATGTATTTCTTCATAATGGGTTGGGTGGATTAGTGGTTAACGATAAGCGAATCGGCTTCGAAAGGATAGTCGGAGCAGAGCACATAGTCGGTGTGGAGCGTGTCGAGGGCATCGTGGTTGCTGAAATGGTGTATCTGGTCGCAACTGCCCGAGTTGATAGAGATGATGCGGACAGTCTGGCTGCCCACGACAGAGCAGCGGCATTGCTTATCCTTCTTGCACGAGACACAGAGCATCAGTGCTGCGGCACCTATCAGGATTAGGAATTTCTTCATAGTGTGATTGTATTTTTTCAATTTGCAAAAGTACAAATATTTTTTGGACTACAAACTTTTTATTTATAATTTATAGGTTGCGAAGTATTTCTTCGAGTTCCACATCGCTGTGTACCAATACTTCGCGAGCCTTCGAGCCGTTGTACGGTCCCACGATGCCTGCCGCTTCCAGTTGGTCGATGATACGGCCTGCGCGGTTGTATCCGAGCTGCAGTTTGCGTTGCAGCAACGAGGTGGAGCCGAACTGGCTTGCCACCACCAGTCGGGCGGCATCGTTGAAGAACTCGTCCTTCTGTTTGGGGTCGAAATCCTTGTTGGGCTCTTCGTTCTCGTCGAGGTATTCGGGCAGCAGGAACCCGTCGGGATAGCCCCGCTGCGTGCCGATAAAGTCCGCCAGCTCCTCAATCTCCTCGGTCTCAATGAGGGCACACTGTATGCGGACAAGGTCGGAGCCTGCCAGCGAGATGAGCATGTCGCCACGCCCGATGAGCCGTTGCGCTCCGCTGCAGTCGAGGATGGTGCGCGAGTCGATGCCGCTTGTCACCTTGAACGCTGCGCGGGCAGGGAAGTTGGCCTTGATGGTGCCGGTGATGATGTTGGTGGTGGGGCGCTGGGTGGCGATGATGAGGTGTATGCCCACGGCGCGTGCCAGCTGCGCCAGACGGCAGATAGGCAGCTCCACCTCCTTGCCGGCGGTCATGATGAGGTCGGCAAACTCGTCGATGACCAGCACGATGTAGGGCAGGTAGCGGTGTCCGTTCTCAGGGTTGAGGTGGCGGTGTACGAACTTGTCGTTGTATTCCGTAATCTTGCGCACGCCAGCCTGTCGCAGCAGTTCGTAGCGTTGGTCCATCTCGATGCAGAGGCTGTTGAGAGTGCGCACCACCTTGCGGACATCGGTGATGATGGCGTCGTCGCTGTCGGGCAGCTTGGCGAGATAGTGCCGCTCAATCTTGTTGTACAGCGACAGCTCCACCTTCTTGGGGTCGACCATCACAAACTTCAGCTCCGAAGGGTGTTTCTTGTACAAGAGAGACGTGATTACCGCGTTGAGGCCTACCGACTTACCTGTGCCTGTTGCACCCGCCATCAGCAGGTGCGGCATCTTGGCGAGGTCTGCCACGTATGGGTCGTTGCTGATGGTCTTGCCGAAGGCGATGGGCAGTTCCATCTTGCCGCTGTTGCGGAAGGCATCGCACTCCAGCATGTTCTTCATCGACACAATCTGGGGCTTCGCGTTGGGTACTTCTATGCCCACCGTGCCCTTGCCGGGTATGGGGGCAATGATGCGGATGCCCAGTGCCGAAAGGCTGAGGGCAATGTCGTCTTCGAGGTTCTTAATCTTCGAGATACGCACGCCGGGGGCAGGCTTTATCTCGTAGAGTGTCACCGTAGGTCCAGGCGACGCGGTGATTTCGACAATCTCGATGCCGTAGTTGCGCAGGGTCTCGACGATGTGGTCCTTGTTGGCGACCAACTCCTCTTTCGACACCTTCACGTTGCGCGTCTCCCAGTCGGTCAGCAGGTCGGTGCTGGGCATCTCGTACTGCTTGAGGTCCAGGTGCGGGTCGTAGAGTTGGTCTACGGTGTAGTGCGCCTCGGTGTGGACATTCTCGAACTCGGAGTATCGGGCAGGTTCCTCCTCGGGCTGCGGATTGGGCATGTTGTCGTTGATGCTAAAGGCAATGTCCGTCTGTTTGGGTGCAGTGGCCTGTGCGCGCTGGTTGATGCGCGAAAACTCGTCGTCGATAGCGAATGTCACCTTCTCCTCCTCGGGTTGGTTTTTCGCTGCCGGGGTCTCTTCCACTTTTTGGGGTGTATCCTCCTTCTTCTCCTCATCCTCGCCCTCTTCGCCTCGGTCGAACATATTGGTGACGGTCTCTTTCACGCTGTCGATAGCGGGTGACAGGTCTACTTTGGGCAGGCTCACCTTGGGCATTCTGAAACGAACCTTGTGTACAAATATTAGGAACACGATGGCGACGAACAGAAACAGCACCAGTGCTCCCCACTTGATAAGCGAGTAGAGCTGCGACGCGATGAAGTCACCCGTCACGCCGCATAGGTTGCCCACCACATAGTTGCCCTTAGCCCACACCCCGGCGCAGTAGCCCAGTACCGAAGAGAGCCATACCATCCAGAACAGGGTGGCAAAAAAGGTCTTCCGCAACGGCATGGGAGTTACCTTCCATAGGTGCAGGCCGTAGAGGAATAGCATGAAATATAGTCCGATAGAGGAGATGCCGAAGGTGTTCTGCACAATCATCTGTGCCAGACGGTAACCCACTCGTCCCAACCAGTTCTCGTTGGGTCGGCATACGAAGAACGAGACTGTCGCCACCAGCAGGAATATCGAAAACAATATGTAGCATGCTCCCCGCAGCCGGCGGCAGCGCTGAGTCACCCAAAACTCCTTCAGCCGTCCAGTCGGGCGGACTTTCTTCTTCTGTTTGTTCGATTTCTTCTTGCTGGTACTCATTCTTTCTTAAACTAAAAAAATGCTTGAATGCTTGATTGTTTGAATGCTTGATTGTTTGAGTAATTTGGCCGCGCCAGCCACTCAAGCAATCAAACGTTCAAGCAATCAAGCAATCAGTATTCAGGTCTATTCCAAAAGTTCTGCTGCGTTCTGTATCTCCTCGCCAAGAGCGTCCAGTTCCTCCTCGGTCATATCCTTATAGCCTGCAGGGGGGAAGAACTCAGTCTCCTTCACCTTGCCCTTCACCACCTCGGTGGCGGTGTAGGTGATGGCGCGGCCTTCCGAGCCAATTTGGGTGTATACCAGCGGGAAACCCTTAATCTGACCCATAAGCAGGCAGTACTCGGGTCCAATCTCGGTAGTGTACCAGCAGGTGGAGGGGTTGTCCTGACCCTCTTCGTCGAAGCTGTGCACGATGAGTTTCTTGGCGGTGTAGCCCAGCATCTCCTGCGTCTCGTCCACATACTCGTAGTAGAAGTGTCCGGGCTCCTCGTCCTTCAATTCAATGCTCTTGAGCGAGTCCACGTTAGCCTCGTCGCGGACCAGTATCTTGCCGTCGCCCGTGTAGGTCTCCAGCTCGATGCCGTTGGCGGCGAGATAGCTGATAATGGGGCTCAGGTCGGTGGCAACAATAGTCTTAAGGCCGTTCTGGATAGTCTGGTTGACCATCAGCTTGTTGTCGTAAACCTTGATTTCAAAGAGGGTCTGTTCGGGCTTCAACTGCACGTCGACCTTACCGGTGCTTTCAACCTTGAACTTCACGATGCCACGGAAATTATTCTGGGCAGTCACGGCACTCATGGCCAGCAGCATCATGGCGGCTGCTACAAAGATTTTCTTCATGGTGTTATGTTTACAAATTATTGTTTAGCGTCATTAACGAAAAAGTGGGGGATTTATTTTATCTCCCCCACAAAAAAACTATTATCTAGTAATAATTGAAAGTTGAAAGTTGAAAATTGAAAGTTGGCTGTCGCGATCAAACTACTCAAACAATCAAGCAATCAGACAATCAAGAATTGAAAATTAAGTCCAAACGGCTCCTTAGTTATTGATAAAGGTTCTGTTACCCCAGTCGTCGCCCAGCTGTCCGCCTATTATCATGGTCGGCTCCTGCAGCTTGCCCTGCAGCGACGACTCGTAGGCCTGGTTCTTGGTCACGTTGTTGAACAGTTCCTGGAAGGTGATTTCGCCGCGCGAGAATTTCAGCTCCTTCAGAATGTAGTAGGTGAAGAATCCGTGGTGCTGGTCGATAAACGAATAGGCTGTCTTGTCGCCCGTGGCGGCCATGAAGATGACAATGTCGTCTCTCACACGCGGGGCGCGGTAGCGTTTGGTTTCCTTCTTGATATTGAAAAACTCCTTGCCGCTGCGCTGTATGCCGTTGAAGCTCGCGTCGATAATGAAGGTATAGCTCAGTGCCGGCACCTTCTTGAACCAGCCCGTCAGCGTGTCGAACGATATGCATTGCGACAGCACCTTCTCCGCGTCGCCGCCTTTCAGCTCAATGCCGCTGGGCATCACGCCGTTCTTACTCTTAAAGGCACGTATCTTGCTCACGTCGATACCGCTAGGCATGAGGTAGGGCGCGTACTTGACATTGCAGATGCCGTGGCCGGCATAGTATATGATGATGTGCACATCGCCGCTCTGCGCCTTGATGATGTCCTTCAGCCAGTGGATGCCCTCGTTGTATATCTCCTGTCGGCCGGCGTTGTGCAGCACCTTCACATGGCGGGTGGGGATGCCCAGCGTGTGGACAAAGTATTGGTGCAGCACATCGCCGTCGTTGCTTGCAAAGTCGCAGTTGGGCAGAGGGGCG
>CAMZFW010000058.1 GCA_947306225.1 uncultured Bacteroidales bacterium
ATAGTATAAATAAGGTATAAATATGGTATAAATAAGGTATAACTATAGGATAAGTGCAAAAGAAATGGGAAAGAAAAAGGGGTGCAAGGCATGATTTTTTATGGGGGCGGCACAATAAAAAGGGAGACTGGACGTTTTAGAAACAATGAACGAAGAAATGCGAAAATTGATAGAGCAGGCGTGGGAGAACCGCGAACTGCTGAATGAAAATGCCGTGCAGGAGGCCGTCCGCGAGGCGGTGGCACTGCTCGACGGCGGAAGGTTGCGCATAGCCGAAAAGGCAGAAGGCGGCTGGAAGGTGAACGAATGGCTGAAAAAGGCGGTCATTCTCTATTTTCCTATTAACAAGATGGAAGTCACCGAAGTGGGACCATTCGAATACCACGACAAGATAGCCCTGAAGCGGCACTATGCCGAGCAGCAGGTGCGCGTGGTGCCACCCGCAACGGCACGCTACGGAGCCTATCTGGCACCCGGGGTGGTGATGATGCCGTCGTATGTGAATATCGGAGCCTACGTGGACAGCGGGACGATGGTGGACACATGGGCGACTGTGGGCAGCTGTGCCCAGATTGGCAAGCACGTGCACCTGAGTGGCGGCGTGGGCATTGGCGGTGTGCTGGAACCCGTGCAGGCAGCACCGGTCATCGTTGAAGACCACTGCTTTATAGGCAGTCGCTGCATCATTGTGGAGGGGGCATTGATTGAAGAAGAGGCCGTTATCGGAGCCAACACGGTCATCACCGCCAGCACACACATTATTGATGTAACCCAGCCCGAGCCCGTTACCTACAAGGGACGTGTGCCTGCCCGCAGTGTGGTGATTCCGGGGAGCTACACCAAACATTTCGCCGCAGGCGACTACCAAGTGAGCTGCGCCTTGATTATCGGGCACCGCAATGCCTCGACCGACAAGAAGACCAGTCTCAACAACGCCTTGCGCGACTTCGGCGTGAGCGTGTAGGCACATAAACATCCGACACATCAACAGACAAACCCAACAATATGAAAAAACTACTCCTCATTCTAGCAATCACGCCCTTGCTCCTAGTCGGGTGCGGAAAGCCCGACAACGTGTTCGACTTCTCAGGCACGATGGTGGACTATCTGGAATGCACCATGCAGTATACCAGCCTCTCAGAGTTTGACTACGGGATGGTGCTGAGCCTCGATACGCCCGACTCGATAGGTAAGGACTACACCGACCAGACGGGCGAGAAGTTCCACAACTGCATTATTCTGTATCGTACCAAGGCCCGTTTCAAAATCGGCGAAAAGGTGAGCGGGTCGATGTATCTTGACGAGAAGTACTCGAAGGCATACTGCCAAATACACTACCACTACGACCTGCCCGAAGGGGTCTGCTACTCACTAGACTAGGCAATATTTCGACCCTTTCACGGTAGCGGGGAACGGGGTATTACCAACATGTTGTTGAAAAATAATTCGACAACAATGTTAATATATGAAAAATATATTATATCTTTGCATTTTGTAACTAATCGGTAATAAAAAGAGATAAAGATATGAAATTCATCATTAACAGCCTGCTGTTTTCCAAACAAATCCAATCGCTGAGCGGTGTGCTGACAAACAACAACACCGTGCCTATCATCAACTGCTTCCATTTTCACCTCGACGAAGGACTGCTGACCATCCGGGCTACCGACCTGGAGACGACCCTGGTGTCGAAGGTGGAAGTGGAGACCGGCCGCATGGAGGGCCTCTCCGACATTGCCGTGCCGTCGAAACTGCTGCTCGACATCGTCAAGAGCATGGACGACGTGCCTATGACATTTAGCGTGGAGGACAGCACCTTCGGCATCAGCATCTCCTCGGGTGAGGGAAAATACAACCTTGCGGGTCGCAACCCCGAGACGTTCCCCGCCATGCCCGAGGCTCGTGAGACCTCCTCTATCACCCTCACCAGCGGTGCCCTGGCAAACGCTATCGGCAAGACCGCCTTCGCGGCATCGACCGACGAGATGCGCCCACAGATGGGCGGTATATACTGCAGCATCGATGCTGATGACGCCACCTTTGTGGCAACCGATGCCCACAAGCTGGTGCGCTACCGTCGTACCGACATTCACAGCGATGTGGCTGTCAACTTTATCCTCCCCCGCAAGCCCGTGACGATGATGCGCAACATACTGGCCACCCGTAAGGAGGATGTGGAGGTGAAACTGGAATACAACAATACCAATGCCTTCTTTACTTTCGACAACTTCTACATCATCTGTCGGCTGGTGGACGGCAAATACCCCAACTACGATGCCGCCATCCCGAAGGAAAACCCCAACAAGCTGACCGTCGACCGTGCGTCGTTCCTCAACACGTTGCGCCGCGTGGGGCTGTTTGCCAACCAGGCATCGCACCAAGTGCGCCTCTCCATCATGGAGCGGGAACTGGTGGTGAGCGCCGAGGACGAGATGTTCTCTAACAACGCACAGGAAAAGCTGCCCTGCCAGTATGAGGGCGAGCCGATGAAGATAGGCTTTAACGCCAAGTTCTTGATAGAGATGGTGTCGAACATCGAGACGGAGCAGATACTCATCGAGATGTCGCACCCCAGCCGCGCCGGCATTATATTCCCCGTCACCGAGGAGGAGAACTCGCCTGAAGACATCTTGATGCTGGTGATGCCCGTGATGTTGGCAAACTAAAACTTAAAGATAAAACCATTTTGAAAAATGGCGAGAAGTAAAGTGAACCTATGGGAGACGCACTCCTCGACAGTGTTGAGCATCACGCTGGTACTGTTTCTATTAGGGCTGTGCCTAATGGTGGAATACCACTCCTACCGCGCCACCCGCGACATGCAGGAGCGCATCACGTTTAAGGTGGATCTGGTGCCCGACATCACCGACGAGGCGGCAATGATGCTCAAGACGCGCATCGAGACCATCCCCAGCGTGAAGCACGTGGACTACATCTCGCGCCAGCAGGCCGCCGAAATCTTCTCAGAGGACCTCGACGACGACTTCGTAAGCTTTATCGGTTACAACCCGCTATATCCTTCGATGATGGTCAACCTCAGAGCCGACTATCTGCCTGAGACCAGCCAGACGGGACGCGACGAAAGCATCAAACACTTTGCCGACGAGGTGAAAAATCTGGAGTTCGTGACCGGTGTCACCTACCAAGAGACTGTGGTGAAGGAGCTGAACGACGTATTCTACAAGGTCACATGGTTCCTCATCATCTTCATGGCATTGCTAGTCATTGTGAGCATACTGATGATTAGCAGCACCATCCGCATCGCCCTCTATGCCCAGCGCGACACCATACGCACCATGCAGCTGGTGGGAGCCAAGAGTGGCTTCATAGCACATCCATTCTTGGCACGCAGCCTGTGGTACGGACTGTTGGGCGCGTTGATAGCCATCCTTATTCTGGCCATTGCCACCGGCATCTTCAACCAGTCGCTTGCAGGACTCGACCTGCTCAACCGTACACATCTATACTGGTATCTGGGCATCGCGGCGCTCATCATCATCATGGGCATCGTGCTCTCTTACCTGTCCACCCTGTTCGCCGTCAGGCGTTATCTGAGACAAAACAATTAACATTAAATAAAATCATGGCAAAAGAAACCAACAAAACCGAAGACAACAACAATTCGTTTTCCTTCGTATTCACAAAGACCAACTATATCATCATGCTGGCAGGCATTGTACTGCTGGCATTGGGATACCTGCTGCTATGCGGCGGTGGCAGCGACGACCCCAACGTGTTCAATTCCGCCATGTTCAACAGCCGTCGGCTGTATGTGGCACCCATACTCATCATCCTTGGTTTTGTGGCCGAGATAGCCGCCATCATGTACAAAGGTAAGGAAGAATAGCTATGGAATGGTTTGAAGCATTATTACTTGGACTTATCCAAGGGCTGACGGAGTATCTGCCAGTCAGCAGTAGCGGACATCTTGCCATCGGAGCCAACCTATTCGGGCTCAATGGCGAGGAAAATCTGGCATTCACTATCGCCGTGCACGTCGCCACAGTGCTGAGCACTTGTGTCATCTTGTGGAAAGAGATTGTGTGGCTGTTCCAAGACCTGTTCAAATGGAAATGGAACGAGGGGACGAAATACATCTTCAACATACTCATATCGATGATACCCGTCGCCATCGTGGGCTTCTTCTTCAAGGACAAGGTGGAGGCCGTGTTTGGCAGCGGGCTGCTCGTGGTGGGCTGCTGCCTGCTGGTGACGGCATTGCTGCTCGCCTTCTCCTATTGGGCAAAGCCTCGCCAGAGAGAGAATATCTCGCCGTGGCATGCCTTTGTCATCGGTATCGCCCAGGCGGTGGCCGTGCTGCCCGGACTCAGCCGCTCGGGAAGCACTATCGCCACAGGTTTGCTGTTGGGCAACAAAAAGGAGAAACTGGCACAGTTCTCATTCCTGATGGTCATACCTCCTATCCTAGGTGAGGCACTGCTGAGTGCCAAGGATATGGCAGAGGTGGGCATCAGTGAAACCTTGGCGGGATTGCCCACCATGTCGCTGATTGTCGGATTCCTTGCCGCCTTCATTAG
This sequence comes from uncultured Bacteroidales bacterium, assembly GCA_947306225.1. Lineage (GTDB taxonomy): Bacteria > Bacteroidota > Bacteroidia > Bacteroidales > P3 > Colimorpha. The sequence continues at coordinate 4,539 of CAMZFW010000058.1, forward strand.
TGGCTGCCTGGCATGCAAGTGGATGATTAATATTGTGAAGAAAGGCAAGCTGATTTGGTTTGCTATCTACTGCGCCATTGTGGGTGTGCTGGCTATAGTGATTCCTTATCTTCAGTAGTATTCCTAGTATCACTAGTACTTCTAGTTGGATATGACTTTAGAGAAGTTGCTGGAGGGGGTTGTACTGCCTATCGATAAGCCTAGGCAGTGGACCTCTTTCCAAGCCGTCAATAAGGTCAAGGCTGCCATTCGAAACACCTATGGCATCAAGAAGTTTAAGATTGGTCATGCTGGCACGTTAGACCCACTGGCTACGGGATTGCTGCTTATCTGCGTGGGCAAAGCCACCAAGCGCATCGACGAGTTGCAGGCGGGCGAGAAGGTATACACCGGAACCATGGTGCTGGGAGCTACCACGCCCTGCTACGACTTGGAACGAGCCATAGACCACTATTATTCCTACGAGCATATCACACCCGAGTTGGTAGAAGAGGCTCGCAAGCAGTTTATGGGCGACATTGAGCAGGTGCCGCCCATTTTCAGTGCCGTGAAGATAGGGGGCCAACGAGCCTACCAATACGCACGCGAGGCGGCGGACGGAAAAGAAATCCCCTCCCCTACCCCAAAGACAGTTCACATAGACGAGTTTGAAATAACAGCCTTCCGGCCGGGTAAAAATATCCAACCAGCCAAACCCCAACTCTCAACTCTCAACTCTCAACTCCCAACTCCCGACTCTCACCTATACAGCCACCCACTAGGCACCGTGCCCGAACACCTGCCACAAATAGACTTCCGCATCCGCTGTGGCAAAGGCACCTACATCCGCAGCATCGCACGCGACCTAGGGCTAGCCCTCGACAGTGGAGCCTTCCTCTCTGCACTACAGCGAGAGCAGATAGGAAAATACTCAATTGCAGAAGCTCTCACTATTAACAAAGTATCCTCCTTTCTAGCAGAATAAACCAATGGAAGACCTGTTAACAAACCTAAATCTCCTCTTAAAAGAGCTCCATATTGTTTACCAAAAGAGCCTCTCGAAAGCAAATGCCAACGAGCAGTTCAATGTACTCACCACGCTACTAACCGCAAATGATGAAGTCCATCTACACTCACGCTTGATTTCTTCATTTATAGACCCTAGAGCTCCACATAAACTAAGAGACACTCCTCTCAAACTATTTTTAAGAGTATTACACAGTCATTTTCACTACAATCTTGAAACACTTGAAATCATTCCATCAACCTCAACTTGGACAGAATATAAAGAAATAGACATCCTAATAATAGACCGTATCCTAAGATTTGCTGTAATAATTGAAAATAAAATAGATGCCTCTGATAGTAATCATCCTGATGAAGGGCAGATAGAACGATATTACAGACGAATAATCGAAGAAGACAATATCGCTCCCGACAATATTGAGGTGTATTACCTCACAAGAGACAGACACGAACCATCGGAAGAAAGTGTTTCAACAAGCAAACGATATGTAGAACTCCCGCAAAAAGTCAAATGCATCAGTTATGGAAATGAAATAAAAGAATGGTTAACAATGCTTGTAAAAGAAGCTGTTAACCAACCATATTTCAGAGAAACCATTAACCAATACATACAATTAATCGACGTAATGACAAATAACATAGATATCCAAGAGCGCCTTGAGATAATCGACCTCATCTCAAAAAATGAAGATATGCTTGACAGCGCAAAGTTTCTAATTGACAACTTCAATCATGTGAAATGGCATACTATATACGACTTCTTCCTTGAATTAGCGGAGTCATTGAAAATTAGAAGTTACATAATACTAGAACAGCCAAGCGAAGAAATTATTTCAAATATCGTACATGGGGGATCCAAAGTTAGTAAAGGGCAATCTCCAACTATAACATTTGAGAAAGAAGGACTTGTCTTCGAGATTCAAGGAACATATTACGATGGGTTGTATTGGGGAATGAAATATCAGAACAACCAACCATCCATAACTACCATTATTAAGGAATATGTAAAGCTGTCGGAAAGACTAAAAGACAAAACCGACGAACATTGGATTTTCTGGGATACATTCAATATCCCAAACGACGACCAAATCGACATATGGAACTTTCATCATATGGGGACATTCAATCTCATTTCAAGGCAAAAAAGACAGGAAAGTATAAAAAAACATTTGGATTCTATAGAAAATCAAACAAAAGAATTATTTGGAGATGATTACCAACTAATAGCCAACCACATATAATAAAAAAACAACATTATTTTGTGGTGGGGTTTACTATTTCATCCAATTCTAGCCAACGCAGTTCCTTCTCGTCGAGGGCGGAGATGATTTCGCCTATGCGCGTCGAGGCCTCGGTAAGACGGGAGACATCGTCGGAGCCACTATTAAGAAATTGTTCCAATTCAGCCTTTTCGCTATTGAGCGCGGCAATCTCCTCAGTCAGTTGCTCATACTCCTTTAGCTGCTTGTATGTTGCTTTGGGCTTGTCGGACTTGACTCGCACATAGGCAGGCTTCTCGTCGCGACGCTGCAATGTTTCTTCGCGTTGCTGACGGTTGCGGTTGGCAAGGTATTCAGTGTAGTTGCTGTGATAGTCTCGAATCTTACCATTACCTTCGAAGACAAAAATATGGTCGACAATATGGTCCATAAAGCTACGGTCGTGGCTGACGATGACAAGGCAGCCTTTGTAGTCTTTGAGGAACTGCTCGAGTATCTCAAGTGTATAGATGTCCAAGTCGTTGGTAGGCTCGTCGAGAATAAGGAAATTGGGATTCGCCATCAGCACCTGCAACAGATAGAGCCTACGTCGCTCACCACCGCTGAGGTTGCCGAAATAGTTGTATTGAGTGGTATCGTCGAAGCCAAAATAACTGAGGAACTGGTGGGCCGACATATCTTTACCATTGTCCAATTCAATGCGCTCGGCTACATCCTTTACAATGTCGATGACCCTCAAATCGGGTCGCGCCGCCATACCCGCCTGCGTATAGAAGCCAAACTGGATGGTCTGTCCTACAATGATACGTCCGCTGTCGGGGCGCAACTGCTCGGTAATCAGGTTGAGAAAGGTAGACTTGCCCACACCGTTGGGGCCGACAATGCCTATCTTCTCACCCTTCTTAAAAACGTAGCTAAAATCATCCACTAGTTTCACGCCATCGTAACTCTTGGTCACATTGTACATTTCAAGTATCTTGCCACCAATACGCTCGGTTTTGACTGTGAGTTGCGGGCGACTTTCATCAAAACGGGTATGCGCCTTCTCTTCCAGTTCATAGAAAGCATCAATACGTGCCCGAGCCTTGGTGCCCCGCGCCTGCGGCATCCGACGCATCCATTCCAACTCGGTTCGATAAAGGCTTTTCGCCTTATCGACTTCCACACGTTCATTGTACTGCCGTTCTGCCTTCTTGCGCAGGTAGTAGTCGTAGTTGCCACGGTAATGATACAGACGGGCGTTGTCCAATTCCAGAATGTCTTGACACACATGGTCAAGAAAATAGCGGTCGTGTGTCACCATAAGGATGGCGAGCTTCTGCCGAGAGAGAAAGTCCTCCAACCACTCAATCATCTGTATGTCGAGGTGGTTGGTGGGCTCATCCAACAGGAGCAGGTTGGTGTCGTCGATAAGGATACGGCTGAGTGCCACCTTCTTTTGTTCGCCACCGCTAAGGGTCTGCATCTGTTGGTCGAGCTTGTCGTCGATTCTCAGCCGCGACAGTATCTCTTCGATGCGCTGCTCGAATGTCCACTCATCTTCATGCTCGGGGCATTGGGCAGAATAGACAAAACTACGAACCGACTGTTGAGGCACCATCTCGGGCTGCTGAGGCAGGTATGCCATGCGCACATCGCCACGGAAAGTCACCTTCCCTTCATCCTGCAGAGCCTTGCCAGTAAGGATGTTGAGCAGGGTAGACTTGCCATAGCCATTGCGGGCAATCAGCGCGGTCTTCTGCCCAGCGTTGATGCCGAAGGAGATATCGTCGAAAAGAAGCTTTTCACCAAAGGTTTTGGAAAGGTTCTCAACCGTAAGAAGCGCATCAGCCACTATTTTGAATGTATTAATGTGTGAATCTTTTTGAATGTGTTAACGTGTTAATGTGTGAATGTGTTAGTCCTTGGCGCATTAAAGATTAACGAATTAACGAATTCAAATTTACAACTTTCAATTTTTAATATCCGTATTTCTGTCCCCAACGCTCACGCAGCAGGCGACGGGTGTCTTCTTCGCGCGGGTTCTGACCGGGTTCGTAAAACTTGATGCCACGCAGGGCTTCGGGCAGGAATTCCTGGTCCACAAAATTGCCAGCATAGTCGTGGGCGTATTTGTAGCCTTCGCTGTAGCCCAACTGTTTCATCAGCTTGGTGGGGGCGTTACGCAGGTGCAAGGGCACGGGCAGGTCGCCTGTCTGACGCACTGTCTGCTGGGCGTTGGCCAATGCCATGTAGGTGCTATTGCTCTTAACCGAAGAGGCCAAGTATACAGCGCACTGCGACAAGGTGATGCGGCACTCGGGATAGCCTATCTTGGTCACTGCGTCGAAGCAGGCACTGGCGAGCAGCAGCGCGTTGGGATTGCTGTTGCCGATGTCTTCGCTGGCGAAGATGAGCATTCGGCGGGCGATGAACACGGGGTCTTCACCTCCCTCGATCATGCGCGCCAGCCAGTAGACGGCCGCATTGGGGTCGCTGCCACGCATGGACTTGATAAAGGCACTGATGATGTCGTAGTGCTGCTCTCCTTGCTTGTCGTAGTAAGCCAAATTCTGCTGTATCACCTGTGTGGTGTGGGCATTGTCGACCACTACATCGCCATCGGGGCTGTTGTTCACGACCAGCTCTATGGCATTAAGCAGTTTGCGGGCATCGCCTCCCGATATGCGGAAGAGGGCTTCCACCTCCTTCACCTGCACTTTGCGCCCTTGCGAAGCATAGTAGCCGACGGCACTGTCCACCAACTGACGCATCTCGGCCTCGCCAAACTCTTTCAAGACGTATACCTGACAACGGGACAGCAAAGCTGAAATGACCTCGAATGAGGGATTCTCCGTCGTTGCACCTATCAGGGTAACAATGCCACGCTCCACGGCACCCAGCAGGGAGTCCTGCTGGCTCTTGGAAAGCGATGTATCTCATCGATAAACAGGATGGAGCCTTCTTCCGACTTGGCCTTGTCAATGACTTCGCGCACTTCTTTCACGCCACTGCTGATGGCACTGAGTGTGTAGAATGGGCGTTGCAGCGTGTTGCTGATGATTGATGCCAGCGTAGTCTTGCCAATGCCGGGAGGGCCCCAGAGTATCATTGAGGGGATGCGACCACTGTCTATCAATGTACGCAATACAGCCCCCTTGCCCACCAGATGCTGCTGCCCGATGTAGCCGTCGAGCGTCGTGGGTCTGAGTATTTCTGCCAGAGGTGCCATGCTTTAATAAATTGAAAATTGAAAGTTGAAAGTTGAAAATTATTGAAAGTTGAGAGTTGAAAGTTGAAAGTCGTCTGGGTGCGGCAGCCAACTTTCAACTTTCAATTTTCAACTTTCAATTTTAAACGATCAGCATTGCGTCGCCGTAGGTGGAGAACTTATACTTCTCTTTGATGGCCATATCATAGGCATAATGCACAAATTCTGGCTCTCCGAAGGCACACGCCATAATGAACTGCGACGACTTGGGGTGGTGGAAATTGGTCACCATCATGTCGGCTATAGAGAAGTTGTAGGGAGCATAGATAAACTTGTTGGTCCAACCATCGTAAGGACTGATTTTTCCAGAGATGGTCACGGCGCTCTCGATAGCACGCATGGTGGTGGTGCCTACCACGCATATTTTATTTTCGAGACTCTTGGCGGCCATCACCACATCACAGAGTTCCTGTGAGATATGCATTTCTTCTGCATCCATACGGTGTTTCGAGAGGTCTTCTACGTCTATACTTTTGAAGTTGCCCATGCCGCAGTGCAGCGTCAGTTCTTGCCAGATAATGTCGTTAATCTCGAAACGTTTCAGTAGCTCGCGACTGAAATGCAGTCCTGCTATGGGTGCAGCGACGGCACCTTCGCACTTGGCGTAGATGGTCTGATAGCGGTCGGCATCCCAGTTCTCGATATTGCGGAGAGCCTGTAGCTCATCGGGAAGCGGCGTGTGTCCCAGACTGCGGATATGCTTTACAAACTCTTCATGCGTACCATCGAAGAGGAAACGTACTGTGCGGCCACGAGAGGTGGTATTGTCAATCACCTCCGCCACCAAGGATTCATTGGGGCCAAAATAGAGTTTGTTACCAATACGAATCTTACGGGCTGGGTCTACAATCACATCCCACAGACGCATCTCGCGATTCAACTCGCGTTGCAGGAAAACCGTTATCCTCGCACCGGTTTTCTCTTTCTCGCCATACAGCAAGGCGGGAAAAACCTTAGTGTTGTTTGCCACCACCACATCGCCTGCATTCAGATACTGAATGAGGTCTTTAAACAGACGATGCTCTATTTCGTGGGTGTCGCGGTGCAACACCATCATACGGCACTCGTCACGCTGTTTTGAAGGCTTTTCGGCAATTAATTCGCTCGGAAGATTAAAAGCATAATACGATAGTTTCATATACCTAATAGATTATAAAAAACATGCAAAGATACGAAATTTTGAAGCCGTTGTCAAGTTTTTTAACTTTTAAAACCACACAAACAAACCTATATTCCTATTATAATGACAGATAAAAAAACAGGTCTATTTAACAAAAGACCCCTTTTTAGTAGCCATTTTATTAAAAGTGAAAGGTAAAAATTGAAAATTGAAACTTCGCGGCGGCGGGCAATGGTCGCTCCCGCGAGATTTCAATTTTCAATTTTCACCCATCAGAAGTTATATTTGACCAAAAGGCAAATACGGTGGTTCGCCACCGGGTCCAACACCTCGCTATCAGCAATGCTCCCATTCTTCGCCAATCTCTCACCATAGGTACACGCCGTCCATTCATATTCAACGCCCACGTTGAAATGCGGCAGATTGTAGCTGAACGAAGGTGCCACGCGATAAGCACTATTAAGATGTATGAATGTGTCACCGCCTTTCATATAGATACAATAATAGGGATCCCAATCAATAACACCTTCTCCTGTAATATGAGAATTGTATAAATCCTGTGCCGCACCCAAATTTTTCATGTAACCCAAAAATAGGTTGGCCCGGTAGCGATGGCCATAAGCCATGTTGAAGTAGCCGATGGCTGCCCGCAGTGGCGCATATTCCCACTTGCTATCAACAACATCCACCACGGCATAGCCATTGGGCTGGTTCACGTGGCTGGTATTGTTGGCATAGATAAGTCGTAACTTAGTGGCAATCTTATTCTGGGTGTATTGGAAATAAAAGGTGGGAGTGAACGTTGTCAGCACTTCGTCCACAGGGACTAATATGTCATCCCAATAATCAACTGCCTTACAGCCAAACAGCCGTGGACGGAGCGTCTGGCAGGTTGAACCCAATTGTGAGTAAAAATGTTCGTCGCGGTATTGCACACCGATAAACAATTCTGGGACAATGGCATTATGGGCAAAGCTGATGCTGCTGACGCTTGTCCAGTTAAGCATCCTACGATAATTACCTGCTTCTGGACAGCTAGGTCCATTATACATATATTGCAGCTGATAGAGGGCGGCAGCCGTGAAACCCAACCTGCCATGCATAAATGTGTAGCGCAACTGTGGTGTACGGCTATGGGCACGGAAAGGGGCTCCCGCAGCCATGCCCAACACCTCGGGCATAATGTCGCCACTAAGCGGATGCCAGTCCTGACCCACTAGCAGATCATGCTGTACGCCTGGCTTATTAGCCCAGTTCAGATTCATATACGCCAAGCGAAGTCGCAGCACCGTGTTAGTCGTACCAAATCCCCCAAAGTCAGCCTCCACCTTGCCGCTGCTACGGGCTTTTAGTATAGTAGGGCCAGCAATGTTCAACCCCACCCGTGTAGTTAGTGCCTGCAACTGTGCCTGTGGTGTTGCATTGAGGTCTACTTGCTCGACTCCTTCATTATAACATCTTACCCATGTTTCGTTCCATTTCACATCGTAGGGCAGCATATTGTATTCGCCACCCACCACGGTATAGGTCTTGCGGCTGTCGTATGTGAAATAATTGCGCACAAAGCCGTAAACATTAATCGAACACTTGTCCGACAATTTAAACGCTTGTTGACTTGCAACAGTATCTTGTGCCTTAACGAAAGGCAGCGACACCACTAGTGCCGCTGCCATAATCAACACTTTTCTCATGCCATCAAAACTAATAGTTGTGCCGTAAAGATACGGAGGAACATCGTGAGCGGGTACACCGTGGCATATCCCATGTTAGGCAACTTGCAGCCTTCGGGTGCCACATTGTTGGCAAAAGCCAGCGTCGGAGGGTCGGTGTGCGAGCCACCGATAAAGCCTGCCAGCGTGTACCAATTCATCTTCAGCACCCATCGGCCGAATCCAGCCACCAGCAGCGGCGGCACCATGGTGATAATCACACCATACACCACCCACATGTAATGCACCTGCACGGTCTCAACAAACTTCTCGCCTGCACCCAGACCCACACCTGCCAGAAAGAGGGCTATACCCACCTCACGCAGCATGTGCACGCCCTGTCCATCGGTGAAGTCGGTACCATACCAACCCTTCTTCACACCCAGCCATCCGGCTATCAGTGCCACTACCAGCGGACCGCCGGCAAGACCCAGTTTCACCGGAGCCTTCATGCCCACGGGGATAGGTATGGAGCCCAGAACCAAACCTAAAGCTATTATCACAAAGATGGGTATCAGCAGCACACCGCCTTTTTTAGCACTACTGTTCTTAGCAGCCGTAGCACTTGCGGCAGTCTCCACTGTGGTAGGCTCTGAGGCAAGGTCCTTCGGCCTAATCAGCAGACAGGTCACTATCATACCCACCACAGCCAAAGGATAGGCCACAGCATAGCCTGCTGCCAGCCGCTCGGAGGCACCTTCCATACCCAAGTCGCCCACCGCCTGTTGCGCAGCCGAAAGGCCCGGTGTATTGGTTATGGCACCCGTGTACACGCCCGCCATATCGGTCAATTCTTGACTCGCCAGCTTGGCTATCAGCACGGTGATGCCCACACCAAGAGCCACATTCACCACAGCCATCAGGTTCATCGCCAGCCCGCCTTTCTTAAACGAGGCAAAGAACCCAGGCCCCACCTGTAAGCCCACAGCAGTGACAAAGAGAATCAAACCGAACTCCTTAACCACATGCAGCATATCGTGATTGCAGGCAATGCCGCAGGCACTCAGTCCGATGCCCACAAAAAGCACCCAAGTGATGCCCAACGAAATGCCTTTGACCTTCAACTTGCCAAGCAGCAGTCCGGCAAATATAGAGACCGAGAGCATCAACACCGTTGTACCCACTCCCCCACTAGTAAGCAAATTAGTAAACCACATAGTTCGAATTGAAAATTGAAAATTGAAAGTTGAAAGTTGGCTGCCGCACCACGCAGCAATCTACCTTTCCATGCCCTTCGCAGCAACCCAACCGGCTCCCGCCCGTCCCCTTTTGAAAGGGGTGGCACGTAGTGCCGGGGTATGTCTTAAATTGAAAGTTGAAAATTGAAAATTGAAAACTGAACTGGGCATCACTGCGACAGCCAATTTTCAATTTTCAATTTTCAACTTTCAATTCGTTCAGTCGCCCAGTGTGGCCACCATGACGGCCTTGATGGTGTGCATACGGTTCTCGGCCTCGTCGAAGACGATGCTGTTCTCGCTCTCGAAGACCTCCTCGGTCACCTCGATGCCGTCCAGACCGAACTGCTTGTTGACGTCGCGTCCCACCTGGGTCTCCAGGTTGTGGTAAGCGGGCAGGCAGTGCATGAATTTGCACTTGGGGTTGCCGGTGTTCTTCATCATCT
>CAMZFW010000059.1 GCA_947306225.1 uncultured Bacteroidales bacterium
CCCCAATTGCTCCAAAAACCATACTGAGGATATTCGGGAACCTCGTTTTGGGCAAAAGCGTTGCCTGCAAATGCGAACATACAGAACAACACTGCGATTTTTGATACTTTTTTCAACATATTGGTATACTTTTTGTTATAATTATTATTACACTTCTTTTCAAAATGCAAAATTACACTTTTTTTTTTACTCACAAAACTTTTTTTTAAGAAATTGTATTTTTATTACTTCTCAAGGTTGCTAACAAGTTATCAACAGGCGTACCATGGCGCACCCGTTTTTTGACTAATCTGCTGTAATATGAATAAACCAAAAACAACGATAAAATATTTAAAAACACTTAATATCAAATGTTTCATAAATAAAATATGCAATAATCGTAGTTATTGGTTTTTTTTTTGTAATTTTGCAAATCCAAATAATAACAACAAAATTTTCCACCCATGAACACACTTAGTTTGAATACCGAGTACCTACAAAAATTCGTAAACGACACCGAACTCAACGGAATTCACGAAGAACTTCTACGTGCCAAAAAGACCTTAACCTCCGGCTCTGGCAGAGGCAACGACTTCCTTGGCTGGCTGAATTTGCCCGAAGAACTTTCTCCTGAGATTATCGACAACATCAAATCCGATGTAGAACGTCTCCGTAACCGTGCACGTCTTTTCGTTGTAATTGGCATTGGCGGCAGCTATTTGGGCGCGCGCGCCGTCATCGAAGCCCTGCAGTCTGAGTTTGCCGCCATGCAGACCAATGGTGCATACCCATATATTATATATGCCGGTCACACACTCAGCGAAGACTACTACTGCCAACTGATGCAGATGCTGGACAAGCACGACTATGCCGTCGCTGTCATTTCCAAGTCAGGCACCACTACCGAACCCGCCGTTGCATTCCGCATCATCAAGTCACACCTTGAGAACAAATATGGCAAAGCCGAAGCAGCCAATCGTATCATCGCCATCACCGATGCCCGCCGAGGTGCCCTCCACGACATCGCCCAGCAAGAAGGCTACCGCACCTATGTGATACCCGATAACGTTGGAGGTCGTTTTTCCGTCCTTACCCCTGTAGGCTTGTTGCCAATAGCCATGGCTGGCTACAACATTGACCAACTCTTACAAGGTGCCCGCGATATGCGCAAACTTTGCACCGAAAGCGACAGTCTAACTGACAACCCTGCCCTACTGTATGCCGCCATTCGCAACATACTCTATCGCAAGGGCTATAAAGTTGAAATTTTAGAGAACTTTGTCCCCAATCTGAAATACATCAGCGAATGGTGGAAGCAACTCTATGGCGAAAGCGAAGGCAAGGAAGGCAAAGGCATCCTTCCCCACAGCCTCAGCTTCACCACCGACCTACACTCCATGGGCCAGTATGTCCAGGAGGGCGAACGCCTGATGTTTGAAACCGTGCTAAGCGTAATCCAGCCTCAGGGCAAGGTTGACATCCCTTCCGATGAGAAGAACCTCGACGGCATCAACTACCTACTTGGCAAGAGTCTCACCGAAATCAATCGCAACGCCGAACTGGGCACCATCCTTGCCCACAACGACGGTGGAGTTCCCGTGCTACGAATCCTTTTGCCTACTGTTGACGAATACATCCTGGGTCAGCTGATATACTTCTTCGAGTTCGCCTGTGGTGTCAGTGGATACACCCTTGGCGTGAATCCTTTCGACCAACCTGGCGTAGAAGCCTACAAAAAGAACATGTTCCGCTTGCTCGGCAAGCCCGGTTACACGAATTAAGCTTGGAACAACGTCTCTCAGAGACGCTGGCAATACCGCCTTATCACCGCACTGTGCAGTCATACGTTTGCACAGTGCGGTTTCATTATGATGGCGATGTTCTAAAAACCTAGAACGGCAGGTCGCCCAACGGCTCCGTCTCGTTGCTAAGGATTGTCGACAGGGGGTCTTGCTCGCGGTCAGATGCATCGTCAGAGCGATTCTTGTTGGCAAGCACCGTGAAATTGTCTGCCACCACCTCTGTTATATAGCGTTTATTCCCTTCCTTATCCTCCCATGACCGGGTCTGGAGCTTGCCTTCCACATAGAGTTGTGTTCCCTTGCGAAGTATTTTTTCTGCTATTTCGGCCAATGCTCGCCAACAGACAACATTATGCCATTCGGTCTGCTCTACGCGCTCACCGTCCTTTGTCTTTCTGTATTCTGTAGTGGCAAGGGGGAAAGATGCCTTCTTTACAACACTTGCAGATTCGTTATTACGGTCTTGTGGGAAAGCGACGACATCGGGATTCTTACCCAGATTGCCAATTAGTATTACTTTGTTTACTCCTACCATATTTTGTACACTTAGTATTGCCATAATGGCAACGAATCATGCTGCAAAGATAACACTTTTTAGGAAACTGAACAATTAAAGATATTCACAATTCCGACAAATATCTGTCTATCAATCTTGAAATCGGAAGAGATTTCAGTTCCGACAGCTCCAAAGCCCTCATTTTTTCTAGCATTTTAGTGGGTTTGCAGTCAAAAAATGCCTGTACAAATTGTGCCTTTATCGTCCTATGCGTAAGTTTGTGTGTCAAACAAGGCCCCACCGTCAGGTTTCGTGGTGCCTCACCCATCCATGTTCGCAACACCTCACCCAACCGCTCCAACAAAACCGAATCGCCAATTGGACGTTCCACCTCATACAGCGGCAACTCATATAGCCCCTGCCAGATATCCCCTTCGCCTCGCTGCTGCACGACGATTGTTGGTCTAGGCACGTTCCACCGTATATCAAAATAATAAAAATACCTCTCCTTCACCTTCACCGACTGAGGCCTTATCGGTAGCTCTTCCACCACCCCGTCGCGATATGCCAGACACTCCTGCCTGAAAATACAGTTCGTGCAGTCACATCCCAGCGGCTTGCATTGCATTGACCCAAAATCCATTATGGCCTGATTAAAAATGCCAGGCCGCTCTCGGTCTATCAATTGCATCAGCACTTGCTCAAACTTATTATACGCCTGACTCGTTCCGACAGGTGTATAAATACGATACAGGCGCGCGATAAGGCGATACACATTCCCATCAATGACCGGGTAGGGCAGCCCGAATGCAAACGAGGCAATCGCCGCTGCCGTATAGCGACCCACCCCTTTGAGCGATAGTATGTCCTCGTATGTGCTAGGGAACATTCCATCCAAGTCAAAAGCAATATGCCGTGCTGCTGCATGTAGGTTCCTCGCCCGTGAATAGTAGCCTAATCCCTGCCAACTCTTCAACACCTGCTCCTCCGAGGCTTCAGCCAGATGGCTAACCGTCGGATATTCTTTCACAAAACGCTCATAATAACTCCTCCCCTGCTCTATGCGCGTTTGTTGGAGAATGATTTCCGAAAGCCAAATATAATATGGATTGTCTGTGTCGCGCCATGGCAGTTGACGACCATTTTCCGTATACCAGTTTATAATCTTATCTGAGAACATCCGAAGGGGTCAATTTTTGAAAAATCGAGGTGAAAAAGTAAGTTTTGAACACGATATTAAACCATAACTCACTGAAAAAATAGTGTTAAATATTATTTTTTCAAAATTCATAAACAGATATATTCAAATATATTACAACTAACGATATGTTAAAAAAAAATCTTACCCGTTTTTTCTAAGAGCAAAATCTTTGCCAATTCAAAAAAAAGTCCGACTTTTGCACCCGCTTTTCTCGAAAAAAAGCACTCGTAAATAACGTAAACAAACAATAAAAATTGTAGATAAAATGTCAAAGATTTGTGAAATTACCGGTAAGAAAGTGATCCGTGGCAATAACGTATCCCACTCCCGCATCCACACCAAGCGTACCTTCTCCCCCAACCTCCAGACCAAAAAGTTCTACATTCCCGAAGAGGGCATGTGGATTACCCTCAAAGTGAGTGCCAAAGGCATGCGCATCATCAATAAGAAAGGCATCCTCGCCGCCCTTAACGACGCTGCCGCCCAGGGACATCTCCAATTCTAACACGAAGACAGTACTAGTCTTAATAACAAACATTTTTTATCAATCCTTAACAAGAAAGAGGTTATAACAATGATCGTAGTTCCTATCAAAGAAGGTGAAAACATTGAAAGAGCTCTCAAGAAGCTCAAAAGAAAATTCGAAAAGACTGGTGTCGTGAAAGAACTTCGCGAACGTCAGAAATTCACTAAACCTTCCGTCATCAATCGGGAACGCAGACAAAAGGCCATCTATGTCCAACGCCTGCGCCAGCAGGAACTTGACAAGTAGTCCGAGTCCGCACGAATCAAAAAAGAGGGTATCCCAACAGGACACCCTCTTTTTTTGCACATCGGTGTGCCGCTACTATTTGTAGCGCTCCTTATACTTGTCAATCTGACCCTTCATCGAGTCCACGCAGTCTGCTACAGCCTCTTCGAACGAGTTGGCCTGCTTGCTGTTAAACAGCGTCTGTCCAGGTAGGCTCAACGACAGTTCGGCAATTTTGTTATTGTCGGTCTCGGGTTTGTCAACCTTCAGAATCACTTCGCACTTGGTGGCATTGTCAATCAGGCGGTCAAGCTTGCCGACTTTCTCGTTGATGAATTTCTCCAGTTTGGGGTCTGCCTTGAATTTCACGGCATTGATTGTTGTATTCATAGTTACCTCCTTATTTTTTATTGGCCCTAGGATGGGCGTGTTTATATGTTTCTTTCAAATGCTCACGTGCTACATGGGTATACACCTCTGTAGTCCCCAAATCACTGTGTCCGAGCAACTCCTTTATGGCATCAATGTTTGCACCCTCGTTCAGCATGTGCGTTGCAAACGAATGTCTGAACACATGTGGGCTCACTCTCTCGGCAGTCGAAATCGGCGACATATAACGTTTCACAATCACATATATCATCCCGTCGCTCACCGCCCTGCCCTTGCCATTGATCAGCAGCCTATCCGTCTCCTCATAATGCTCGTCGGCACACTTCAGCTCCTCAATCTTCATATCCCTTAACGCAAGAAAGCGCGAAATATTTTGTGCCAACTCATTTTCTATGGGAATTATTCTCTCTTTATTCCCCTTGCCTCTCACCTTGATGCTCTTAGCCGACAGGTCAACTCCACCCAACCGCAGCATCGCCAGTTCCGAGCGGCGCATCCCCGTCTCATAAAGCATCCGCAGCACCAGTCGCTCCATCTCTCCGTCAAACGTGTCGGGGAACATATCCGAATAAATCCTCTCTACCTCGTTTTCGCGGAAGAACACCGGCAGCCGCCTCGGCCTCTTGGGAGGCGTGACCTTCGCCATAATGTCTCGATCATAATACCCCTGCCTGCGTAGATATTTAAACCACGCCCGCAATGCCGCCAACTGCTTCAGCACTGTCCCTGCCGCCTCCCCTTCTGCCATCAGTCCCATCTGCCAGTCGCGCACATGATATGCCTCCACCTCACCCACCTCCTCAACTTTTTGGGTCGCCAAATACCTGCCAAATCGCTCCACCTCGCCCACATAGTAATGGCGGGTGCCTGCTGCAAGTCGTTTCTCTGTCGCGACATAGTCAGCAAAATACCTTATGGCTTCCTCTATTTTCACATTTGCAAAGATACACAAAATATCCGTAATAAATGTTAAAAATCCATTTTTTTCTCACTTTTCCTCCCAAACAGGCCACCTGCACCTCAAGACAAAAGCAGAAAATGTCCGCTGACATATCTGTAAATATAGGGTAAAGTAACGCCACAAGACATCAAAACGCAAACAACACACCCGCAACCAGCTCACTCTAATTATTAAAATCTCGCATAGTCCCTGATACGCAACCCTCACACATTGAACTATTTTTACAACACCTCGACAAACATTGATCATAGCAATGGCAAAAAAGTTTTTTCAAATAAAGAAAAAAATGTATTTTTGCACTGCCAAAAAATGGTACTGTCACGATATGTGCCAAGCAAAATATGGCTCATCTAGTGACAGGGAGACAAGAAAAAAGAACCCACTACTAAACATCTCAGCCACGATACTATCTGCATTACGAGTATGACTGATAACAATATAATAGACAAACACTTTATCCCTGCGTTCATTTCCCAAAAGAAAGGTATGATATACTTTCTTGTGCTGTATGCCGTTGCGTCAATCATCTTTTTCTTTGTCTACCACCCATTAGGCATGTTTGGCGAAAACAGCGACCTCCCTGTTATAATAGACACACCGACATATCTGGCAGTGCTACTGATAATAGGACAAATAGTGCTAATTACCAGCCGTGTTCTGTTGCTCAACCGCATCAAACGACATCCAGAATGGTCTTTTGGCAACGCGATGCTTTGGGTGGCGATAGAATTTCTGCTAATCGATACCCTTGTGACAAGTCTGGGCCTATTGCTGGGAAACAACGATATGGTCACATTCATTAGGCTGATGCTGCGGGTGACAATAGACCTAATCGGGCTCTACATGGTACCCATGCTGATAGTCGCGCTGATTTCTGTTACTTTTGAAAGCAGTAGAAACTATGTGGCAATAAGCAAGTCGTATGTCAATCTCAAGACCCATGCCGATGCTGTCCAGGCTGAATTGCTGACTCTGCGTGCCGAGAAAGAGGCTCAAAAAATGGAGGTCATGAAGGAGCCGTCGACAACCGCTTCGGGCGATGACTCAGCCAACAAATTGACCGCCAACAATATCAAGGAAGACGGCTCTGCCCTGAACATGGTACGATTTACGAACCGTACAGGCGATTTCGACTTTGCCCTACCCTTAGCGAGCGTCCTCTACGTCGAAACCGTTGACAACTATGTCAGCGTAAACTATTTAGATATCGACCATGTCGACTCCCGCATTATTCGCAACACAATGAAGGTGGTCGAAGAACAACTGCAAAGCTCTGGCTTCGTCCGATGCCACCGCCAATACTTAGTCAATAAACTCAACATCAAGTCCGTAAGCAAGGAGAAAGATGGGATTATTATCCGTCTGAAAGGTTGCGACCGCGTGGTGCCTGTCGGAAAAACCTATGCCGCCCAATTAGTCTAAACCATCGCCTCCTTCCACCTTCACCCACTTTTCCAATACCGCAAAGACACTGTTCTATTGACTTCTCGCTCATTAAACCCAAATCGGTCATTAGAGTTTATGCCAGATTAGTATTTCTTTCGAGCAGATTGTCCACATCGCTGGCGAAGGCGTAGCGAGCTACGGCGAGACAGGGATGTGGACAATATGCCGGAAGAAATGCTGATATGGCATAAACAGACCTAAAAAAACGAGAAATAATATAAAAGTCGTCCTAATGACCGATTTGGGTTAAAAAAAGCCATGGCATTTCTGCCACGGCTTTTCTCAATTAACTTCAGTATTAACCAAAACTCTCTGCTAATACTTTGCAAAAATACAACCTTTTTACAACTTAGACATAAAAAAGTGGCGAAAGTCATAATTTGAAGCTTTATATTTGTCTATTTTGTGGCAAAAGTACTTTCTTAGCATCACAATATTGGAGACAAAACGACCTCTTTCACCCATTAAAATGAGATTTTCGCCACAAAAATCAAAACCTTTACCACAATAAATATGGCAATCCAAAAACTATATGTATTTTTGCACTTATTTATTGTTTTATTTATTAGATAACATTCTAATCTATTTTACTAATCAAAATTATTTGTTATGCAAAAACATCTACAGAAACTGTTACTCATCGTGGCGATGCTGTTCGTCCCGTGGGTAACGCAGGCTCAAACGTTGGACGAATACGCGTTTTCGACCGGCACTGATACGTCGAAGTGGATTACGGTTCCGACCTCACTCACTTCGCTCATCACGCCCGGTGCCGGCGACTACGGTGTGTCCTCGGTGCACAATTTGGGATTCACGCTCCTCTATGCAGAGAATTCCTACACACAATTCTCCGTCAATTCCGACGGTAACCTCAAGCTTGGCGGCACTGTGACGGGAACAAGCAACTACAGCACCCCGTTCAGTTCGTCGAATGCCAGTATCAACAATCCAAAGATTAACTTCTTTGGATGCGACGGCTATTGCGACAACACCCACTATGTGCGCTATCTGCACACTGCCGACACCAACGGCGATTCGCTGGGTGTTGTTGAGTTTTGTATGGGTACCTACACCAGTACCACTCGCTCGTACCTGTACAAGTGGCAAGTCCACTTGTACCACAACGGTACGATAGAGATTGTCTACGGCGTAGCACCCTCCACGGCACCTGCCGTGTCGCGTCAGCAGGGCTTGTGCGTAGATGCTTCTGATGTGCTGTATGTTGATGCCAGCCATCTGGCTACACACTACACATCAGGCACTTCTAGCACGGTTGCCTCGGGCTATTGGCCTACCGAAGGACGATTCTACCGTTTTGAGAGACCAAACACTACATGTCCCCGCCCGACGGCATTTACACAGACTAATGCCACACTCAGCTCCATTACCCTTTCTTGGGTGGAAATGGGTGAGGCAACGCAGTGGGTGTTAGAGTACGACACAGTGGACTTTGTGCCGGGCGCAGGACTTGGCAACACGGAATACCCCACCACTACCACCTATACGCTGAACGGTCTTGACAGCGCACACACATACTATATCTATCTACATGCCGACTGCGGCAGCGATACCAGCTTAAATCGTTTTCTGATAGCACAGACTTTAGCAGCATCACCTGCCACACTGCCCTTCTACTGCGACTTTGAATGCGAAGGCACTTGTGGTTGGGAACTGCTCAACGGCAACCAAACTAACATTTGGTATATCGACTCAGCAGTGAACAACGGCGGCAGCAAGAGCCTCTACATCTCCAACAACGGCGGTACGAGCAATGCCTATAGCACCGGCACTATCTCTTATGCTTACGCCTATCGCACCATTGAGTTCACCGATTCGGGCGAGTACTCCTACGCCTACGACTGGCGCAGCCAGGGCGAAAGCCACTATTATGATTTCACCCGTGTGTTTTTGACCCCCGCCGGCTATCAGTGGGTGGCGAACGACAATCCCGCTGGTAGTACTAACTCGTTTGCATCTTGGACTTGCCCATCGGGCTGGATTGAACTGACTGAGCAATTTGGCTCGCCTGCCAACCTGCAGGGCAGTTCCACATGGCGCACAGCAACAGGAACCTTCCGTATCGAAACCCCTGCAACGTACAATCTGGTGTTTGCATGGGCTAACGACGGTAGCGGCGGTACCCAACCTCCCACTGCCATCGACAATGTGGGCATACAGCAAAATACCTGCCCTGCACCCATCGATTTCGAGGTCTCTTATATGAGTGGCGACACCATCATTGTCACTTGGTCGGCTGGCGGCGAAGAAACAGAATGGTTGCTGAGCACCGACTCGGCAAGCTTTATTGTATATGACACCACATACACCTTCGACGGCCTTGCACCCAACACTAACTATAATTTCTGGGTGCGTGCCATCTGTAGCGACGGCGACACCAGTTTGCCCACATCCACCAACGCACGCACCAGCTGTGGAGCAATAACCCACCTTCCCTTCTTCGAGGACTTCGAATCCTACCCCGATGGTACTAGCAGTTATCTACCACCTGACTGCGGCATACCCTGCTGGGCTCGTCTTGATAATGCCTCTTCCTACCACTTCGGCTATATTGGCTCACGTTCCTCGTGGCCCTCAGGCGGTCACTCCGGCACCGGCTTCCTCTATTACTATATGCCTACTACCACTGGCACCTACGCCGATTGGATTATCACCGTGCTGCCTCCTATCGATGTAAACGAGTATGCCATCAACACATTGCAGATGTCATTCTGGGTGAAGATGAACAGTACCACCACCCAAGGCGACATTGTTGTCGGAGTGATGACCAACCCCAGTCAGGCATCATCCTTTGTTCCTGTCGACACTGTGCATGTGGCTGGTTCTGTCTACGACCAGAAACAGGCGTTCTTTATCAATTATGAAGGCACAGGCCAGTATATTGCCCTTAAATATACCCGCGACCCCAGCAGCACCACCTATTATTTTGTCGATGACATTCTCGTCGAGCCGATACCTGCTTGCCCAGCTGTTATTCATTTGACAAGCGACAATCCCACTCCCACCACAATCGACCTCTCCTGGGATGAGATAGGCACAGCCACCTCTTGGACTGTGGAATATGTACCTGTCGGATATCCTGAGGATAGTATACAGACAGCCTACGCAAGCGACACCACTATCACCCTCACTGGATTGAGACCCAACACGCTGTATTCCGCAACCGTTACCACTGACTGCGGAGACGACGTGGGTGGCTCAGCTATGATTACGTTCCGCACGGCTTGTATCTTTATCGACTCGATACCTTTCTCTTATGGCTTTGAGGATGCCAACACGGGTTCGAGCAGCAGTGCCGATTTCGCACCCTGCTGGGAACGCCTGAACAATGGTTCAACCTATTTTGGTTATCCCTATGTTGGCAGCAGCACATACAACCACACCCCGGGTGGCAGCAAGGGCCTGTACTGGTACAACACCACTACCACAGGTTCCTATGGTGACTATCAGATTGTGGTCTTCCCCGGCATTGACACCGACATCTACCCAATCAATACACTGCAGATGTCATTCTGGGCCCGTGCCAGCTCTACCAGCTATAATCCCACCTTCCAAGTGGGTGTAATGACCGACCCCAACAATGCCAGTACATTTACACCAATAGGTACCGTGAATGTGGGTACCAGTGCTATTTGGCACGAGTATACCGTACCGCTGGGTACCTATACCGGTACAGGCCAGTACGTGGCTCTGCGGGCCACACGACCCACATCGTCTTGGTATGCCTACGTCGACGACTTCAAGTTAGAGATTATTTCTAGCTGCCCCGATATTGATGACCTAACCGCTCTATCCACCGTATCGAATGCCCTTGTATCATGGAGCTACGATACTCTTTTAGGCATAACTCCTTCAAATTATATCGTCCGTTACGGCTACACAGCCGACCCTGTATCGACCTACACTACCACCTACTCCTCCAGCACATCCATAGTGCTGACCGGACTGACCCCCGACACTACCTATACCGTTTCTGTAGCTGTGGATTGCGACGGCACTCCGGGAGAAGCCGCTACGCGTAATTTCACCACCGCAGCCTTCCCCTGCCTTGAGTGGGACACCAATGCCTCCGGTGGTGGCAGCAGTCCCACCGCAACTTACCCCGTCGGCAGCCCGGGCTCGAACAGCACCGACGTGATGCCAGTAAATGGTGGCTATAACTACAGCTATTGCCAGCACCTGATACTGTCGTCAGAAGTCAATAGTGGTGCTGTACACTTCAGCGGCATCGACTTCCAATATGCAGGCTCGGCACCCATGACGCACACGTCCAACTGCTCTATCTATATGTGCCATTCGACAATGACGCAGTGTACCGACTTTGCGCCTGTCACCGACCTGCAGCTGGTCTACGAGGGACCGATTAACTGCACCACCAGCGGTTGGAACCACTTCGAGTTCAACCGCGGCACCTTCTCTTACAACGGCACCAGCAGCATCATCGTTGCCATCGTGAAGAACGGTCCTTCCACCGAGTCGGGTGGTAACTTCTACTACGAATCGACCAGCAACTCGATGAGCCACCGTGTGTATCGCAACGATGCTCCCTACGACTTGGCAGCCATGGCAGCAGCCACGGCAAGCAACTCGTTCTGGCGTTCGAATATGCGCCTGACCACGGGTGGCAATGGTGGTGGCGACTGCTTGCAGGAAGCCACCTGCGCCCCGCCCGCTGTGAGAGTTGACAGCGTTGGATCCTCTACAGTAAATCTGATGTGGATACCTGGCCATACAGAGTCCACTTGGGACATCGACTACCGTGTGGTGGGTGCTCCGACATGGACATCTGGAGCCACCGCAGTCACGACTACCAACTATACACTCACGGGTCTGAGCCCCAACGCTGATTACCAAGTGCGCGTGGGGACCTCCTGCTCCGACACCACCTACTACGGCACAGCATCGTTCCGCACAGACTGCGGCTTGCTAACCGTCCTCCCTTGGAGCGACAATCTTGAAAGCTATGCCACTGGTTCCAGTTCCACCGGCAGTGTCTTTGTCTCCTGCTGGAGAAGACTCAACAACGGCACCAGTTATGGTGGATACCCCTATGTGAGCAGCAGTAGCTCCTATAGCCACAACGGTGGCACCAAGGGGCTCTACTGGTACAACACCACCACTACCGGCACTTACGGCGACTACCAGTGCGTCGTGCTGCCCGGCATAGACACTACCGTCTATCCCATCAATACGGTGCAAATCCGCTTCTGGGCCAAGCCTAGTAGCTCGAGCTATGTTCCCGTGTTCAAGATTGGTGTCATGAGCAACCCGAATGACATCTCCACCTTCCGTGGTGTTGACACTGTCACGCTCACCTCTTCCGACTGGACTGAGATAGAGGTACCGTTCACCAGTTTCACTGGCAACGGATTCTATCCCGCTATCAAGGCCGACCGTCCTACCAGCTCCTGGTATGCCTACGTCGATGACTTCCACCTCGAACTGGCTCCCAGTTGCGCACGTCCCAGCAATCTGCACAGCACTGGCAACACTGCCTCTACCATCACCCTTGACTGGAACGAGCGCAACAGCGCCACTGAATGGGAGATTGCCGTTGAGACCAGTTCCACCGCCATCCCCACTCCTGACTATACAGTCACCTCCAAGCCCTTCACCGTCACAGGTCTCACCGGCGGTGTCAACTACTACTTCTATGTGCGCAGCATTTGCGGCATGGGCGACACCTCGCCATGGACTGACGCCTTCTTGGCCGTACCTGGCAGTTGGAACATGCGTGCCAACCAGACCGACACGCTGCACATGTGCGGCGGTGCCATCTACGATGACGGAGGCCCCTCTGGAGCTTACATCGGAGCCAACCAAGACTCTTATGTCATCATCATGCCCGACGCTCCTAACAACCTCGTAAGTGTCAGTGGCACTTCCTACACTGAGGGTACCTACGACCACCTGCACATCTATGACGGCATCGGCACCAGCGGCACTGAGTTTTGGAATGACTACGGTGTCTCTGCCACCCAGACCTTTGGCCCCTTCGTCTCTACTGGCGGCCCCATCACGCTGCACTTCCACACCGACGGTTCTGTCTTCTACGATGGCTTTGCTGTCAATGTAAGTTGCATCTCAGCATACTGCCGTGTGCTAAATATGCGGCTTAATCCGAGTGTACCCCAATCCGAGAACCAACTGGCTCTGATTTGGGACACCAATGGCGCTCTCTATTACGAAGTAGAGTACGGCAATGCTGGATTCACCCAAGGCACGGGTACCATGCTGACCACTTACACCAACAGCATCGTCATCCCCGGTCTCAACGGCCTGACCAACTATGATGTTTATGTACGCAGCATCTGTTCCAGCTCCGACACCGGTTCCTGGACGAGTGGCAGGTTCCAGACCGCCATGTGCGACAACCTTACCACTGCCGAGAACTGGACTAGCACATCAACCTCTACCACCACCAACTACGGCCCCATCGGCTACAGCTGCTACAACTACAGCTATGTGCAGACTATCATCGACTCTGCCCAGCTGGCCTCGCTCGGTGGCGACGTCACCGCATTTGGATTCAAGCCCATCAACTCGGCTTCCAGCTACGGTTCCTACTACACGGGCATGGACATCTATATGGCCAACATCAGTGAAAGCGCGTTCACCAACAACTTCATCCATCCCGATGCCAACCACCAATTTGTACAGGTGATGTCCAACGGAAGCTGCAACTTTACCAACGACAACTGGCAGATAATCGCTCTCGACACTTCGTTCGCCTGGGACGGTCATAGCAACGTGCTTTTTGCTGTCAACCGCAGACATGGTGTATATAGCTGTTCGGCAGAATTCTCTGGACACATTTCCTCTGGCAACAAGATGGTGTATGCATACAACGACGACAATCCATACAATATCAGTAATGCCTCTTATGACGATATCGATAACTACGTAGGCGACATTATCCTGTACTCCTGCGGCGCTGCCGGATGCCGTCAGCCCATCATCACCGGCATTTCCCACACTTATGAGAGTGCCACAGTGACCTGGGCAGGCGACGGCACCGACTATGAGGTCAACATCAAGGAGAGCGTAGCCACCACTTGGCCGACTCCCGATATCCACGTCACCGGCAACACCTACACCTTCACAGGCTTGCAACCTGCCACTAACTACACCGTCCGTGTGCGTCAGGACTGCAACGCCGACAGCCTCGGCTACAGCGAGTGGGTCAGCGACGTCGTCCTCACCGACAGCCTGCCCTGCCTGCCGCCCGACAGCCTGCACGTCACTGCCGTCACCAACGCCACCGCCACCCTTGACTGGGTGCCCTTCGGCTATGAGACCATGTGGGATATCCACGTATGGTTCAGCGGCGGTCTCGACAGCATCTACACTGTCGGCACGCATCC
>CAMZFW010000060.1 GCA_947306225.1 uncultured Bacteroidales bacterium
AGCTGGAAAGCCGATATTCTCTAAATAAGGGGCATAAAGAAAGGCGTTTCCTTTCGTTTAAACTGCTTATTTTTGCGTGGGTGTCTGGTAAAACCCTGTGGTAAATAAGTTGTACGAAAATCCACGCCCCTTGGACGTGAACTTATCGCTATCTTATTCTCACCACTATAAAGTTTACCAGACTATACGCAAGAGAACAGAAGCTTCAAGCTCAGTTATTTATGTCTATATTCTTTATTTCTACATTGTCAACAATTTTGTTGCTAAAACAGTTTTTCGTAGTACCACTATCTATCATTCGCCATTACAGGCTGTTGTATGCGGGTGAGAAGGTGTCGCCAGCCTTCACGTCGCCGGTGGTGAGGCCCTTCTTGAGCCACTTGACGCGCTGGTCGGAACGTCCGTGGTTGAACGAGTCGGGCACCGAATAGCCGCGTGCCTTCTTCTGCAAGTAGTCGTCGCCAATCTTCGACGCCACATTCAGACCCTCCTCGATGTCGCCATCTTCGAGCGAGCCAAACATCTTATTGTCGTGATACGCCCAAATGCCGGCGTAGAAGTCCGCCTGCAACTCCAGACGCACACTGATTTGGTTCGACTCCTTTTCGCTCACCTGACGCATCTTCTGGTGAGCTGCATCCAGCGTGCCGAGCAAGTACTGCACATGGTGACCCACCTCGTGGGCTATGACGTAGGCGTAGGCAAAGTCGCCATCAGCACCCAGCTGCTTGTACATTTCGGAGAAGAACGACAAGTCGAGATACACACACTGGTCGGCGGAGCAGTAGAACGGACCCGAAGCCGACGTAGCACCACCGCAGCCGCTCTGCACGGCATCCTTAAAGAGCACCAGCCGTGGCGGCTTGTAGGTGCGCCCCATTTTCTTAAACTCGGCTGTCCACACATCCTCCGTGCCTGCCAAAATCTGCTTGGCAAAGGTGGCAAGAGCCTCCTCCTCAGCCGTTGGCACATAGTTGGTCTCCTCGGTCGTGGTGGCAGTGTTAGAGGCCATCTGCTGCAACACCTGACTCGGGTCGCCACCCATAAACATTGCAATCAGAGCAGCAATAAGCACTCCGCCGATACCCAATCCCGCCTTTGTGGAGGTCTTCATACCTCTGCGGTCGTCCACATTTTGGCTTTCACGCCTTCCGTCCATTTTCATAGCTATTCCGTATTTAATGATTAATATTTTTAAATATCAAGTACTTACGTACACACTCACCCATCGTCAAACACTTTTATTCAAAATGCAAATATACACAAAAATAATTAATCAGCACACCAACAAACGAAAAAATAATCATAGAACGCATTTGCGCTATTCGTTTTCGTCAGAAAAGAGGATTGTCGAGTGGCTACCTTTTGACTTTTTGTCCGCTTCCTCCAGCGAGGCAACACCCCAATGGCTCCCTCACTTATTCTATCGTTATACTATATTTATACCATATTTATACCTTATTTATACTATTATAGAATAGTATAAATAAGGTATAAATATGGTATAAATATAGTATAACGATAGAATAACTGCAAAAGACATTAGGGAGCAACGAGAATGGGAGCAACGAATGACAATAAACTGAATTAGTATAAGTTGTACGCAAAAATCGACATCTGAGCGTGAATTGCATGAATCAAGAATTGTGTAATGTGGGAGTAGAGCAATAATGATTTCTAAGCCGAGCATTAGTGAAACGAATTGCTTTTGGCAACCGCTGAAAGCATAACATTATGTACAATAGCGTAAAAAAAGTTTCGCTCTAGGATAAAGTATGACTGATTTTTGCCAATCCTTCTCATTGTCGCGTCCCTTCGGGACGCTGAGTTATAGAGTTTTCGTTGACCCCACACTGCGAAACCTAACGGTTTCTTGTATGGGGTTGTTAAGATTCAGACTCTTCGAGGCTGTCTAAAAATCAATCCAACATCAAACCTGAGCCAATATTTTTTAAAAATGGCGTAAAATATTTTTTAAATAGGAACGTTATAATAAAATTGAAAAGTGAAAAAATAAAAAGTGAATAGAGGGCTGCGCATATTGAGACGTGTGGTGGTGGGGCTCCTGCTGGGGCTCTACGTGCTGGTGGCGTTGATGAACAGCTCGGTGGTGCAGTCGTATCTGGGTGCGGCGGCAGGCAGCTATTTCTCTAAGGAGTGGGGCGGCAAGGTGCGCATCGGTGCGCTACACTTCAGCCCGTTCAGCCACATCGTGCTGAACAAAATCGAACTTATCTCCCCTAGTAACGACACCATCTACTACGGCGACCGCATCGCCTGCCGCTTCAAGCGGTTTCCGTTCCATAGCGACGGACTGCAGTTCGACCACGTGTATCTGCGCAACGGACGCTATCACTTCGAGTCGCTACGCCGCCCTAACGGCAGGATGGGGACCAATCTGGACTTTATCATCGACTACTACGCCACCGAAGGACCGTCGAAACCCGTGACGGGACACTTTATTGTGGAGGTGGGCGAGCTGCGGATGCGCAATATCGACTATATCCAAGACCTACCCGAGCCGACCAATATGACGCACTTCGAACACGGGGTAGACATATCGCACATGCGCTATCTGGGCACCTCCGGCCACATACGCCGCGTGAGGGTGGATGCCGACAGCGTGACCTGCCGCGTGGTGTCGCTCAGCACTACTGAGGCCTCGGGGCTGCGGGTGGAAGACCTGTCGATGGACGTGGAGGTGTCGCCACGCACCATACATGTGACCAACATGGACTTGCAGACAGCCGACAGCCGCGTGTTTATGGACGTGGAGATGCTCTACCACGGATGGGAGGAGATGGACGACTACCTGAACACGGTGCAGCACGACGTGGTGCTGAAGCCGGGGACTGAGGTAAACCTGTGCGACGCCGCCTACTGGGCTCCAGTACTGTGGGGGCTGAACGCGAAGGTGGCGGTGCAAGGCCATTTCTACGGCCCTATCAGCAACCTACATGCACAGAATGTGGTGGCCACCTTTGGCGAGAACAGCACCCTGTTTCTCGATGCCACCATCAGCGGCCTGCCCTTGATAGAGCAGACCTATTTCGATGCCGACCTGCACCGCCTGCATACCACCTACAACGACCTGGCCGCCGTGCAACTGCCCGAACGCGTAAACTTCACCCTGCCTGCCATGGTGAAGAGGATGCAGGAAATCACCGTGGACGGCTCGCTGCGCGGCAGCCAGCTGAACTGCGAGACCTTCTTCAACGTCAACTCGCTCATCGGCGACTTGGAGGGGCACGCCCATGTGATGTACGACACACTGGTAGGCAACTACACCTATATCGGCGACCTGGACTCGCGGGTGCTGGGCATTCGGTCGTTGATACCCAACGAATGGGTGTCGCGCACGGGGTTCCACCTTTCGTTCCAAGGAGCGGGTTTCGACCCCAAGAGCATGGAGGCCTCGCTGGAGGGTCGGCTGTACAACACTCAGTTTCGCGGCCATAACCTAAACCGCACCACCCTATCGGCCGACCTGACCGGGCAGGTACTGAGCGCGGACATAGACTTGCGCGACAGCCTCATCGACATAGACCTGAGCGCCACCGCCAATATGGCGGAGAAGAAATATAGTGCCGACCTGTTCCTCACCGACGCACAGCTGACAAGACTGGGGCTGCTAGAGAGCGACAGCGACGTGACCGTCACCACACACCTCGTCGCCGACTTGCAGGGCGACAGCCTCGAAAACATGACGGGCAAAGTGGCGCTGCACAATACGCACAGCACCATCGGCAACCGCATCATCGACCTGAAAAAGATGGAACTCGACGCCACCCAGCAGAACCAACGCAAACGGCTGCAACTGAACAGCGACTGGCTGATGGCCACAGTGCGTGGCTATTTCAGATACAAAGATGTGCCACTGGTGGTACGCGACTTCTGCGACCACTATCTGCCCACCTATTTCAACCCTTACAAAGAGGCCGACTCAGCCTATTGGACACCGCTGCTAGAGGACAATATCAACATAGACCTAGCTTGGAACGACAAGGAAGGCACCTTCCAGCGGTTTATGCCAGAAGTGGCGATAGACTCAGGCACCAACCTACGCATCAACTACGCATACGGCGAAGGACTGAAAGCGGTGTTCCGCTCAGAAATGCTGGCTTACAACAATGTGGCACTGCACCACATAGGTTTCAACAGCAGCCGTTCGGGCGACAACTACCAGTTGAGCATCACGGCATCGAACATCGCACTGGGCGATGCCCCGCTGATGGAGAACCTACAGCTGAATGCCACGATGGGCCGCACCATCTCGACGCTGGCACTGCTGTGGGACGACGACATGCGGACATCCTACAACGAAGGCGACATAGAACTGTTCCTTAACAGCTCGGAGACCGACAACAAGGTGATGATAACCCACCCAACATTCTACATCAAGGGACAGCGGTGGAACTTGGTGTGCCCGAAAGGCATTCTCGCCAACCGTGAGCGACTGCTGGTGGAAGAGCTGAAGGTGTATGGACTGGGGCAGTCAATGGCCATGAACGCACTGGTGGCAGGCGACGAGGCGGACTATGTGCGGGCAAGGTTCGACGACTTCTCGCTCGGAGAGCTGTGCACCACCCTCATTCCAAACGATATGCTGAAGGTGGACGGCTCCATCGAAGGAACAATGGAGATGCGTGGCTTCAAGCAACGCCCCTACATCGATGCCAACTTGGTGGTGGACAACTGCGTCATCAACGGGCAGGAGGCGGGACGGCTGGACATCACGTCGAAGTACAAGACCGACGAAGGGCGGCTGTACCTTGACCTGCAGTCGGACTATGCCGACGGCGGCACCCACCGCAGGCCGCTGGTGCTGAACGGGTCTGCCTCGCTACAAGAGAATGGCGGAGACCTCGATTTCGACCTGAGTCTCGACCACATGGGGCTGCAGGCTGTGAAGCCCCTGCTTGCCGAAGTGGCATCGGACATCGACGGGCACGTGAGCGGACAGCTGACGCTGGAAGGCTCCGTCAAAGCACCCAAAATCAACGGTATGGTGGCCATCGAGGAGGGGTTGCTCAACCTCATCCCCACCGGCGTGACCTACCTGTTTGACGACACCCTCACCGTCAGCAACAGCATACTGACACTCGACAACTTCGACATCACAGACCTTGACGAAAACCGCGCCCGCATCAACGGCACGCTGGCATATGTGGCAAACGACTTGATGCTGAACCTCGCACTACACACCGACGGCATTACCCTGCTCGACAAAGATGCCGAGGGCGAAGGATACTACGGGCAGCTGTTCGGCTCGGTACACGGCACGGTGAGCGGACCCACCAACAAGCTGAGGATTGTCGCCAACGCCACCACACTAGAGGGCAGCACAATATATGTACCTATCAGCAACCAAAAGGAAATCAACGAGAACGAGTTTATCATATTTCGCAATCCCGAGCAGCAACGCTCGCCACAGACCATACGTCCCACCACCGTCCAGAGCAACACATCGGACATAGACCTGCAGTTGAACGTGGCCATCACGCCGAGCATGGAACTGCATCTGCCAATGGACTTCCAGCAGTTGGGTGCGAACGTCACTGCCGTGGGACACGGCGACCTGAAGGTGTCGATGCACGGCAAGGAGGAGCCGACAGTGCTGGGTGACTACCAATTCACGTCGGGCAACTTCTCGCTGTCGTTGATGCAGCTTATTGGCAAGAACTTTGCTATCGAGCAAGGCAGCACGCTTAACTTCCCCGGAAATATCAACGATGCCCGTTTCAATATCAACGCAGTCTATAACCTACGCGCCAACCTTGCCACGCTGATGGGCAGCAACATCAGCGACAACTATGTGACGGTGCAGGATGTCATCATGCTGTCGGGCACGATGGCAGACCCCGTCATCAAGTTCGACATCCGTCTGCCCAACAGCGAGCAGAGCGTCAGCGACCAGGTGTTCTCATACATCGACAAGAAGAACGAGATGGAACTGCTGAACCAGTCCATATCGCTCCTGCTGTTTGGCTCGTTTGCCTCCACCGGCTCCAACGACAACACCGACGGCTCGGAGGGCATCAACGGCATCGGGCTGCTCACCTCGTCGGTGGGCACACTGGTGAGCAACATGGTGAAGTTCGTCGACGTGGACTTCAACTACCAAGCCGCCACCGCCAACACCTCGAGCCAATGGGACGTGGGCATCAGCAAACGGTGGGACAAGCTCTACTTCGAGTCCACCTTCGGCTACGGCACCAATAGCGAACTGAATGCGGCGATGGCCAATGTGCTTGTCGGCGACGTGGAAATGGGCTACCGCTTTACGCCCTTCTTCAACTTCTACGGATTCCACCGCACCAACACCAGCTATTTCACCCGCAACGAGCTGCCCTACAAGCAGGGCATCGGCATCAAGCTGAGCAAGGACTTCGACTCGTTCTACGACCTCTTTCCGTGGCTCAAACCCAAGCAGCCGAAGGTCCAATCACTCCAAACCAAATGACACAATCATAAATCTCAATTCCCATGACTCTATCAGAATTGCACTACTCCATTAAGTCCAACATTATATTCTGTCTGGCCGTGCCACTGTTTGTGATGCTCTTTGTGGTGTTGTACAATCCCACATTCGGAATCAACGGATATGGCGGCTGGCTGACCGACTGGAACCACCACGCCAGCTTCTGTGTACCCATCATCTGCTCCATCATACTAGGCGTGCTGCTTGCCAGCCGGAGCATACTCTGTTTTGCCCTGGTGCGCCACACGCTGTCCAAGCGAGAGTTTCTTGTATGGCAGGCGGTCGAATTCCTTGTCGGCTGTCTGTTTTGCGACCTATTCATCTCCCTCTACCTACACATCAATTACTTCTCGGCACTCACACGCATCATCGTCATCGGGCTGGGGTTGGTCATCTTTCCCTATATATTTTATTGGGCTGCCATAGAACTGCTCGACCACAATATGCGCCTGCGCGAAGCCAACAACATCATCGACGAGCTGCGCAAAGGCAACGAGCGCAACGAGGCGGGAGCCATCCGCTTTGCTGACGAAAAGGGCAACGTGAAGCTGGTGGTCGGTGCCGAACGGGTCATCTCTATCGAATCAGCCGGCAACTACGTCACCATACTCTACGACAACGATGGCAAACTGGTGCGCTACAGCCT
Organism: uncultured Bacteroidales bacterium; assembly: GCA_947306225.1. Lineage (GTDB taxonomy): Bacteria > Bacteroidota > Bacteroidia > Bacteroidales > P3 > Colimorpha. The sequence continues at coordinate 7,128 of CAMZFW010000060.1, forward strand.
GCGCAACACCCTCAAAAGCATCGAGGAAATCTGCAAGGCCAATGGACTGGTGCGCTGCCACCGCTCATTCTTTGTCAACCTCAACAAGATAAAAATCATTCGCCGCACCTCGGAGGGCATCTTCGCCGAGATAGACCATTCGGGCGTGGAGGATATTCCCGTCTCCAAGACCTACGCACCCGAACTGATGAGACTATTCTCCGAATAAACCCTCAACACATGAAACGGATGTGTAAATGAATCTTTGACCAACGAATTAAAACATTACCACATTGAAACATTCATCTACCCTATTCCTCGTCATTGCGATTCTGACCCTATGCGCTCCCACACTCCGAGCCCAAAAGCACTATGAGGAGGACTCTATCGCCTTCGTCAACGCAGAATGGCAGACCGACACCCTCGACGGGTTTCTATACCACCACTACCACTTTCAACAGCACCAGCTGTTCAACTCCAACCAATACCTCTGCGTCATCGAGATTCCCAAGGGGTCGAAGACCCACCTGCGCTTCGTTGCCGACACAGTGCTGACCACCGTGTCCAACTTTGCCTTGCGCAACAATGCCATTGCCGGCATCAATGGCTCATACTTCAATATGTCCACAGGCGCACCCGTCTGCTACTTGCGTATCGATGGTAAGGAACTGGGTGACAATGAGCCCGCCCGCACCGACAGCGTCAACCGCAAATACTATCAGAATGCCGCCATACGGCTGTTGCCCAGCGGGCGACCCCGTTTCAACATTCCCGACAGCAACCGTCTTAGCGAAAAGAAGATGCCCGACAGCAACGTGATGACGGCGGGTCCCATGCTGATCAGCCGGGGCGCCACGGTGCCCCAACGCCTCGACCGCCGTTTTGTCTATGCCCGTCACAACCGTACCGCCATCGGTCTCAAGCGCGACGGCACCATCATACTACTTGTCGCCGATGGTCGCAGCCGGGGCAATGCCGCCGGACTGTCGCTACCCGAACTGACATACGTCATGCGGTGGCTGGGCTGCTGCGATGCCGCCAACCTCGACGGCGGCGGCTCCTCCACCATGTACATCCGCAACGGCAGTACCAACGGTGTTGTCAACCATCCCTCCGACAATGGTCGTTTCGACCCCATGGGGCAACGACGTGTCGCCAACGCAATACTTCTAGTGCCCCAACAAAACGGAAGCAAAGCTTTACCCAATAGTTCTACTGCCAAACACCCTACACCTTCCCCTAGCGACAAACAAGCCGACACCGCTTCTACTACCATTACGTCGCCACAGCAATAGCCACAGAGCTTCACTACACCACATACTATTAAGGGCAACAGCCACGATGGCCGCTGCCCTTATCATTGTGATGGTAAATACTTCTTAGAAGTGGAATCCCACGCGGAGACCCAGCTGGCCGATGCGGCGCTTCTGAGCCGTGAAATCGTCGCCCATCGAAGCTGTCGCCTTGCCGTTATAGGCAATACGGTGGTTGCCAAGACCAGTATAGAAGAAGCCTACGCTGACATACTCACCTAAATAGGTACCTGCACCCACAGTCCAGCAGAGCTTGCCGTCGGGCTTGTAGGCATACCACATGTCCTTAATCTGGGAGCTCTTCGGATAGCCGTTGGCGGAGATAAACATCAGGTCGTAGCCAATACCAAGCTCGGCGTAGGGACGAACAATAGGAGTGATGTCGTAGCGATATTTCAAACCCAGCGAAATAGGTATATTGAAATAAGTCGGAGTAGAGGGGATGGCCTGAGCGGAATCGTTGAGCTCGTTGGCGTCATACACATCGCGTATCGAACCCTTGGTGGAATTCCACAAAAAGCCTACCTCGGCATAAGGCAGCAACTGACCGAATCCCACATCGAACCACACACCAAAACGGGCAGAACCGGCAAGACCGGCCGAAGCACTGGTAGCCACCGTGGTACGGTCCATGGGGACAAACGTACCCAGCGGGTTGTACTCGTATGCGTGGGCAAACTGTCCCACCGGGAAAATACCATTAAGATAGACCGAAGTCTCAAACTGCTGCGCTTTGGCACCAAAACTGGTTGCCAACAATGCCACAGCAACACATAAACATTTAAGATAGTTGTTTTTACGCATAATCATTAGTTTTATTTTGAACTACAAAAATAGCAAAAAAAATCAATATTCAAGAGAAAATGTTTTTTTTTCGTACCTTTGCAAGAGTAATAACGAACACATTTAAACAACAATACCATGAAAAAGAGAATATTACAACTCTTTACCTTTTTGTCGCTGATGACTATTTCATCCGTTGCGACAGCACAGGTCGACTTCACTCCCATATTTACACAAATCAAGTTGGAAGCCCGTGCCGACTTCGACTACTACCACATCAACACCTACGAGAGCTATTACGGCACCCGCACCAACGAAAGCCAATACGGCTTTCACGGCCGCTACTTCAACTTCGTCATCGGCGGCCCGTTGGGCGAGAAGTTCAGCTACTTCTTCCGCCAGCGCATCGTGGCCACTCCGGGCGACGTGAGCCTGTTCGACAACACCGACTTCCTCTACCTCAACTACATGCCCTCCAAAAACTGGATGATACGTGTGGGTAAGGATGCCCTGGCCGTGGGTGGCTTCGAATACGACGCACCCCCCATCAACGTGCTCTTCAGCACCTACTACTGGGACAACTTCTACTGCTTCCAGCCTGCCGTCGCCGCCGCCTACAAGACCGACGACGCCAACCAAATGTTCCTCCTACAGATAGCCAACTCACCCTACGTCCACTACGGAGCCCCTTACTTAAACTATGGCGCAGGCTCGGAATGGAAGAGCGGACTGCTCTCGTTCAACGCCTACTATAGCGGCAAGTTCGGGCACTTCAAAGTGCTCCACTCTGTCAACATGTTCGAGCGTCCCGACCACAAGTTTATGAACTACATAGCCCTTGGTCACGAACTGGAGTATGACAAGTGGGACATCTACCTCGACCTCATCCACCGTTCCAACCACCTCGGCAACGACTGGGGCAACACCTTTGCCATCGTCAGCTGCGCCAACCTCTACTTCAAGCACGGCTTCAACATCTTTGTGAAAGGAGCCTACGAGCAGAACAAATCCAACGAGGTGATTCCCGGCTATGGCTTCGGCGGCCTCTTCGACTGCTTTGGCGAGGCAGGCCACACCTATTGCACCTATGGAGTGGGTGCCGAATACCGTCCCGAGGCCTGCCCCGACTTCCGCCTGCACGCCTTTTTGGCTAACCGCACTACCACCTACACCGAGACCATACCCTCTGCCTACACCACCCCCTACTCCGACAATAACGTAGAAGTAAACTCCCTCCGCTTCAACATCGGCATCACTTGGGACATGGACATCCACCGCATGCTCAAAGACCGCATTGCCAAGTCTCTCAGCGAGAAAAGTGCCCTAGATTAATAGACCTTCAGTGATTCGTTAATCTTTTATGCGCCAAGGACTAACACATTAACACGTTCACACATTTACACATTCATTTAGTTATTAGTATTATGCCACTAAACCACCCCATCCGCAAAATGACCACCGAATATGCCCACTGGGCTGAACATATATTCGGTAAAATATTCAAGAACCCACTCAAATTCACCAGCAAGCGCAGCATCGAGGCCATCATCTTCCTGATCCTCTTCATAGGGTTCTTCTGGGTCCTTGCCTACCGCATGACCCTGCCCCACATGCTCAACACCTTCATGCAGACAGCCTACCATCTGCTGCTCGAAACCGTGTTCTACATCATGGCCATCTGTGTGCTCATGGGTGCCATAGGCAAGCTGCTAATTGAGTTTGGCGTGGTGCGCCTGCTCGAGAACATCCTGCGCCCGCTCATGAAACCGCTCTACAACCTGCCCGGTGTTGCCGCCCTCGGAGCCATCATGACCTTCCTCTCCGACAATCCCGCCATCATCTCGCTGGCACAAGACAAGAACTTCTCGCAATACTTTAAGAAATACCAGCTCGTCTCCCTTACCAACTTCGGCACCGCCTTCGGCATGGGCCTCATGGTTCTTGCCTTCATGACGGGTCTCGGCTACGGCAAGGGAGCCCTCGTGGGCATCGTCGGAGCCATCATCGGCAGCATCATTTCCACCCGCCTCATGCAGCGTTCCACCCTCAAGGCCTATCCCGAGCTCGACACCCCCGTTGCCGAATACACTGGCGACGAACAGCAAATCTCCTTCAAGAGCGAAGGCTCCATCTTCCAACGCTTCCTCAACTCGCTGCTCGACGGCGGCAAAGACGGTGTCGGCATCGGCTTCGCCATCATCCCCGGCGTGCTATGTATCTCCACCCTCGTCATGATGCTCACCTTTGGCCCCGACGCCGCCACACACACCTACACCGGCGCTGCCTATGAGGGCGTGCCCATCATCACATGGCTGGCCGACAAAATCAACATCGTCTTCTACTGGCTCTTCGGCTTCGAAAGCGGTGCCCTTGTCTCCTTCCCCATCACCGCCCTCGGTGCCGTAGGTGCCGCCCTCGGTCTGGTGCCACGCTTCATCTCCGAAGGCATCATCACCAACAACGCCATCGCCGTCTTCACCGCCATGGGCATGTGCTGGAGCGGCTACCTCTCCACCCACACCGCCATGCTCGACACCCTCGGCTATCGCAAACTCATCGGCAAAGCCATCGGTGCCCACACCGTCGGCGGCCTTTGCGCCGGCATCACTGCCCACTGGCTATGGGTTCTGCTCTGTCTCATCTTCTAAATGCACTGTTGCGTGGCGATTAAAGACCGTCTGAAACAACTCGTCTCTTCCTATAGCCAGCCTCCCCGCTACTCCGACGAAGAGCTGGAGGAGCACCAGTGCCCCAACTGCGGCCATGTGTTCAAAGGCAACTACTGCCCCGTCTGTTCGCAGAGTGCCGGCGACGGTCACATCACCTGGAAGTGGGTCGGCAAAAGCATCCTCGACGTTTGGGGAATGGACACCCGCTCCCTGCCCAACACCCTGCTGCAGCTCCTTTGGCGTCCCGGCCACCTGATCAGCGACTATATCGGCGGACATCGGCAGGTATGCTACAAACCCGTCAACATGCTCTTCATTGTGGCTCTGGCCTATGTCATCCTCATGCAGATAACCGGGCATGAGATCAGCATCGGCGACATCGAATTGGTTGGCGAAGAATTAAAGTTTGAGGGATACATCAAGATGATTTTTACCAGCTATGAATGGTTGGTGGCCCATCCGGGATGGGCTATGATGATACTGACCATGATAATGATATTGCCCACCTTGATAGTCTTCCGTTTTGCCCCGAAGCATCCGTGCCTGACCTTCCCCGAGAACATCTTCATACAGATTTTCATGAGCACCCTGATGCTTATTGTCGCCTTCACTATCAGCGTCAGCAACGGGATTACCATCTTCCTTATTCCGCTGTATTACTACATCTGCTATCGGCAACTGTTCGGCTACAACTTCTGGGGAACGACCTGGCGTCTTGTCGTCTGTTTCCTTGTATGGCTCATCCTTATGTTATATGTCATCATCGTGGTGTTGGTGTTGGTGGTACCCGTATCTGAATCAAATAATCCTTTTCTCGCCACCCTTTTTGGTGTTGTCGAGGCGACCATAGCCACCGCTATGCTGATAGCCATACCCCTTTCCGTCGCCTACCTCATCAGCCGGAAAACAGCCAAAAGAAGAGGGCAATCCTCGCTTTAGTGCTGTGCCTTCCGTCATCACACATAGTTTTTTATCACCCTACACCTGTCAGACTATCAAGCAATAAACACCGTCGCAATCCCTTCCTGATAAAAAAAACTCTCTATGTCCGAAAAAAGTTGTACTTTTGCACCACGTTATTAATCAAAAATATTAAAGAAATGGCTTACAAAATCACTGACGTCTGTGTTGCTTGCGGTACCTGCATCGACCAGTGCCCCGTCGGAGCTATCTCCGAAGGCGACATCTACAAGATTGACCCCGACAAGTGCGCTAGCTGTGGCACCTGCGCCGACGCTTGCCCCACCGGTGCTATCGTTGAGGACTAATCCCAAACAGACAACATCAGCAATCGAGAGCGGCACTGCCAGATGGCAGTGCCGCTCCTTTTTGAGTAACCACTAAATATTCGTTTTTTTCGAACACTAATAGCACGAATGACACGAATAACAATTTGTTAGATTCGAGTAATTCGTGTTCATAATAAAAATTGGAGGTTACCTTGAGAGTTGAGAATCGAAACCTCGCAGCAGCAGGCAATTGGCGGCTCCCGCCCGTCCCCTCTTTAGAGGGGTACGCCGTAAGGCGGGGGGTATGTCCAAGAGAGGGGTGTCACGAAGTGACGGGGTATGTTTTAAATTGAAAATTGAAAGAATTCGTTAATTCGTTAATGTGTTAATTCGTTAGTCTTAGTTCGACAAGTTTTAGTTTTTAGTTTTCACTTTTTAGTTTAAATAACACATTCAAGCAATCAAGCAATCCCGCCGGCTCCCGCCCGTTCCCTCTTCAGAGGGGTGCCACGCAGTGGCGGGGTATGTCCCAAATTGAAAGTTGAAAATTGAAAGTTGAGATATGTTGTGCGTCAGCTAATTTTCAATTTTCAACTTTCAATTTTCAATTTAATAAGTTTTCAACTTTCAATTTAATAAGCTTTCAATTTTCAATTTAATAAGCTTTCTTCTTTTTAATTTTTAATTCTTAATTTTTAATTGATTATCAGTTTCTGCGTGCCGGTGCCCTTCGCCGTGGTCAGCGTCACGAAGTAGGTACCCGTCGGCAGGTCGGCGATGTCCAACTGCTGCCTGTCCGACAGCAGGGACGCCCTCAGCACCGTCTTGCCGGCGGCATCGGTGACGGTCACGGTGCCCCCTGCCGCAGCCACACCCTCCGTCTCCACCGTCACCGTGCCGTGCGCGGGATTAGGAACCACGGCAAAGTGCAGCCCGCCGTCTCGTGGCCCCTCTATGCCCTCTCCCGCCATCCGAAACTGCAG
>CAMZFW010000061.1 GCA_947306225.1 uncultured Bacteroidales bacterium
TCTAATTTTGTAATCATCTTAATATAAGTTTTTAAGTGTTAATATATACAAAAATTATTGGCTGCAAATATACAAAAATATTTGGACTTAACCCCTCTACCGAGCAAAAAATATTTTGCCCGACCCTTTTCAATTCTCTTTTCACCCACGCTAAAACAACTAATCCAGTCACTTGGTAGGCTCGAAATCATCCACATTCGTTGCCGAAACTATCGTCAATGTACCCACTTCTAAATAAACTCCATCCTTCATCTAACAATAACTCTCACCCCCTCCACCTCCATCTTTTGAGTCGCGCCATAGGGGTCCATCTCCATTTGAAGGCCTGACGGAAAAGACTCATAGAAAAATGGGTCTTTCGCAACCATCTCTACCGTATTAAGCTTCGTATCTTTACCAGCCAATACAGACACCGTCTTACCATAAGCACCAACCGTAGAGAATTTCAAAACATACTCCCCTGCGGGAATCCACAATTGAAAGTTGCCGTCGAAGTCAGTGTGCGTTTCGGCAATGACCGAGTCTCCTTGAATGGCATAAACATCAATATATACTAACGGAAAGTTTTCCTGCATGACACTATCCACCACATGCCCGCTTATCTTTACCTTCTGTGCAGACCGTGTAACGAAGCCGTCTCGAGTCGTTGGGTCTGCAGTACTGTGAAACCTCGCATTGACCTCTTCTGCCCTTTGCTTCAACAATTCCTCGTGGAACGAAGCCGTCCATCTGTTTTCTTTCTCATCATATACGAAGCGTCCGTCTGGGATATATCCCATATCACCACCGCAGTGGGCTTCTATCCTCATCTTTCTTCCCTCAAACGAAACATCCCATACCACCAAATTCACATCTATCATTATCGTGTCGGGATCTGGCACAACCCACCGCACCCAGTAGATACGCTCCTTGGTCAGCACGCGGTTCTTCCGTTTGCGCAACAGCTTTTCGTTCGCTAAGACTTTTACAGGCAAACCAACGACCGTATCGGGCAACAGCTTGGCATCAATGTCCGTAATCAAGGTGATGGTGTGTTTAGGTAATGAACTGGGATATTTCTTCCCCCAATAGGAAAAATAATCCTCAACCGTTAGTCTAACAAACCGAGCCTTCAGCGTGTCGCCTATAAATACCACGCTCTGCGCCCTAACAGCGGTGGCGAAGGCAAGCATTGCCATGATTATCATCAGTAGCCTCTTCATCGTCTGTCCGTATTACTTGTTTATACCATATAAATAACGAGCAATGCGAATTTTTATTGCCCCTGCCATGCCACTTTGGCGACTAAGATTGCCGTATATCAAGAAAAAAACGTATCTTTGCAATCGCAATGCCATTTGTCGAGGACATACGTAACTATCGGAGCCTGTCGATTGTAGGGCTTGAGAAGAACACCGGCAAGACCGTCTGTCTGAACTATCTGTTGGGACGATTGGACGAGTTGGGTGTCTCCACTGCCGTCACCTCTATCGGGGTGGATGGGGAACAGGTCGACTCGGTCTATGCCACCGCCAAGCCCGAGATACGTCTGTACGAAGGGATGCAGTTCATCACCTCCGAACGGCACTACGAGCAGCGGAGGCTCGTATCCGACATACTAGGCGTGGGCGAACTGCGCACCGCCCTGGGCCGCTTGGTCACAGCACAGGTACTCTGCCCAGGTAAGATACTGCTGTCGGGAGCCGCCACCACCGGACTGCTCCGGAGGCAGATAGCCGAGTTCCGCCAACGCGGTGTGCAGCTCACCGTGGTTGACGGCGCCCTGTCGCGCCTCAGCCTCGCCTCCCCCACCGTCACTGATGCCATGATTCTCGCCACCGGTGCCGCCGTGTCGCCCAACCTGCAGCAACTCATCTCGCGCACACGCTTCGTCTACCGCCTCATCAACCTCCCCGAGGTGGAAGAGGCTCTACGTGCCAAACTCGCCAACATCACGTCGGGGCTGTGGGCCATCAACAGCGAACAAGAGGTGCACGACCTCGGCATCGCATCGGTGTTTCTCTTGGGCAAGGGCGATGACAACCTGTTTCGCTACGGCAGCACCCTCTTCGCCGCCGGTGCGGTCAGCGACCGCCTGCTGAAATATCTTTCCGCCCAATCCGCGATCCGCGACACGGTGCTTGTGGTGCGCGACTTCACCAAGCTGTTCATCACGCAGGAGGCGTATGTCGAATACACACGGCGCGGCGGCACCCTGCTGGTGCTGCAACGCTCGCGCCTGGTGGCACTCTGCCTCAACCCCACTTCGCCGCAGGGCTACACGCTCAACTCTGCCGAAGCCTGCCAACAACTGTCGGAAGCGCTGCAATGCCCCGTCTACGACGTGATGAAGTGCCCCCGCCCGTAAGCCTTCGTCCACACTGAGTCCACTCCTTCTCCGTACCTTGTCAAGCGATTTCAGGAAAACATCCACCACATTTTTTCTTTAGCACTTATCCGTTCGTTAACCGATCGTTTGCCGTTCGTTTGCCGTCCAGGCGACGGCAAACGACCCCCCAATCGGTAGAATGCGGTAAAATGTGGTAGGAATCGGTAAGATGCAGTAAGATGCGGTAAAATGCGGTAAAATGCGGTAAAATGCGGTAAGATGCGGTAAATGGCAGGGAAAAAACATATACTTTTGCACCGGGAAACGGAGCCCCTCAAAGAACTATTTTAGTTATAAATTTGCTATTTATAAAAAAATATGTATATTTGCAATAATAGAACAAAAATAAAAGAAACAACTATGACAAAGTGTACCAAGCATTTATCCATCCTAATGGGACTTTTCGCTCTGTCCGTTTTCCTATTTACGGGCTGCTTGAAGGAGGGCGATGAAACTATCGTGTTGCCCTTCCCGATTGAAAAAATCCCTTACGACGTCATTCCTGAACACATTCAGGACTCCCTCACGCGACATGGATTTGTCATCAACGAGGGTGCCACTCCTCCAAAAGTCGAAGGCATATTCGTTGCATCCCCAATGGACCTGCAGATAGCCTCCGACAATTATGTCAATCCCAACTTCCGTTATCTCTACATGGCCTTCTCAGGTCAGCACCTCCGTGGTAAGATTAACTACAGACAGGTGCAGTACGACACCATCTTCCTCAACGAGGAGCAACTTGACGAGGTGATGGGTGACGCTTCAATGGCACAGGTCATCGGCACGAAAGACAACAACAAATTCACGATGTATTGCATTCAGACCATCGTTCCACCTGATTCGAGCTGGTGGTGCAAGACAGCGTCGGTTGTGTCGGGCGTTCTTGCCGACGACGGTATCAAGAACTGCCAATATGCCGAATACATTATTGACCGTGGCGGCGATGTGTCGCGCCTTTCGGAGGTGGGCACCTACCGCACATGGAATGATGGCGACGGCTTTGCCAACCAAGTGTTTGAGAATTTTTAATAAAAGTAGATTATGAAACGTTGCTTATTCTTATGCCTATCAATTGTCATGGTGTCGAGCATGGCACTGGCACAGAGTCCTAATACGGAGCAGACATCGAATGATTCAAGCGAATATTATGTCCGTTTCCCCCGCAATATGGTTGGTATCCGTGGCGGTATCAATTATAGCGACATGCATTATTCGTACAGCCCCATCAACCGCTATTACAAACATTTCCGCCAACTTCAAGGCATGGCGGGCCTGTTTGGGCACTTCCAACTAGGCAAATCCAACTTTGCCATACGTCCCGAGGTGTCAGTGGTGGGACGTGCCGACAGCCTTGAATGGATGGACGTGCACTATAGACTGAAAGCCCGTTATGTCGACTTCAGACTTCCTCTTACCTACAACATCCGCTTCCGCGACAGCCACGTGTCCCCCTACCTTATGGTGGCACCCCAGATTGACATGGCCTATGGCGGAAAAGCCACATACGTGGCCGAGGATTTCCCCAATAGGGTCGAAGCCCCTGTGACCTCTGCCGACATCAACCCGCTTGACCTCGCCGTCATGTTGGGTGGCGGTATCGACTTTCTCATTCCCACAGATGGTATTCCTGTGGTCTTTTCCATAGAGGCTGGATACAATCTTGGATTGTGGAACACGTTTGCCGACCGTGAGATATTGAACAACCCCGATGTCGCCGCCAACAACCGCTCGGTGATTGCCAACCCGTTCTATGGTGCCGAACTGTATCAGGAGACCCGCAAGAACCGCGGCATCGAGGTGGCCCTACGCCTCGCCCTGCCCATTGACAATAGCTGGAAGGCTACCAGACCTAAGAAAACTCTCCTGAATCCTGACACCGTCTATGTGCCCGACACCGTCTATGTGCAGCAGCACGACACTACCGTCCAGACGCAGACCGACACCGTATATATTATTAAGCCCAATCCCAACGCGGGCGACAGTCTGGAGTATGTGCGCAAGGACTGCTACTCGTTTGGCGAGATGTATGCCTTCGTGAAACTGGGTATCGACATCAGCGACAAGCGTCTGTGCCTGTTCAATATCAACTTTGACTTTGATTCGTACCGTCTGCGTCGCGAGTCGTTCCCGCACCTTGACGAGGTGGCGATGATGATGAATGCCTATCCCGAGATGCGCATCAAGATTATCGGCCACACAGACAGCCTCGGCTCTGACGAGTATAACGAGACCCTGTCGCTCAACCGTGCCAAGTCGGTCATGCGTTATTTGAACACGAAGGGTATCGCCCTCGACCGTATGGAACCCGCCGGCTTTGGCGAGAAGTATCCTATCGACACCAACTCGACCGATGAGGGACGCTTCCACAACCGTCGCGTGGAGATTGAAATCCTCGATGTCGGCATCCGCAACACCGATACTAACAATGTTGAATAATAAAAACATATATTATGAAAAGAACAGCTAGAACTAAAATCCCTGCCATCGTGCTACTGATGTTGCTGTGCGCGACTGGGACTGCGAGGGCACAACAGGCCATCACATGTTTTGGTGGCGACGTGTCCGGCATAACCGGTTCGCTGAGCAACAGTGGAGGCGAAGTGGCGGTACGAACCGCCTTTGCCCCAGCCATCACGGTGGTCAACATCACTGAGTCCTTCTCCGAGGGCGTCCAACAGCCCTATACTGCCCGCGACGCGCAGTATGAGGGTATCGACGCCTTGTCTGTCAGCGTATCGGTCTATCCCAACCCTACCGCCGACAACATCACTCTCGAGTGCGACCAACCCACCCAACTGACCTTTACGCTCTATAATGCCAATGGGCAGGTATTGTCGCACGGCAACTACCAAGGTGGCCAGCAAACCATCGACCTACAGAAATATGCTGCGGGCAGCTACATGCTCCACGTAGCATCACCCGACAACACGAAAATGAACATTTACAAAATTATCAAAGCTAAGTAACTATGAAAAAGATAATCACCACCCTTTTTGCAATAGCCGCCTTCGTAACAATGTATGCGCAGGTTCCTAAAGGCTTCAACTACCAAGCCGTTGTCCGTAATGCAGCCGGACAGCTAATGGTCAACCGTTCTGTTGGTGTGCGCATCAGCATTATTCAAAGTTCAGAAACAGGCACCACCGTCTACCAACAGGAATCGCCTGTCTCCACTAACGCCAACGGTCTATTCACCCTTATCGTGGGCGACAACTCGAATGATTTCGCCAACATCGACTGGGCAAACGGTCCTTACTACATTAAGAGCGAAGTGGACCTGAACGGTGGCAGAAACTACACCCTCTCCACCACACAGAAGATTCTAGCCGTACCCTACGCCCATTATGCCAACGTGGCACGCACGGCTGACGGCCTCACTGGCGGCATCTTCCTCACCCTCAACGGTGACACCCTCTCTATCAGCGGTGGCAACTATGTCATCCTGCCCCCCAGCCGTCGTGGTACCGTCGAGTGGGACAGCGTGCTTCATCACCCCACCCGCCTCAGCGAGTTCATCAACGACCTGAACTTCCGTGTCAGCGGCGACACTCTCTTCATCAATGGCGACACCTACATCATCCTGCCCAGCGGTAGTGCCACTTCGGTCGAATGGGACAGCGTCCGCCACCATCCCATCTACCTCAGCCAGTTCATCAACGACCTGAACTTCCATGTCAGCGGCGACACCCTCTACATGGGCGACACATACGTCCTCCTCGCTGACCTCATCACCAGCATCGAGTGGGATAGCGTACGCAACCACCCCACCTACCTCAGCCAGTTCATCAACGACCTGAACTTCCATGTCAGCGGCGACACCCTCTATATGGGCGACACCTATGTCCTCCTCGCTGACCTCATCACCACCATCGAATGGGACAGCGTGCTGAACCACCCCACCAACCTCAGCCAATTCATCAACGACCTCGGCCTCAATGATGTCATCACTGTCAACAACAATGCTTATAACCAAATTAAGAATGTCTACAACCCCACCGACCCGCTCGATGCAGCCAACAAGGCTTATGTAGACTCGGCGCTCGCTGCTGAGGTTGCTGCACTGAATGCCCGCATCGACAGCCTGAACAATACCTACAACACCTATATAGACAGCGTGAACAACCGCATCTACCAACTCGAGCATCCTCGCGTCAAAGGTGCCCTTCCCGGTATATTCAGCGTGGGTGCTAACACCAAGGTCAATTTCTCGCAGGGCAATCTCCAGTATCGCCCCCGTATCAAAACTTGGCGTTTTGCCGTCAATCAGTACGATGTTGCAGGTGCTGCCAACAACAATGTCTACATGCAGGCTTACTGCTCTGACTGGATCGACCTCTTCGGCTATGGTACCAGTGGCTGGGACGGCGGTGCAGGACGTTACATGCCCTACGAAACCACCACTAACAATACCGAGTATACCGAAGACCCGAACGGCAACGACCTGACCGAGTTCTACGCCAACGCCGACTGGGGCTTCTACAACCCCATCATCAATGGTGGCAACCAGACAGCACTCTGGCGCACCCTCACTTCCACAGAGTGGACCTACCTTCTGAATCTGCGTCCCAATGCCAACCAGCTGAAGGGTATGGCTACTGTTGAGAATACTCCCGGCTATGTCATCCTCCCCGACGACTGGACATGCCCCAGCGGTCTCACCTTTGTCACCTCCGACACCAGCTACACGGCCAATGTCTACAATGCTGCCAACTGGGCCACCATGGAGGCTGCCGGTGCCGTGTTCCTGCCCGCTGCAGGCCAGCGTACCAGCAGCAGCACTTCGAACGTCGGTACCGTGGGCAACTACTGGTCGACCAGCCATGTCAACGGCACCACTGGCTATGCTTTCCATATCGCCCCCAGTGCCAACGCCATGCGGAACAATGTCACTTATTCCACTGGATGCTCTGTCCGTCTGGTACACGAGTATTAATCCAGCATACTATCATTGGAGAGGGTGCCTCATGACTGAGACACCCTCTTCTTTTTTAAGCCCACGGCAAGGCAACATCCTATCGCCAATGCCATTGCAAATTATTTTCACTCATTTATGCAATAATTGAAAACTATTGTGTAAATTTGCAACGCAAAAGAAATGGTATGCTATGATGACAATGCAACATAAGATAAAGGAAGTGCCCGGACTGGCATTTGTGGCGGAGAGCATGGAACTGATGTCGGCAGCCGGTCGGCGACGGATGTTGGAACAGCCATTCCTCACTGGTATGACGGAACTGGAATATGAGCAAACAGCCGTTGCCACACTGCGCCAACGGCTTGAAACGACAACATACAGCCAACCGTTGAATGTGCTACGGCACCAACTGATGCAACTACACGACCTGCGCACAACATTGGGCAGTTTGCGTTCACATGTTGTGCTTAGCGAGGTAGAACTATTTGAGGTAAAAAATCTCGCATTCCTTTGCGGACACAGCCGCAGGGCACTTGCCGAACTAGAGGCAGACAATCTTTTCGACCTGCCCGACCTGACAGAGGTATTTCTCCTGCTTGACCCCGACCATACGGGAATACCCAACTTCTATATCTACGACAGCTACGACAGCCGACTGGCACCCCTGCGACGACAGATGAAAGAGGCGGACGACCAACTGATGGGCGAACTACTAGCAAAACATAACGATATTCAACAACAGGTGATTGAACGTCTGTGCGACCAACTGCACCCTTATGCTGACAAACTGACAAAGGCTCTGGAGCAAATGGCGTATATCGACTTCACCCTTGCCCGTGCCACGTTGGCGCAACAATGGAAACTGCAACGACCCGAAAGCATGGCTTCTGATGACGACGCACAACCTTTGTTGCTAGGGCTATTTAACCCACGCCTCAAACAGCATAATGAGGCAGTGGGGCTACGCTACCAGCCCATCGACATCGGACTTGCCAAGGGTGTGACCTTGGTGACAGGAGCCAACATGGCAGGCAAGACCGTACTGCTAAAAAGCATCGGAGTAGCACAATTAATGTATCAGTTCGGATTCCCCATTCCCGCCACAAGTGCACGGATGAAAGCCGTGGACGACGTGGTGTTCTGCATCGGTGACGAGCAAAACGAGATGAACGGACTCAGCAGCTATGCTGCCGAGATTACACGCATCAGCGATGTAATGAAACGCAGCGAGAGCGAACACCTGCTGGTGCTAATCGACGAACCTGCACGCACCACCAATCCTGTCGAAGGAAAGGCTTTGGTGCAAGCGATTGCCACCATCATGCAGCAACGGGAGTCCTTCACGATGATAACCACACACTATAGCCAACTGGGAGTAGAGTGCCGACGACTACGTGTGAAAGGCTTTGTGGAGAATATGGCTGACATGCCACTGACAGCACAGACCATCAACCGATTTATTGACTATTCCCTTGTGACAGACACTAGCGACGAGGTTCCTCAAGAGGCACTGCGCATTGCCGAACTACTAGACTGCCACCCAGAGATGATACGCCAAGCAAGACTACACCTATTGCACTAAAGACTATCCACCATGCGATTACTCCATACTGCCGACCTGCATCTTGGGCAGATCATGTACCAAAACTATGACCGCGAAGACGAGCACCGGCACTTCTTCGAGCAGCTCGACCAATGGTGCGGGAAATATCACCCCGACGCACTGCTAGTGAGTGGCGACATCTTCGACATACAGCAACCCAGTGCCGCTACCAAACAGGCATTCAACGACTACTTTGTGCATCTGCACAACCACTATCCTGAAATGCGGATTGTCATTACTGCAGGCAATCATGATTCGGCATCGCGCATACAAGCTGACAACGTAATATGGCAACTGGGCAATGTAACACTGATTGGTCGTCCACCCGCCAACAACTGTACTACCCAACCCGATGGCTGGCAGGAGGACTATATTGTCAAACTAGAAGAGAAAGGATATATCATTGCCTTGCCCTACATGATTGGTTCGAAACGGGAAACCATGCAGGCATTACTAGACTATGTGGAGCAAGAGAACACTGAAAGGCTGCCTGTTGTAATGATGGGGCACATGGCTGTCGTGGGCATGGACTACACAGGACATAATTTCGACATAGGACACATTCAAGCCATCGACCCTGCAGACATGGGAAGCGGATACGACTACCTTGCCTTGGGACATATCCACCGCCCCCAGACAATAGACCACCACGACGACGAACCGGAAGAGGTGAGCCTGTATCCTGCGGGAGTAATACGCTATTCGGGCAGCGCACTGCATGTAAGTTGCGACGAAAAATATCCCCATACGGTCAGTCTCGTAGAGATTAACAAGCATGGCGGTGAAGTACAAATCACTCGATTACGGATTGACGAACTGCGGCATTTCTATGAATTACCTGATAGTCGCTCTGCCCAAAGCTGTGAGGAGGCATTAGAGGCAGTACAAACCTTTGCCCAAGAGGGCAAGAGGGGATATATACGCCTCAAGATAGACTACGGTATAGACCTGCCATCCGACTTCAATCAACAGATATATGACCTGCTAGAGCCATACGACAATGAGATACGATATAATCCCAAAATACTATGGACAGGTATGCCAGCCAAGAAAGAGACGACTGAGAAACTCGTCTTCGAGGTGGCTGACTTACAACAGATGACCGACCCAATGCAATTTATTGAGCAGACCATCGACCACTACAACGGGCTGACTCTCGACGAACTACGAAGTGCCTTTATCGAAATAGAAAATGAATGTCACCGCATACAAGAAGATGGGAGGACCCGGAAATGAGAATAAAAGAACTCCATCTGCGCAACATCGCTTCTATCGAGCGTGCCGACATTGACTTTGAACACGACCTCACCGATTCAGCCACAAGTCTGCCAGCAAGTATCTTCCTTATCTCAGGCGACACAGGAGTGGGCAAGACCGTGCTGCTGGACGGCATTGCCATGGCATTGTACAAAACCACACCACGCATAGCCAGCGTGGTCAATCCCATAGAGAACCGCTTCGAAAACAGCCAAGGCGAACTAATTAGCATCAGCAGTCTCAGCCAATACACTCGACTGGGTATCTCTTCGAAAGACGACTGCTACAGCGAGGTGGTGTTTGAGGGCAACGACGGTCTCGAGTACCGCGCAAAGGTGGACCTCGGCTACACCCGCAACGGCAACTATCGCGACCCTCGGTGGAGTGTAAAAAAAGGCGATGCCGACTGGGAACGGGTGGATACCCGCGACAACCAGATACAACGTGCCATCGGACTCACGTTCCAGCAGTTCAACCGGATGGCGATGCTGGCTCAAGGGCAGTTTGCGGCATTTCTCTGTGGTGACAAAAAGGAGCGTGAGGAGATATTGGAGCAACTGACCAACACCGAGATATTCTCCACTTACGGCATGGCTGTCAAAAATATATTCGACCGCGCCAACGAGAATAAAAAAATTGCAGAAAACACCTATCAAACCGAGGCCGCGCACATCCTCCCGCCCGACGTGATAAATGAGCTGTCGCAGCAGGTAGAAGAGCGGAGTCTGTCGGTCAAAAAACTTCAACAACAGATAGCAGTTGTTGAAGACCAAATAGGATATGTCTCGCACATCGTCGACAACGAAAAGAAAGCCGACAATGCCCGACAACGCATAACTGCGACCAAGGCCATACAGGCTGGGCAGGAATATCTGTCCTACAAGCAACTGACGGTCGACTGGCTAGCCACTGAGCAGGAACGCCAGCAGCTGCAACTCTTGCGAAAGACTTTGCAAGAACAGTCTGCCGCACAGTCACAACTAAAATCCTGCCAAGAGACTTTCGGGGTCCTCTCTTCGGACCTCAACTGGCGCAAAGAACAGCTTGCCCTCGGTATAAAACAACTGGAAGAGCAGTTGCAATGGCTACAGCAACATGCCGACCGTGAAAACCTATATACACAAGCTGACGAGACCCTTCTTTATCTCTCCAACTATGCCACTCATGAGAAAAAAGACCGACAACTGGCAGTCGAATTGGCAAAGGTTCAAGATGCCAGCAAGCCATTAGAGACCCGACTAGCCCAAGCCACATTAGCTTTCAAGCAAGCCGACGAGGCCGTCAAGTCTAAGGAGCAAGCCATACAGCAAATACAGCAACAACGAGACGCACTCAATCCCGACAACATCAATAGGCAGCTGACCCTACTCGCTGAACGGAAGAGCCGTATCGAATCTTGGATTAAACAGCACCAACAACTCACCGAGCAACACCAAACTATAAGCACGGCCACCAATGAACTCGCCAATGCCCACAGCCTTCTCAAGACTCTTGAAGAAAAATTCCTTCTTGCCAAACAAAATACCGAGCAGGCGAAAATTCGTTCTGACGAAGCGATGAAACGCTACTCAACCATGAGCAGCAGTGTCGACGACACACTCAAAAGTCTTCGCGCACGAATGGCAGAAATACATGCCGACACCTGTCCTCTATGCGGACAATCTATCTCACACCTTCCCCTTGAAGAGGAACTCATACAGATTCTCTCTCCTTTGAAAGAGGAACAGCTGCAACGGTCGCACGACTACAGCCAAGCACTCGGACAACAGACTAAAGTCCAACAAGAACGCGACAACCTTGCAGGACAGATTGTAGCCAAAGAGAAAGCTCTTACTGCCCAACAGCGCGCTGTACTTGATGCCGAAAAGGCATTGCGCCAAGTAACCGAGAAGGAAGGCACCGCCTACGATGAGACTTTCGCCGAACAAGCCCACTCTATCCTGCAAGAGACAGACCAACACATTGCCACCTACCTGCAACAACGGCAACAGGTGGAAGCCCTTCAACGCCAATGGCAACAGCTGCTGCAAGAGAAAAAGCCGTTGGATACCACATTCATTACCGCCCAGCAGGAACTCTCCAATGCCACCCACGCACTCGACTCCAACACCGAAAGCATCCATACCCTGAACCGACAAATTGCCACTGAGAAAGAAGAACTGCAAAAACTTAGCGACACACTGTCGGAACGGCTGGCGCCCTTCTATCCCGACTGGCAGCAACAAATATCACAAACCCACCTCAGCCTAAAGACCTCTGCCAACGAATACCGCCAACGAAAAACCGACCATGACACATACGCCCAACAACTAGGCAAAAGTCAAGACCGTCTCAATCAAATATCCGACATCCAGCACACCCTGCTCGTCGACCACGGCCATTGGGCTCTCTCCTATGTGTCGCAGCAACACCCTTCCGCCAACATTCTATCGGAGTGGAACAGCCTGACATCTTCCGTTACAGCCATACACAGCCGCCTCAATATGCTTGACGACACTATCAACCAATGCCATGCTGTGTTGGACAATTGGTACCAACAAAACCACCGTAGCGAACAAGACTTAGACAATCTCATCTGCCAAGCCGCACTCCTACCTACTGCCCAACAGTTTGTTAAACAGACTGACGAGAACCTCCGTTCCGCCACCGATGCCCTTGCCGAAGCTACCAAATGCATCGTCGAAACCCGTGGAAAAATGGGGCTACATGACACTGAACCCGTCCCCGACATCAATCTACTCAGAAACCAAAAGGCACAACTCCTCGAACAAAAAGAACAGGAAAGTACCCTCATCGCTGCCGCGAAAAAACAACTCGAAACCAACGCCGACAATCAGAAACGTCTGGAAGTTGCCAAACAGGCCCTCGAAGATAGCCAGCAAACCTTTGCCCGTTGGGACAAGCTGAACCGCTATTTCGGCGGCACCCGCTTCCGCACGTTGGTGCAGACCTACATCCTACGTCCCCTTCTCAATAATGCCAACGTATATCTAGAGCAAATCACCGACCGCTACACGCTCACCTGCAACGAGGAAAACGACAAACTTTCCATTTTACTGCTTGACCGCTACAACAAAGACGAGGTGCGCAGCGTCACTGTGCTGTCTGGTGGCGAACGCTTCATGGTGTCGCTCGCCCTGTCGCTCGCCCTCTCCTCACTCAACCGTCCCGACCTCAATGTCAACATTCTCTTTATCGACGAAGGCTTTGGCACCCTCGACCAAAAGAACCTCGACAGCGTCATGACCACCCTCGAAAAGCTACAAGACATTGCCGGACAGAGCAACCGCCGCGTAGGCATCATATCCCACCGCGAAGAACTCTACGAACGCATCCATACCCAGATACGGGTCAGCCCCCACGGCGAAGGCCGCAGCCGTGTGGAGATTGTCAAAGAATAGCCCAAATTACAAAGCCGCCCCAATTCGGAGCGGCTTTGATCTATCAGAAAAAGCAATACAATTACTTGTTGTCAGCCGTGATGCGCTCGAGCCATTTGAGCATGCCCAGCATCACGCCCATCGAAATGAGGCAGAAGATAGCAAACACACCCCAGGTCATCCACTGGTGCGGGAAGGCATTGAGCATTTTCACACCGAGGAAGATGAAGAGGTTGCCGATGGCGGTGGCACTCAGCCACAGACCCTGACAGATACCCTGCAGATGCTTCGGCGCAATCTTCGATACGAACGACAGACCTAGCGGCGAGATGAACAGCTCAGCCACCGTCAGGAAGAAGTAGGTCAGAATCAATATCGACGGACTCGACTTCATTGCCATCTTAGTCGCCTCGGGCAGGGCTTTGAAAGCTTCGCCAGAGGGGTAGTTGTTGGCAACAGCAACACAGATGAGGAAGATGTAGGCGCAGGCAGCGATGAACATACCGATGGCTATCTTGCGCGGAGTGGAGACTTCCTTGCCTTTGC
>CAMZFW010000062.1 GCA_947306225.1 uncultured Bacteroidales bacterium
TGTGGTGTCACCGGCATCCATTGCAAAAAGCCTTCGCGCAGAAGGCCGTCAGGTGAGCAACGAGACGGTGGAACGTTACTTGGAGATGTTCTGCAATGCCTTTATCCTCAACAAGGCGGTGCGCTACGACATCAAAGGCAAAGCCTACCTCAAGACACTGAACAAATACTATGTCACCGACATGGGATTGCGCAACAATGTCCTCGGCTACCGCCAGATTGAGGCAACCCACGCATTGGAGAATATCGTCTATCTTGAATTGCTGCGCCGAGGCTACAAGGTGGACATCGGCAAGTTGAACGACACCGAGATAGACTTCATCGCCCGACGGCAGGACACGATAGAGTATTACCAGGTGTCCTACACCGTGAACAACTCACCCGAAACCCTTGCCCGCGAGATTCGCCCCTTCGGAAGCCTTGGCGACCATTATAGCCGCTACCTCATCACCCTCGACCGCGACCTTGTGACCGACATCAACGGCATCCGCAAGGTGAACGCTGTCGATTGGCTGATCAATACACCATGAACAACAAAGCCCCCAACATCATTTTTCAATCGCTCTAATATAACAAATGACTGATTTTACTAAATAGTCTCAATGTCGCGTCTCTTCGAGACGCTAGGAGTGAGTATATTCTGTCACCGCACTGCGCTACGCTTGTACGGTGTTATTGAGATTCAGCCCCTTCGAGGCTGTAAAAAATCAGTCTTATATTAAACTAGTGCCTTTTCAATTATGAATCCTCCCCCCTAACCGCGTCAGCCCCCTCTTTAAAGGGGTACCGCGAAGCGGGGAGGGAGGTATGTGGCACTGAAACAATCTGCATTTATTCTATCAAACGCGGAGACGCTCTGCCTTCGTCATGTCTTCGTCGTGCCTTCGCTTCTAAGATTGGAGGCAAGGCGAATCCAAAACGGGATGAAATAGACCTCAACATCACCTATCCATTTAGCGGATGAGGATACTGAAACGGGTTGGCCGGCATTTCAGCCAGATAGACACAGCTTCGATTGTGAGGCCGTTACACTTCTACGAAATAAAATTTGATTGGGTACAACGTGTAGAGCGACAGACGTTTGTTGTGCTATTGTGAAGAATATGGTAATACTTTCATCGTCGAATGAAAAAAAAGTCGTATCTTTGTACCCGAAAAACAGTAACAAAAACGGGGGTCATTGATTTGTGGCATAAGGCGACAAGGCGAGTGGCCCGATTGATAATTGTTAGTATATTATGAAGAGAATAGTATCGATAATTGTTCTGCTTGTGGCATTTGCCCAGCTGGAAGCGCAGCCAGGAGGAGGTGCGGTGGTGCCCAAGCCACAGCGACCTAAGGTGGGTGTCGCCCTCAGTGGTGGCGGTGCCAAGGGTGCGGCGCATATCGGGGTGCTCAAATATATGGAGGAGATTGGCATCCCTGTCGACTATGTCACGGGCACCAGCATGGGCTCTATTATCGGCGGCCTGTATGCGCTGGGCTACTCGCCCGACGAGATGGCTGAGTTGATAGCCGCCATGAACTGGGCACTGTATATGAGCAACAATGTGGATAGGAAATATATGTCGTCCGAAAGGCGTGAGTTCAACAGCGTCTATATGCTTTCGGTGCCCTTCGGTACGGGAGAGTTTCAGGAGAAGTCGCGCCGACTGATTTCCACGCTGCCGAGCGGCGTAATCAATGGTGCCAGCCTCATCAACCTGTTCAGCATGCTCAGCGTCGGCTATAACGACTCGATTGACTTCAACACCCTGCCGATTCCCTTTGCCTGTGTCGCCACCGATATTATCAACGGTGACTCGGTGGTGCTGCACAGCGGCGTGTTTGCCAAGGCGATACGCTCCAGCATGGCCATTCCTGGCGTGTTCTCGCCGGTGGAGTGGGAGGGGCATCTGCTGGCAGACGGAGGGCTGGTGAACAACTTCCCGGTGGATGTATGCCTTGACATGGGTGCCAATTATGTGATTGGCGTCGACCTGGCCGATGCTTTGGCGGGCAGCATCGACGACCTGCGTTCGCTGCCACAGCAACTCTCGCAATACCTAAGCATCGCGGTGACAAGCGACCACAACAGGCATCAAGAAATGTGTGACATCTATATGCACCCTGACGTGTCGGGCTACAATATGCTGAGTTTCTCGGCAAGTGCTATCGATACGCTGGTGCGTCGAGGCTATGAGTGCGCTAAGGCCCACCACGACGAGCTGATGAGGCTGAAGCAGCGGCTGGAGGTTTACGGTCCATGCGAGAAGACCTTGCAGGCTCCTCGAGCCCGACTGCTCACCGTGCAGGACACCTTTGTGCTGGCGGAAGTGGAGTATAAGGGCGTGGGACCTGACGAGCGCCACTGGCTGGAGCGCAAGGACGGTCTCGACAATGGCACCGCCATCACCATCAGGGATATAGAGAACGCCATAGGCATCATCAATGGCACGGGTGCCTATTCCACTATCACTTATACCATCTTTGAGACCGACGAGGAGTTTTGGCTCAACAACCATGTCTACACCGACGCTGTGGGGCGTGAGTCGTATCGGCTGGTAGTCTCGGTAGAGTATGCCGAGCCGCACCTCTTTGCCGTCGGGTTCCGCTACGACTCGGAGGAGAGCGCGTCGTTGCTCTTCCATGCCGGATGGAACGAGCGCAGGCTGTCGGGCTTCAAATTGGGCATGGATGTGGACTTGAACTACAACTTCCGCTTCGGGGCTCGCGGCTCGTGGTGCGGATTGGGCTTGGGCGATGTGACCTTGGGCTACAAGTATCACAACAGCAGCCTCAGCATCAACTATTACGACTCCATTTCCCTCCTAGGCAGGCGTATCGACCACCACAACATCAGCCTCTACATATCGGAGTTCCACCTGCTCGACTTCAGCTTCGCCTTTGGCCTAGACGAAGACTTCTACTCCAACCGTGGTGGTTTCACACTCAACAACATGCTCTACGACGGGCTCTTCCATTTCGACCGTACCGAGAACTTCCTAGGGGTATTCTTCAGGGGACGCTACGACAACCTCGACAATGCCTACTTCGCCACCAAAGGCGTGTATGCCACAGGTGGTGCCAGCTGGCGGAAGAACAACAAGCACCTCTTCCGCGACATCGACTCGGGCTTTGTGGCTGTCGACTTCAACGTCCAGTCCTATATCTCGCCCTCATCACGTTTCACCCTCATCCCGCAGGTCTCGGCCCGCATGGTGCTGGGCAACAACTCGGGCTGGTACGACAATCTGGTGGGCGGCACCCTGCCTGGACGGTACCTCGACCACCAACTGGCCTTTGTGGGGTTAATCAACCCCTTGCATGTGAACGATATGGCAGCCATCCTCCGCCTCGACATGCGCTACAACATCTACAGCAAGTTCTACCTCTATCTGATGGCCAACTACCTCTTCTCGTTCGACGAGATGGCTCCGCTCGACTCATGGGAAGGCACCTTCGGCACAGCCTTCCGTGTATCCTACGATTCACCTATCGGACCCGTCTCAGTCGACCTGCATTGGAACAGCTTCAATCGCCGGCTGGGGGCTTATCTCAATATCGGATATGTCTTTTAAACTAAAAGCTAAAAAGCTGCCGCCAACTATCAATTCTTAACTTTGACATGACGAATACCACAATACCCAACACCTTTGGCATTGCCGCTACAGCCGACCGTTACCAAGTGGTCAGCCACGAAGAGGAACTGCACTCCCTGCTTGCCGACCCCGCACTGGTCGGGAAGCCCTGTCTCATCCTTGGCGGGGGCAGCAATATGGTGTTCACGCGCCACTTTCCGGGCACAATCATACATCTTGAGAACAAGGGCATCCGCCTCATGGAGGCTCAAGGCGACGACCTCCTTGTCGAGGCGGCGGCAGGGGAGGTGTGGGACGATTTCGTTCGCCACTGCATTTCTCAGGGCTGGCATGGCGTAGAAAACCTCGTGGCTATTCCCGGCACCGTGGGGGCCGCACCAGTGCAGAACGTGGGAGCCTACGGCATAGAGGCAAAAGATGTAATTCATAGCGTTCGTGCCTACGAGCTGGGCACGGGTGTTGAACGCGTGTTCAGCAATGCAGAATGCCGTTACGGCTATCGCGACAGCATCTTCAAGCATGAACTCAAAGGACGCTATGTGATAGGCTCGGTCGTGTTCCGTCTGCACAAAACCTTTGCGCCCGACATCCGCTATAAAGCCCTCTCCGACGCATTGTCAGCCGCTGGCATCACCAACCCCACCCCCCTCCAACTGGCAGACACCATTGCCGAGGTGCGTTGGAGCAAGCTGCCCCGACCCGAAGAGCAGGGCAGTGCGGGCAGCTTCTTCAAGAACCCCATTGTCAGTGCCGAACATTACGAGCGACTCAAGGCGGAATACCCCGACATGGTAGCCTACCCCGTCCCCGACGGCTACAAGCTGGCCGCCGGATGGCTTATCGAGCGTGCTGGATGGAAGGGACGTTCGCTGGGTCGCTGCGGTGTGTATGAGAAGCAGGCGTTGGTGCTGGTCAACCGTGGTGGCTGCACAGGTGCCGACGTTATAGCCCTCGCCGATGCCATCACCGCCGACATCCAAAGCCGCTTCGGAGTCACCCTCGAAAAAGAAGCCATCATCATTTAACCCCCATTTAATTCCAATAAACCCAACACAATATGTCCCACAACCCCGAACAATTCTGGTCATGGTTCCAAGCCAACAACGAACGCCTGACCATGCTCAACGACATCACCGACCAAGAGCGTCAGCAGCTCCTCGATGATATGCAGCAGCAGCTCGACAGCTACTGCGAAGGCCTTACCTTCGAAATCGGCGAAGCCACCACCCAGGGCCGCACCCTGACCATCAGTGCCGAAGGCGATTTCGACCTCTTCCGCTATGTGGTCGAGCTGACCGACAACGCCCCCGACCTCGACTGGTGGGAGTTCGTCCCCTTCAAGCAGCCCAAAGGCAAAAACCTCAAAGTCCAGTTCGACAAATACCGCTTCGAAACCGCCAAGATGGCATTCCAGCAGCTCGAGAGCGACGAGGAACCCGACATCGTCGGCCTCCGCATCGCCCTGCCCAGCCTGCCGCCCGACTACAAGCCATCTGAGGACCCCGACGAGGACGACGACCTGCTGGTTGGTGTCTACGTCACCATCGAAGCCCTCATCGGTGAGTTCGACTGCACCACCCTCGTCGGCTATGTCGACATCTGCCCCATGCCAAAAGAGCCATTCAAAGAGGGTTTCCGCCCGCTGGACGACCTCCCAGAATTCGTCGAATGGTTCAAAGCCAGCCGCGAGAAATAGTTTTTTCCGTATATATGAAAAAAAGTTCGTACCTTTGCAAACGAATATAAACTAATATTTTCTACAATAGTATCGTTATAATGAGCAAAGTAGATGTTCTTCTAGGTCTCCAGTGGGGAGACGAAGGAAAAGGCAAGATAGTAGACGTGCTGACCCCCGACTACGACGTCGTCGCACGCTTCCAAGGCGGCCCCAATGCCGGCCACACCTTAGAATTCAACGGCATCAAGCACGTGCTGCACATCATCCCCTCCGGCATCTTCCATGCCGAAAAAATCAACGTCATCGGCAACGGCGTCCTCATCGAACCCTGCATCTTCAAAAAAGAAATCTCCGACTTGGCAGAAAAAGGCGTCGACGCCACCAAAAACCTCTACATCTCCAAAAAGGCGCACCTCATCCTCCCCTCCCACCGCATGCTCGATGCCGCCAACGAGCAGGCCAAAGGCAACGCCAAGATAGGCTCCACCCTCAAAGGCATCGGCCCCGCCTACACCGACAAAATCGCACGCACAGGCCTCCGCGTAGGCGACATCATGGAATTCGACTTCCGCGAAAAATACGAGATGCTCAAGTGCCAGCACCTGCGCCTGGCCCACACCCTCAACTTCGACATCGCCGACTTCCGCATCGACGGACACGCCATCGACGAATACGAACGCATGTGGCTCGCCTCCCTCGAAACGCTCAAACAATTCAACCTCATCAACAGCGAATACTTCATCAACCGCTGCCTCGACGAAGGCAAGCGCG
Source organism: uncultured Bacteroidales bacterium (assembly GCA_947306225.1). GTDB lineage: Bacteria > Bacteroidota > Bacteroidia > Bacteroidales > P3 > Colimorpha. The sequence continues at coordinate 6,030 of CAMZFW010000062.1, forward strand.
TCCTTGCCGAAGGAGCCCAAGGCTCCATGCTCGACATCGACTTCGGCTCCTACCCCTTTGTCACCTCCTCCAGCACCATCACCGCCGGTGTCTGCTCCGGCCTCGGCGTGGCCCCCTCACGCATAGGCCGCGTGATGGGCATCAGCAAAGCCTACTGCACACGCGTCGGCGCAGGCCCCTTCCCCACCGAACTCTTCGACGACACCGGCACCCGCCTCTGCGACCTCGGCCACGAATACGGCGCCACCACCGGCCGCCCGCGCCGCTGCGGCTGGATCGACATCCCAGCCCTCCGCTACGCCTGCATGCTCAACGGCGTAACCGACCTCTTTGTCACCAAACCCGACGTGATGAACGACTTCGACGAAGTCAAAATGTGCGTCAACTACGACATCAACGGCACCCTCACCGACCAAATACCCTTCGAATTCAACGAAGTCGAAATCAAGCCCCAGCTCGTCACCCACAAAGGATGGAAACAAAGCCTACAAGGCATCGGCAGCTACAGCCGCCTCCCACAGCCCCTGCTCGACTACCTCGGCGAGATAGAGCGCCTCACCGGCATCCCCATCAAGGCCGTCTCCATCAGCCCCGACCGCAAAGATGTGCTATTCAAATAATAAAAAATATTAAAAAGGCAATAATTTAACAACACCCGCGTTTCTTAAGGCAAAATATTTACAGAAAATGAAAAAAATAGTTCTTATCCTCCTCCTCGCGCTGCCACTCCTGTCGGCAGCCCAGAACAAGATCAAGGAAACGCAAGTCCCCAAGTCCGTTCTGATTTCATTGGACAAGAAATACGACTCCTACAAAGTCAAAACCTGGTACCAGTCACCCGGACAGTACATCGCCGAATTCGTCTACGACGGCCAGAACGGCCGCGCCTACTTCACCCACAACGGCGACTGGCAGTACAGCACCTTCCCCACACGGCAGGAAGACTGCCCCACCGCCATGAACCGCTACTTCGTCGACAACTATCCCGGCTACCGCATCCGCTCCATCGACTACGTCGAACAGATGGACGGCGACGTATACTACCGCATGATGATAGTCAAAAAAGGCGTGGGCTACAACGACAACGAACTCATCTTCGACCCCCGTGGCCGCCTGCAGAAAAGCAACGCCCCAGACCCCGATGCCGTCAAGCGCGAATTCTACACCCTCAACAACCCCGATAGCGATGTCGACGACGACCACCTCCGCAACCTCAAGAGCAACAAAGGCGGCAAACGTCCCAACCCCGTCGAAGACATCCCCGAGACACTGCCCGTCGACACCACCGACGCCATCACAGCCAACTTCAACAAAATATGCCCGCCCTCCAAAGTCGTCGAAGGCCCCGAATGGGTCTCCCGCAACCCCGGCATGGTCGTAGCCTACTACATCAACCGTCAAGGCGTTGAAATGGAAGAAGTCTACGACGTCGCCACCGAAAGCCACATCATGTCCGGCAAAGTGCTCGACAAAGACCACTACACCGCCGCCATCGTCAAATACATCGCCGAAAAATTCAAAGGCGAAAAATACAAAATCGAACGCATGATAGTCTACACCTACGACTCCAAGTGGCGCGTCGACGGCAAAAAACCCAAACCCTACACCTACGTCGTCGTCAGCCAGAAAGTCAAAGGCCTGGGCAACAAACTCAAATACACCCGCATGGAATTCGATGCCTCCGGAGCCTTCACCAACCTCCTCACCCAGCCCATCGACAAAAACGACATACAATAATTGCTTGAATGCTTGATTGTGTTAATGCTTGAATCAATGCTTGAATGCTTGAATGTGTAAATGACTGAGTGATTGCTTGAATGCTTGAATGTGTAAATGCTTGAGTGAAGATACTCAAACAATCAGGCAATCAGACAATCAAGCAATCTTATTGCTTGAATGCTTGAATGTGTTAATGCTTGAATCAATGCTTGAATGCTTGAATGTGTTAATGCTTGAGTGAAGATACTCAAACAATCAGGCAATCAGACAATCAAGCAATCAATAGGCTCAAACAATCAGGCAATCAGACAATCAAGCAATCAATAGGCTCAAACAATCAGGCAATCAGACAATCAGGCAATGATTAAGTTGATAAACTAAAAGGTAAAAGCTAAAAACTAAAAGGCCATGTTTTCAGCCGATAGTTTTTAGCTTTTACTTTTTAGGGGACTTCTAAAAAAATCGTTTTATTCGTTATCATGCTTGCATGAAAATTCAAAGTATCAATTCGTATCATATTGTGAGAACCTCTAATTATTTTTGAACACGAATTACACGAATCAAACGAATCTATCATTCGTGTTTATTCGAGCGATTCGTGTTCGTATACTGGGGGCTTCTATAAATTCGTTTTATTCGTTCTTATGCTTGCATGAAGATTCAACAAATTAATTCGTTAGATTCGCGCAATTCGTGTTCAATAATAATAAATAGAAGTTACCTACTATGTAATTCGTGTTCAAAAGTAATAAATAGGACCCACTTTTAGTTTAATAAATGAATCATCCATCTTGCATCTACGGTCCGCCTGAGATGCTCTTCAATCGTAAAAAGGCAGCCGAAAAAGCCCTGAAGCACATCGAAGTAGTAGCTGCCATCATCCTCGACGGCAACCGCATCCTTGCCACCCAGCGCGGCTATGGCAAATGGCGCGGCTGGTGGGAATTCCCAGGCGGCAAAGTGCAGCCCGGCGAAACCCATGAAGAAGCCCTCGTCCGTGAAATCAAAGAAGAACTAGACGCCACCATCGTCATAGACCGCTACCACACCACCGTCGACTACGACTACCCCGACACCCACCTCACCATGCACTGCTACCTCTGCCACCTCCCCGACGGCCATTACACGTTAAAAGAACATGCCGACGCCCGTTGGCTCACCGCCGGCACCATCACCTCCGTGCAATGGCTCCCCGCCGACAAAGAACTGGTGGCCGAGCTGTCCGCTAATATGTAGTCAGAATCCATATCCCCTTCACATTAGAACTTCTTAAATTTTAATTTTTAATTCGTAATTCAAAAAAAAATCGTATCTTTGCAATCACAAACAGACCCCGACAACTAGTCGGATATAGCTGACCACCATGCGGATATGGCGTAATTGGTAGCCGCGCTAGACTTAGGATCTAGTGGCGAAAGCCGTAACGGTTCGAGTCCGTTTATCCGCACCCACGGCTGACGAAGGCACGCCCTATCGTCAGCCGTTTTTAAAAGATATACAGTAATTGCCTGATTGTCTGAGTGTTTTTGCTCAAGCATTAACACAATCAAGCGTTCAAGCAATTTTCACTAATCACTGGTCACTGATTAACGAATTAACACATTAACGAATTAACGAATTCTTAGAATCACCAATCACCAACTTTCAACGTTTACTACCCCCCAAAAAACTATGCCAAGACACCGCCACGCCGTCCCCCTCATCCTCCTGCTCATCCTCGCCGCAGCGGCGCAGGCTGTGCCGGCACACACCGAGGTGGCACACTCCATGGCGAGTGCCGATATCTCGGAACCACCCTCCTCGGTCGTCACCACCACCCTCGACATCCTTGACCCCGACGATGGGGTAGTCTCGCTGCGCGAAGCGATACTATACACCATCGCCGACCCCTCACTAGGCCCACTCATCACATTCGACCTCCCCGCCAACACCACACACACCATCATTCTCACAGCACCCCTGCCGACACTCGTCGGCGACACCCTCAGCATCGACGGCGGTACATCCCCTGTCTGCATCGACGGCAATCACCAATACCGACAGTTCCGTCTAGAAAGCAACGCCAGCCTCACGCTCAACAATATCATCCTATCTCACGGTCACGCCTCCGACGGCATGGGCGGCGCCCTCTACTGCCATTCGGGCGAACTGCTGCTCAACCACTGCCACCTGTTGGGCAACACAGTGACAGCGGGCCAGCCCGACGGACCCACCGTCTGTTATGGCGGAGCCCTCTACGCCGATGGCGGAGCCACCGTCACCATAGCCAACACCGTCCTCGACAGCAACACCGCCCTACCTTCCGCAGCTGCTCCCTCGGGAACGCACACCTATGGCGGAGCCGTCGCCTCCCCGCAGAACGCTGCCATTGTGGTAGAAAATTGCCGTTTCGAAGGCAACACCGCCGAGCGGGGCGGAGCCATCTACGGGCAGACCATCAGTTCCTATACAACCCGAGCGATACACGTCAGCCGCTGCTCCTTCTGTGGCAACAGCGCCACCGTCGAAGGTGGAGCCGTCGACCTGCAAGATATCAATAGCTGGATACACGCCAGCACCTTCTATGGCAACACTGCCGCCATGGGCGGAGCGATACACATTGGCGGAACCATTAGCCGTACCCCCGCAGTCACCAGTTGCACTTTTGTCGGGAATGGCGGCGCATCAGGCTCCAGTGGTAGTGCCATACATGTCGACGGTAGCAGCAGCTCCCTGCAGCTCTGCAACAACCTTCTCCTTCGTAGCCTGCCTTCGGAGACAGCCCTCGATATCCGTGTTGCGTCAAACACTTCCACCCATTCGTGGGGTGACCTTTACGATGCCACCAACCTTCCGTCAGCTGCCGTCTATCCGCTCACCGTCCCCGCCTCCACCGTAGCCACCGTGCAGGTGGCGGAAACCTTTGCCGACACGCTTATAAACGGAGTGCCGCATACCTTCTTTTCGACCTTCCCCGCGTCGGTGGCGGCAACCCTCGGCACGGCAGTGGGACATGCCGTAGGGACCCCGAGCACAACCGTACACTGGCAACCACTCACAGGCGGATGGTTTAGCAATGTTAACGGAGCCTCTTTGGGTACGGCCACTACGATATGTCCCGACACCCTCGACCAGTTGGGCCGTCACCGCCCTCCTGCTGGAGGCCTTCACAGCGTCGGTGCCATCCAGTGGCAGGCCCATCGCTTCGACACCGTCATCCTCTGCCACGAAAGTGCATATACCCATCGTGGGCACACCTACACCCAGTCGGGCGACTATACCGACACCATCATCTCTACCGAGCTTGATACAGTATTACACCTCCATTTGTTGCTGGACGGCGACCGCGACAGCATCTGGCAGATTACGGCATGCGACAGCATCGTCTGGTACGGTACCACCTATACCGGCAGCACCACCGCGCCTACCCACCTCATCCCACAAGCCACCGCCTTAGGCTGCGACAGTATCGCACGACTGCACCTCACCATCACTCACGCTACCCACAACAACCATTCTGCCACAGCATGCGACAGCTACTCGTGGCACAATGTGCCTTACGCAGTCTCGGGAATATACACATATGCCTACACTAATACCGACGGTTGTCCTAGCATCGACACGCTGCATCTCACAATCAACCATAGCAACACAGCTACCGATGTCCTTACCGCCTGTGATAGTCTCAGTTGGAATGGAATCACATACTATGCTACAACCAATACCCCAATATATAATACAAACAATGTGGCAGGCTGCGACAGCACGGTGACGCTTAATCTTACCGTCAACCACAGCACGCACGACAGCTACTCTGTCTCCGCCTGCGACAGTTACACATGGAATGGCACAACCTATGCCACCTCGGGCACTTATACATATGGCTACACTAATGGGGATAACTGCCCCAGCACGGACACATTACATCTGACTATCAGTACCCATGATAATAACGCATACCATGTTACCGCCTGCGACAGCTACATCTGGAACGGAAATGAATACAATGCTTCGGGCACCTACACCTACGACCACAGCCAGCCAGGTTCCACTTGTACAAACGTTGATACATTATATCTCACTATTAACTATGGCACACACAATAGTCATATCGCAACCGTATGCGACAGTTATATGTGGAACGGTACAACCTATACCACTACGGGCTCGTATACATACAGCTACACTAACATTGATAACTGCCCTAGCGTAGACACGATGCACCTCACTGTCAACTATAGCAACACAGCCACCGACGTTGTTATTGCCTGCGACAGTACCAACTGGAATGGCTCATGGTATTATGCTGTAACCAATACCCCGATATATACTACAACCAATATCGCAGGTTGCGACAGCACGGTAACACTTAATCTGACTATTAACCATAGCACGTACGACAGCTATTCTGTTTCCGCTTGTGAAAGCTATACATGGCACGACATGGCCTATACCACTACAGGAACGTACATGTTTGGATACACTAATACCGATGGTTGCCCTAGTACCGACACACTGCACTTGGCTATCAGCACCCATGATAATAACGCATACTATGTCACCGCCTGCGACAGCTACATCTGGAACGGTATTACTTACGAATCGTCAGGAACCTATACTTATGACCATACTCAGTCTGGCTCTAGTTGCACAAATGTTGATACATTGTATCTCACTATTAACTACGGTACTCACGACAGCTATGTTGTTAGCCCCTGCGACAGCTATGTATGGAATGGCACAACCTATACCATCACAGGGACATATACATACGACTATACCAATACTGATGGTTGTGCCAGTGCAGACACACTGCATCTCGCCATCAGCTATAGCAACTCAGCCATAGAATCTATTATCGCCTGTGATAGTCTCAATTGGAATGGAATCACATATTATGCCACAACCAATACTCCAACATACAATACAAACAATGTGGCAGGCTGTGACAGCACGGTAACACTTAATCTTACCGTCAACCATAGCACGCACGACAGCTATTCTGTTTCCGCTTGTGAAAGCTATACATGGCACGACATGGCCTATACCACTACAGGAACGTACATGTTTGGATACACTAATACCGATGGTTGCCCTAGTACCGACACACTGCACTTGGCTATCAGTACCCATGATAATAACGCATACCATGTCACCGCCTGCGACAGCTACATCTGGAACGGAAATGAATACAATGCTTCGGGCACCTACACCTACGACCACAGTCAGCCTGGATCCAGTTGTACAAATGTCGATACATTGTATCTCACTATTAATCATGGCACACATGATGGCTATGTCGCATCTGCCTGTGACAACTATATATGGAATAGCCAAACCTATACAACCTCTGGTATTTATACATATAGCTACACGAACTTCGACAACTGCCCTAGCACCGACACCTTATATCTCACCATCAACAATAGTAATACGGCTACCGATGTTATTACTACCTGCGATAGTATCAATTGGAATGGTGCCACATACTATGCCTCAACTAGTACTCCGACATATTCCACAACTAACGCGTTAGGCTGCGACAGCACGGTGACACTCAATCTTACTCTTAACAATAGTACACACAACAGCTATATTATTTCTGCTTGCGACAACTATACATGGCATGAAATCAACTACACTTCAACGGGGACACACACATACAACTACACTAACGTCGATGGATGCTCCAGTGCAGACACGTTATACTTGAATATCAACCACAGTAGTACGACCACCGAGTCAATCATAGCGTGTGACAGTCTAGCATGGCACGGAGCCACGTACTATTCCAACACTAACACCCCGACATTTACCACTACCAATACTGCAGGGTGCGACAGTACGGTGACACTTAACCTCACCATTCGACAGAGTACCCATAACACCCAATCCATCACTGCCTGTGACAGCTATATTTGGCATGAGATAAACTACACCACAAGTGGCACCTATACCTACGATTACACCAATACCGATGGCTGTGCTAGCACCGATACCCTGCATTTAACAATCAGCCATGGATCCACACTTGTCGACACTATTACCGCTTGTGACAGCTATTCTTGGAATGGTACGACCTACACCGTCTCGGGCACCTACACTTACGACCACAGCCAGCCGGGCTCTGGTTGCACGAATGTGGATACACTCTATCTGACGATAAACCACAGTGACGAAATTAT
>CAMZFW010000063.1 GCA_947306225.1 uncultured Bacteroidales bacterium
AATAGTATAAATAAGGTATAAATAAGGTATAAATATAGTATAAGTATAGAATAAGTGTAAAAGATTGGGGGTAGGAAGGCGGTGGTGAATATAGGGCTGCTGGTATAGGAATGATTGGGTGATAATCTTCAATAATGAAGCCAAAACTATGCCTGTTTCGGGAAAAATGTGTACATTTGCAAATCGGTCGGAATAATTGTCTGACGGTGTAAATGGTTTAGGATTAAATGGTTTTGTGATTTTGTTTTTATAGGGTATAACGATACGTCAGTCAACATTCAACTGTCATCTTTCAATTTTCAACTTATATGACCACCTACTTTGTCGACGTCGTCCTGCCACTGCATATCCACGGCACCTACACCTACCGCGTGCCGCAGGAGTATAACGACGTGGTGCGCGTGGGACAGCGCGTGGTGGTGCAGTTCGGGCCTAAGCGGCTCTATTCAGCCTTGGTGCGACGCATACACGAGGAGGTGCCCAACTACAGGGTGAAGTACATCCTGTCGATACTGGATGCCGAGCCGCTGGTGACGGAGCGGCAGTTTCGCTTCTGGGAGTGGCTGGCGGAGTACTATATGTGCTATGTGGGCGACGTGATGGCGATAGCCATGCCGTCGGCGTTCAGGCTGGCCAGCGAGTCGTCGGTGTCGATACACCCCGACTTCACAGGCGAGCTGTCGGACTTGACAGACAATGAGCTGCGCATTGTCAGGCTGCTGACCGACCATCCGGTGATGACCGTCGACGACATCAGCCGCGCTATCGGAGTGCAGAAGATGATGCCGCTATTGAACACCATGATAGAGCGTGGCATCATCGTGATGGACGAGGAACTGCGGCAGCGTTTCGTGCCCCGCACGTCGGCTTACGTGGTGCTGGACGACCAGTACCGCGACGCGGAGCGGGTGCGAGAGCTGTTTGACACGCTGGAGAAGAAGAAGAGCACGCAGAAGCAGGTGGACGTGCTGCTGAAGTTCATGCAGCTGAGCCAGATGGGTGCCCTGCCGGTGGCCCGACGCGCTCTGTTGGACACTGCCGACGGGCAGGTGGTGTCGGAGTCGGCGTTGCGCACGCTGGTGAAAAACGGGGTGCTGGCGGTGGAGGAGCGGGTGGAGTCGCGTCTGGAACGCTACGACAGCACCACCGACCCCGACAGTATCGTGCTCAACGACGAGCAGCAGGCGGCATTCGACTACCTGCGTGGCTGCCCGCAGGCGGTGGCGTTGCTGCACGGCGTCACCTCGTCGGGCAAGACGGAGGTGTATACCAAGTTGATACATGAGACGGTGAAGCAGGGCAAGCAGGTGCTGTTCCTATTGCCCGAGATTGCCCTGACGGCACAGATTATCAACAGGCTGAAGCGCTATTTCGGCGACTTGGTGGGGGTGTATCATTCGCGCTTCAGCGTGTCGCAGCGTGCCGAGGTGTGGGAGCGCACACAGACCTCTGACCCCAACCAGCGCTACCAGGTGCTGCTGGGGGCGCGGAGCGCGCTGTTTCTGCCGTTTCAGGACCTGGGGCTGGTGATAGTGGACGAGGAGCACGACGGCTCGTACAAGCAGTACGACCCCGCGCCACGCTACAACGGGCGCGACGCCGCCATCTATCTGGCGCACCTGTGGGGCGCACGGACGGTGCTGGGCTCTGCCACACCGTCGATAGAGAGCTACTACAACGCACAGCAGGGGAAGTACGGCCTGTGCGAGATGAAACGGCGCTACGGCGGGCTGCTGATGCCCGAGGTGCTATGCGCCGACATGAAGGAGGAGGCAAAGCGGCTGCGGCGCGAGCGGGGCGACCGCGCTGCCACAGGCGGCACCCACATATCGCAGTTCTTGCTGGAGCATATACAGAAGGCACTGGACAACAAGGAGCAGGTGATACTGTTTCAGAACAGGCGCGGTTTCTCGCTGCGCATCGAGTGCGACGACTGCCACTGGACACCGACGTGCCAACATTGCGACGTGTCGCTGGTCTACCACAAGGCGACGAACAGTATGCGCTGCCACTACTGCGGCTATTCGATACCGCTGCCGACGGAGTGCCCAGCCTGTCACAGCCAGCACCTGTCGATGAAGGGCTTCGGCACCGAACGCGTGGAGGACGACCTGAGCATCCTCTTCCCCGACGCACGGGTGGCACGCATGGACTTGGACAGCACGTTGCAGAAAAACCGTTACTTGGAGATAATCAACGACTTCCAAGACCGCAAGATAGACATATTGGTAGGCACACAGATGGTGACAAAGGGGCTGGACTTCGACCATGTGAGTGTGGTGGGCATCGTGAGTGCCGACAACCTTATCTATTTTCCCGATTTCAGAGCCTTCGAGCGGGCGTTCCAGCAGATGACGCAGGTGAGCGGCCGCGCCGGGCGGCACGGCCATCAGGGCAAGGTGATTATACAGACCTACAACCCCTACCATCAGGCGATACGCAATGTGATAGACAACGACTACCGCGCCATGTACGACAGCCAGATAACCGAGCGGCGCGTGTTCCGCTACCCGCCTTTCTACCGACTTATCGTCATCACGCTCAAACACCGCGACAGCGACCTGCTGAACGAGACAGCGGCCCACTATGCGGCACAGCTGCGTAGCGTGTTCGGCACCCGTGTGATGGGGCCGGAGTATCCGAATGTGAGCCGCGTGAGAGGGTTGTACCTAAAAGAGATAATCGTGCGTTTCGAGCGTAGCGAAGCCATCGGTGAGGGCAAGCGCATCATATTGGACATGGCAGACAAACTGAAGGCGGACAAGGCGCTGGCATCTTTACAGATACACTTCGACGTGGACCCGCAGTGAAATTGATAGTGGACACAGAAAGAGAATATCGACTGACACAAACGACTTTTTTCTGAAAAATCGAGAAAAAAAAGTTTGTGATTGCAAAAAAAAGTGTATCTTTGCAGCGTCAAATCAATAGAAATATGATGAAACGAGTACTATTTTTCTTTGCGTTAATGTCTGTAATAGTGACAGCTAAATCTCAGATCCCCACACTTTCAACGGTGAGTTCTAGTACGGATTTTCCGGAGTTGGCCGGCGACCAGGTGATAACGCGTGCTTATCGGGGTTTATACAAGATAACCCATTTCCGCCACAAAGACGATGCCTATAAGCATAGTTTTTTGATTCAAGGAGGGTTTCCCTTTATCACGAAAAGGATTCAGTTTAACATTAACTTGAGTATCTTGTCGGACACATTGTACAGATTAAATGTCAACGATATGAGGATTGAGGGTGACAGCTGCTATTTTTGTGGCAATGTGGTGCAAGTGGGGCCACCCGTGATGACGCCGCAGGGCAACATGGTTTGGCCGGAAAGAGACTCCATAGGGTTTGTGGGATTTTTCTCGCTAACAGAACTGATAGCAGGGCATGTGCAGATGAGATACAAGTTCTATTATGATGTTTATGATTTGACACGGATGGCAACGGTTCCATACAGACAGAGGTCGTCTCCGCAATTGATGGTGGCGGCAATTGGGACGCTTGAAGACAAGACGACTCCGTGTGTGCTAGAATTAACTAGGTTTTCAGACGGGGCTTGGACCGAATCATTAGGTTATGGTTCCGATCAAGTGAGTTATGAAGCCGTCGGTAGCCTGTTTGCGGAAAATGGGGAGTATGAATGGAACTTAATATTCAAAAACAAACAAAATAAATGGCATATATGCGATGCCACGACGGTTGTATATGAGAATACTTGTGACAAAATAGGTCTGTTCCCCTACAATAATGAATAAAAGTTTTGCTGTCATGAAAAAGATAATACTGCCTATAGTGGTACTGCTTGGTGTCATACAGTCTGTTACGGCACAGGACACGATATATAACCGCAGCCCGAACTATTACTATATGGACTGGTACGACGAGTGTCCGGAATTCTACCAACTACCAGATATCAATATACCTTGTCAAATGACATGTTTTCATCGGTTTAATTATGGTGATGATTTAAGTTTTGAAGGCAGGCTATACAACACGCCCCATCGGCTTTATGTCAAGGGGCTGTCGGCAATGGTGTCAATTGATTTGATACAGGAATGCATCGATCAATGTTGGGAAGGTGGGGACAGTGTCGTATTGCCAGAATACATGTACCTATTTCGGCATGAGGAAGGGAACGACACGCTGATTTTACTGGATTCGGTGCGGTGGGACACGTTGGCACCGAAGATTATGAAACTGCCGAAGAACAACGATACCTCGTTGGGGTACCATTACTGCTACGCATACGAGGCAATGTTTGAGAAGCCCATTGTTATTGACGGTGATTTCTTTATTGCAGGGTCATGTTATAGTAACGTGTGTAGTAGCACGAGTAACGGAATGTGGATTCCGCATCCTCCCCATAAAACGGTGATGTATGTCACTATTGATGCAGGGATACGTCCTCCGTATCCTAATGCAATGGTAGATGGGATAGATGCCCTTTATTCCAGGTGTAATTATTCTGCTATACCATACCGATATACTCAGCTCGACTCTCTCTATCCTTGGGTTTTACGTCCGATAGGGTCTTCAGCTTATATATGTTATATGGAAGGTTATGGTCCCTTCCACGCCATCATCGTCACCGACAGCAGCCTGTTGGATGTGGAGTCGGCGGACGAGGCGATGGGGACGGTGACGGGAGGTGGTTTCTTATACGATTCCATCACCTATTACATCGAGGCGGTGCCAAGGGAGGGCTATAAGTTCACCCACTGGAACGACGGCGACGTGACGAATCCGCGAGCGGTGTTTCTGACACAGGACACGCTGTTTACCGCCTATTTTGCGCCGCGCGAGCGGTACGAGGTGGTGGCGGCGAGCAGCGATATGGCTAGGGGCAGCGTGTATGGCGGGGGAACATACTATGAGGAGGACACGGCAACGCTGACCGCACGGGCGTTTGGGGCGAACATCTTCGCACAATGGGACGACGGCAGCACAGAGAACCCACGGCAGGTAGTGGTGACGCAGGACACCACGTTTACGGCCATGTTCCGCAACCCTGAAGGCGTTGAGGTGGTTCAAGGGTCAGGCCTATACATGAGGATAGAGCCAAACCCGACCGACGGGAAGGTGAGTGTCAGCCTGTCCGCACCACTAAGATGCGAGGTGAAACTCACGTTGCAGGATGCTGCCGGACATGAGGTGATGACCGCCTATATCCCTGCGGGGCAGACCACGGTAGGACTATCGCTCACTCATCTGCCAACGGGAGTGTATTACGTCACGCTGCACCATCCCGACGGTATTGTGACACAGAAGATTGTGTTGAAATAGGTGGGGAATCTCTGCGAGAGATAAGTGTTTCTGTCATATAGCACATTAACTCATTCACGTTTTTTCTAGTGAATGAGTTTTTTTTTGTATCTTTGCACGCTAAAATAATATATAAAAATATGGGAAGAATACTTGCAATCGACTATGGCATAAAGCGTACGGGCATTGCGGTGACGGATTCAGAGCGCATCATTGCGACGGGTTTGACCACGGTGAACACCCCTTTGCTGATGCAATGGCTGCAGGACTACTGCAAAAAAGAGCAGGTGGATGTGTTTGTGGTGGGCGAGCCGAAGCACATGGACAACACCCCCTCGCAGTCGGCACGGATAATAGAGCCTTTCGTCGGACGGCTGCGCGAGGCATTTCCCGACAAGGAGATAGCCCGCATCGACGAGCGGTTCACCTCGAAGATGGCATTCCAAGCCATGATTGACGGCGGACTGAAGAAGAAACAGCGGCAGGACAAGGCGATGGTGGACCAGGTGAGCGCGACCATCATGCTGCAAGACTATATGAGAAAATTGAAAATTGAAAGTTGAAAGTTGAAATTTGGCTGCCGCGTTTTAAACTAAAAAGTAAAAACTAAAAACTAAAATTAGTTGCCGTACCCGGATAATTTTCAATTTTCAACTTTCAAACAATCAAGCAATCAGACAATCAAACAATCTTAAACATATGATATACCCAATTGTTGGACTCGGACACCCCACGCTACGCAAGGTAGCACAACCTATTGACAAAGACTATCCGAACCTGGAACAACTGATAGCCGACATGTATGAGACGATGTATGCCGCCGACGGCGTGGGTTTGGCAGCACCACAGATAGACCTATCGATACGGCTGGCAGTGATAGGCTTCCGCCCTTACGATGAGAGGACGGATACTTATGGTCCCGTGAGCGAGCAACACACGCTGATTAACCCCGAGATACTCGAGTATACAGGCGAGAAGCAGTATTTCAACGAGGGCTGCCTGAGTATCCCCGACATCCACGAGGACGTGCTGCGCACGGAGGGCGTGGTGGTGCGCTGGTACGACGAGAAGTGGCAGCTGCACGAGGAGGAGATACACGGCATGTTTGCCCGCGTGGCACAGCACGAGATAGACCATCTGGAGGGCAAGGTGTTTACCGACCGCCTGAGCGCGCTGCGCAAGACTATGATAAAGCGTAAGATAAACGACGTGGTGACGGGCAAGGTGAGGACGAACTATAGGATGAAGAGGAAGTGAAAGTTGAAAATTTGAATTCGTTAATTCGTTAGTTTAAGGGTTAAAGGGTTTGAGGGATTGACACACTAAAACCTTTAAACCTTTCTCCCCTAAAACCATCAAACACATTAACACATTAACACATTAACACGTTAACTCATTCATGAATTCAAGCAATTACTCAAAGAATCAACATATCAATATGAAAAAGATAGCATTATTTACACTGGCCGCCCTGCTGATGGTGGCATGTGGACCCTCGAGAGAGGAACGTATCAACCAGATTGAAGACTTTGAGGACTCGATATTTGAGTCCGCCATAGCCGCCGACCCCGAGACGGCCGACCAACTGACCGCACTGTATGTGGCGTTTGCCGACAAGTACGCCAAGGACTCGCTGTCGCCAGAGTATCTGATGAAGGCTGCCGAGATGCAGGGCAATGTGCTGCATACGGAGCGTGCTGTGATGCTCTTCGAACGTGTCATCAACGACTATCCCGACTTTGAAGAGGTTCCGATGTGCTACTTCTTGAAAGGCAACGCACTGGAGATGAACAGCCAGATAGATGAGGCAAGAGCGGCTTACGAGGAGTTTATAGAGAAGTACCCCGACCACTATATGGCGGAGCAGACCCGTAAGATGCTTCCCCGTCTCGGTATGAGTCCCGAGGAAATGCTCGCCGACATCCTAGAGCACGCCAACGACTCGCTGCTGATAGCGCAGTGAAAATTGCTTGATTGCTTGAGTGCTTGATTGCTTGAGTGGCTGACGCAGTCAAAAAAGCCCAAACAATCAAGCAATCAGACAATCAAGCAATAAAAAATACTCAAACAATCAAACAATCAGACAATCAAACAATCAAAAAGTGTCCGACATTATCAACATATTGCCCGACAGCGTTGCCAACCAAATAGCGGCTGGTGAGGTGGTGGATCGTCCTGCCTCGGCAGTGAAGGAGCTGCTGGAGAACGCATTGGATGCTGGCGCGACAAAGATACAGCTGATAGTAAAGGATGCCGGGCGCACGCTGATACAGGTGATAGACAACGGCTGCGGCATGAGCGACAGCGACGCGCGCCTCTGTTTCGAACGCCATGCCACGTCGAAGATACACAAGGCCGACGACCTCTTCGCTATCCACACCATGGGGTTCCGCGGCGAGGCACTGGCATCAATAGCCGCCATCGCACAGGTGGAGCTGAAGAGCAAGATGCACGACAGCGAACTGGGCACACAGGTGATAATAGAGGGTTGCGACATCAAGGAGCAATGCTCGTGCAGTTGCCCCAACGGCACATCGATAGCCGTGAAGAACCTTTTCTTCAACGTTCCTGCAAGGCGTAACTTCTTGAAAAAGGATAGTATTGAGTTGAGCCATATCGAGGAGACCTTTAGGCGAGTGGCACTCATCAACTACAATACCGACTACACCTTCTACCACAACGGCAAACTGCTGTACGACCTGCATGGGGGCAACTTTTTAGAGCGTATAGCGCAGATGTATGGGCAGAACTATCGTGAGCGGCTCTACCCTGTTGACGAAGACACCGACGTGGTGAAGATACACGGATATGTGTCGAAGCCCGAATACGCACGCAAAAGCCGTGGGGAACAATACCTCTTTGTGAACCACCGCTATATCAAGCACCCCGCACTCAATGCAGCGGTAGAGAAGGCCTATACCGACCTGATTCCCGACCACTACTACCCCACCTATTTCCTGCATCTGGAAGTGGACCCGTCGCGCATCGATGTCAACATACACCCCACCAAGACGGAGGTGAAGTTTATTGACGAGTCGACACTCTTCACTATCCTGCGTGCCGCCACCAAACGGGCATTGGGACAGTTCGGACTGGCTACCGAATTGGAGTTCAACCCCATCCAGGAAGTGGACTTCCCCCCTGCCCCCCAAGGATATGTGCCACAGCAGCCACAGATACACTACAACCCCGACTACAACCCATTCCATTCGAGTGGCAAGAGCGGAGGAAGCCTGTCGGGCGGCACTGGTGCTACCCGTCCCAAAAGCAGCCAATGGACCTCATTCTTCGACCTAAAGAAAGATGAGGCAGAGACCGTTACACCCCAACAGACCACCCTGCCCCAGACGGAGGGTGAGGCCACCCCATCGACAGCCGAGCCATGCCTGCAACTGATGGGCAGCTACATTGTAAGCACTATGCCGTCAGGGCTACTGGTTATCGACCAGCAGGCAGCCCACGAGCGCGTCATATACGACCGTCTGATGAGCCAAGAGGGCAACGCTGCGGCCCAGCAGCTGCTCTTCCCCGTCAACTGCCAGTTCTCGCCTGCGGATGCCGACATTTTCTCGGAACTCATCCCCGACATGCAGAAGCAGGGCTTTGAAATCGGCTCGATAGGCCAGACCACCTTTGTGGTGACCGCCACGCCTGCCGAAATCAAGGAAAGCGAACTGCAACAGCTGTTCGAACAAGTGTTGGCAGAATACAAAGGCTCGATGATGCAGAAGTTTGCCGACCGCCGACAGTGCCTATGCCGTTCGCTGGCGCGACAGATGGCGATGAAGGCGGGTACGCCTTTGCAGCAGGCTGAGATGCAGCAGCTGATAGCCGACCTCTTCTGCTGCATGGTGCCCCACGTCAGCCCTAGCGGCAAGAAGACCATGGCAATCATTCCACCCGAAAAACTTTTTAAAATTGAAAATTGAAAATTGATTAAGGGATTAATGGTCTGAGGGTTTGAGGGATTAAGGGTCTGAGGGATTGACACACTAAAACCTTAAAACCTTTCTCCCCTAAAACCATCAAACATTAAAACCTTAAAACCCTAAAACCCTATAGCAATCAGACAATCAAACAATCATAAAAATGACCCAATACGCACCCCAAGGATTTAAGATGCTACCGACGGTAGTAAAGAACCTACTGATAATAAACGTCATCGTATTTCTCGCCACCATGGTGCTGGAACGCTATGGCTACGTGAATATCACCTCCATGTGTGCCTTGAATGCCTTACCCACAGGACGTTTCCGCATCTGGCAGCTGTTTACCTACATGTTCATGCATGCCAATATCGAACATATCTTCTTCAATATGTTTGCGTTGTGGATGTTCGGCTATGTGCTGGAGAATTACTGGGGCTCGCGACGGTTCCTGTTCTACTATCTGGTCTGTGGCTTAGGCGCAGGACTCTGCAACCTATTGGTGCCGGGTTGGGGTCTCACAGTTGGTGCCTCGGGTGCGGTGTATGGCATCCTGTTGGCATTCGGTATGACATTCCCCAACGAGCGTATCTATCTCTATTTCCTCATGCCTATCAAGGCCAAATGGTTCGTCATCGGCTATGCCGCCATCGAGCTGATGGAAGGCCTCTTCCGAGCCGACGGCGTGGCACACTTCGCCCACTTGGGCGGTATGCTCTTCGGCCTGCTGCTTATCCTCTATTGGAGAAAGCACCCCTTCTCTCGTTTCTAAAATTCGTTAGTTTAAGGGTTAAAGGGATTGAGGGATTAAGGGTCTGAGGGATTGACACACTAAAACCTTAAAACCTTTCTCCCCTAAAACCATCAAACACATTATCCTTGACAATGAGACATCTAGTAATTATCCTCCTCCTCATTCCCTTGATGGCTTTCGCCCAAGAGCGGGACAAGGTCTATATCCCTAAGAATCTGGCCGACTGCCATCGCACGCTTGACACCCTGTTGTCCGACAGTACGCAGCAACGTATCCTGTCAATGACGGAAAAGGAATTTATGAGTGGCGCACATTTCGGCTTGGGCATGTGGATACGCAACAACTGGGGGCTTTGGCGCGGCTCGCGACTTCAGTACTACTTTGAAAAGAAAGGACTCTACCATCCCGACGTCATGTCGGGCCTTATACTCACCACCTATTGGCGATACAAGCATGGGCAGCCGCTGGGTGTGAAAAAGGAGATTAAGAAGTATAAGGAGTATTGGAAACAATATCCCCATTCCAATCCCAACTACAACCCCACCCCTACCAAGGGTATCAACTACGACCACTCGCTTGAAGAAAATGTCGCCTTCCTCCATTTGCCAATCATAGACTCTGTGACAGGCGCCCGTGCCGAGTTGCACAGTCACCACGGCATCGACACACATGCCCTTGCCTACTGGCACAACCACATGACCATAAATCCCCCTTTCCCCGCCGCTTTCCCTAACGACTATGTGCTGCATGGGCGCGTCCGCTACTTACGTGTGACGTGGTACGACTATTACACCCATAAAACCAAGTATGAAACAGTTGTGCAGTTCGACACCCTCGGCAGGACAACCCTTGAACACATACAACAAATAGGGTGGGACTCCCACAGTCAAACTACCATACGCAGTTACCTCTATGACAGCGACGGATGGCCTCGCCTAGCAATAGAGATTTCCGACTCCACACTTGTTGACGTTTGGTTCTACACACGCACCGACTACGGCTACGACAAACGATATGTGGACACATATTACGCCATAGAAGATACCAAGCGTATCTTTGGCAATGACCTTCATTCCCTCATTCCAGACTATGCCGATACCTCCATCCTTGGCATAAGTCACTTGGATGACCTATATCGCGAGGAAAGGGACTTCATCATGCTACTTGCCTATCGCGACGATGTGGTCGATTCAATCTTCGGCAACGGCTATATTACAAAAGAGCACTTCCTCTATCATGTTTATCTAGACAGTGCTGGGCGCGAAATCTGCGTAATCCATGATGGTGATACCGCGCTGACACAATACGACAGCCTTGGGCGCATAGTTTCTTGGTTGGAATACAATTGGTACAACGACCATTCCTATATAGACAATGGAGCCACCCACGTCTACGACGACCAGCGGAATATGCGGTATACCTTCAACAACAACTCTCAGGACGTGATTTGCTACTATCTCGACCGTCATGGCAATGTCACCGGCTCACGCTACAAAGACCATCGCCACCGTCTCAGCCCCCACCACTACCGTTGGCACTACGACAGCCACGGCAACTGGACACAACTCCGCCAGAAGCACCGCACCTTCGCCCGCCGTGAGATAGAATACTATCAATAGCCGCTAGTTGTCTAAGATGTCCCACCACTCGGTAGGCAGGCAGATGTTTTCCACATCCACAGCTTCGCGGAACAAGGGGGCAATCTCCTCATCGGTGAAGCCGGCGATGCCACAGCCGATGCGGGTGACATAGAAACGGGAAATGGGGTTTTGACGGGCGTAGTCGATGAATTGGTCTACGAAGGGCTTGATGGTCTCTACCCCGCCCTGCATCGTAGGGATGGCGTAGCTTTGTCCTTGCATTCCCACACCCTGACCCCAGATAGCGCCAAACTTGGCATGGGCTATATGTGCAGCCCCACCGCCATGGAATCCCGCCAGATTGCTGCCAAAGACAAACACCTCGTTGGGTTTCAGGCTGGTGATATACGTTGGTGTGATACGGTCGTTTTTCATATTAAGACTAAAAGGCAAGAAAGTAGAAAGTTGAAAATTGAAAGTTGAAAATGAACATACCCCGGTCTTCGACCACCCCTCTAAAGAGGGGACGGGTGCGGCAGCTAATTTTCAATTTTCAATTTTCAACTTTCAATTTAATAAGTTTTCAACTTTCAACTTTCGATTATTCCTCTGCGGGCCAGACGGGCTGGAGATTGCGGTCGCCGTAGGCGTCGTCAATCTTGCTGATGGTCGGCCAGTACTTGTCGCCATGAGGCAGCGGGAAGGCGGCCACCTGACGGCTGTAGGGATAGTTCCACTCGTCGGCGCAGACCACCTGCATGGTGTGCGGTGCGTTGGCGATGGGGTTGTTCTTCTCGTCGTACTTGCCGGTCATCACGTCGTCAATCTCCTTACGGATGGCGATGAGGGCGTCGCAGAAGCGGTCGAGTTCGCTGAGGGGTTCGCTCTCGGTGGGCTCCACCATGAGGGTGTTGTGCACGGGGAATGCCACCGTGGGGGCATGGAAGCCGTAGTCATCGAGACGGCGGGCAATGTCGCCCACGCTCACCTTGAGGCTGAACTCGCTGAAGTCGACAATCATCTCGTGTCCGCACATGCCGTTCTTGTTGGTGTAGAGAATCTTGTAGTACTTCTGCAGGCGGGCACGCAGGTAGTTGGCGTTGAGGATGGCGTGCTTGGTGGCCTCGGTCAGGCCGTTGCCGCCCAGCATCAGCAGGTAGCCGTAGGTGATGGGGAACAGCAGTGCGTTGCCGTAAGGCGCGGCAGCCATGGCGTTACCCTTCTTGCCACCCACCTCGACCTGGCTGTGCTTAGGCAGGAAGTCGAGCAACTTGGCACTGACAGCGATAGGACCGACACCGGCACCGCCACCACCGTGAGGACCTGCAAAGGTCTTGTGCAGGTTGAGGTGGCACACGTCGGCACCCATGTGGCCGGGACTGGTGAGACCCACCTGAGCGTTCATGTTGGCACCGTCCATATAGACCAGAGCGCCGGCACTGTGGATGATGTCGATGATTTCGAGGATGCCCTCTTCGAAGGCACCATGTGTGGAAGGATAGGTAATCATAATGCAGGCAAGGTTCTCCTTGTACTGCTCCACCTTTGCCTTCAGGTCGTCGATGTCCACATCGCCACGGTCGTTGCACTTCACCACCACCACGGTCATGCCCGCCTTGGCTGCGCTGGCGGGGTTGGTGCCGTGGGCACTGGCGGGAATGAGGCACACATTGCGGTTGGCCTGACCTTGGTCGATATGATAGTTGCGGATGACGGTGAGGCCGCTGTATTCGCCAGCAGCGCCCGAGTTGGGCTGCAGGCTCACGCCGGCAAAGCCGGTGACGATAGCCAGCAGGTCTTCCATCTCGTTAATCATCTCGTTCCAACCCTCGGTCTGGTCGACGGGAGCAAAAGGATGGATGGCTCCGAAGCCCGTCCAGCTGAGCGGCAGCATCTCGGCGGCAGCGTTCAGCTTCATGGTGCAGCTGCCCAGCGGTATCATGGCGCGGTTGAGGCTGAGGTCTTTCACCTCCAGCTTCTTCATGTAGCGCATCATCTCGGTCTCGCTGTGATATTTCGAGAACACGCTGTGGGTCAGATAGGGAGTCTGGCGCATCAGGTCGCCGGGCAGCGAGGCGGTGGAACAGCAGCAACCGTTGCATTGCAGCAGTTCGGGGGTCTTGCCGGCGGCGGTGGCGAGAACGGTGATAATCTCGTTCACATCCTCCTTC
>CAMZFW010000064.1 GCA_947306225.1 uncultured Bacteroidales bacterium
TGTGCCGCAGCATCATAGTGTTATTGGTGTCGCAAAGGTCCTTGCCCAACGAAATTTGTTCTTCCAAATAGAACTCGAAAGGCTGAAACGATGTCAGTTGCTCCACAATAGTGGTCAACCAAGAATAATCTGTCTTACCCACCATGGCTATAAAGGGATTGCTCATAATTAATGCCAAAGCAGAGCTATGGACATTAAACTCTACACTATCCCCCTCTTTTACTATACCACGGTAGAGCAAACGCACATGATTATCTTGGTCAGCCACAATGAAAAGTTGGGGCTCGACGCTCTCCTGCACATACAGCTGTGCGGAATTGGACTCAAGCACAGCCCCGCTGCCAAACGATATAACTGACAGCCCATCTATGTCGTTGCCAAGTAAATCAAAGGTACAGTTGACAGGCACAAACTGATTATCGTTGTCTTGGCTTTGTGGCTCTTTCTCACAACTGGTCATGACTATAGTCAACAACATCCCCGTCAAAAAAAGCAAGGTTCTGTACTTTGTATAAACGCTTTTCATGATAATTAAATTAGGTTTCGTTATTACATGTTTAACCTTCTCGACAGGGGAGGGCTCCTTGACCTGTCGTAATGGCATTGGATGACAATTATTTTTCGACTGCAAAAATACAAAAAAAAATCGAATTACTCTCATTTTTTTATGAAAAAAAGTCGATAATAGTTAATTGCCTATATACAGTCTGTGGTATTGTGGTCTTAAAAATAGTCTGTCCTAGCACATTAGCTTGTCCTTATATTTAACAATTGTTTTTAAGTTTAACTATGGTTAGTTTATAGTTCATTTTATATTCATAAATGAACTGTAAATAAACTATAAATGAACTGAAAAGAAAAGTATTAATTATCAGCGACTTTGAAAACTTCTGTTTTTTGTGACCTATAACACGGGCCATTAAGGTGTAAAAGTGGGAGTTAAAAGGAACAATGCGATTGTCGACAACGTTGTATACCTTAGCATTGTTTCTTTTAACTTCTACTTAGACGTAAGTTCACAGAAGGTCCTTAATCTATTTAACTCCCTTTTATTTCGTGTCATTGTTTGCTAAGTTGAAGTAATAATGTGTGAAAATTACAAAATTATTGATGTGTGGCTTTTTTTTCGTATTTTTGCAGATTGAAAAAAGACCCTCCTTTGTGGAAAATGGATATAATATATTAAAAATCTGTAAGCTATGAACAACGAACAATTGAAGCAGGAAATAGTGAGGCTGAAAAAAGAGAAGAATGCCATCATTTTAGGGCATTACTATCAGCGCGACGAGATACAAGATCTCTCGGACTATATAGGTGATAGCTTGGCATTAGCTCAAAAGGCGCAAGAGTGCAACAATGACATTATTGTTTTTTGTGGTGTGCATTTTATGGCTGAGACTGCCAAGATACTCAATCCTTCGCGCAAAGTGTTGTTACCAGATATGGAGGCAAGTTGTTCGTTGGCGGAGTCGTGCGGAGGAGATGAGTTTGCGCGTTTTAAGGCAGAACATCCCGACCACATGGTTATCTCCTACATCAATTGTTCGGCAGAAATAAAAGCACTTTCCGACCTTATCTGCACTTCTGGCAATGCGGAAAAGTTGGTTCGTGCCTTGCCTGAAGATCAAAAGATTATTTTTGCTCCCGACAAGAACCTAGGCGGGTATATCAATAGTGTGACTAGTCGCAACATGTTGTTGTGGAACGGAGTATGTATGGTTCATGATGCCATGCATGCTGAAAATGTGCTGAAGCTAAAAGTGGAACATCCTGATGCTGCTGTTATTGCCCATCCCGAATGCAATGGAGCCCTCCTGAAGGTGGCAGACTTTGTGGGAAGTACCAAGGCCATGCTTAATTATATTGCCCAGTCGGATAATAAAAAATTCATTGTAGCGACCGAGACGGGCATCTTGTACGAAATGCGCAAGAACAATCCTGACAAGGAGTTCATAGTTGTGCCGTCAGGTGACAGTTGCAATTGTGCCGACTGTTCGTACATGAAGTTGAACACACTTGAAAAACTATACGCCTGTTTGCGCGACGAGACTCCCGAAATCATCATGTCAGACGAAATGATAGAGCGTGCCAAGAAGCCTATCGTACGAATGCTTGAAATGTCGAAACAGCTGGGCATCATCAAATGAGAGGGCAGCAGCAGGTATATGACTATTTGTCGAAGTTAGGTATCACTTTCGACTATTATGAGCATCCCGAAGCGCCGACAATTGAGATTGCGGCACAGTTCTATCGTGGCGAAGGTACTGTGCTGTGCAAGAATCTCTTCTTCCGTAACCATAAGGGCAACCGCCATTATTTGGTGATAATGGATTCGCGGCATAGTATGGACATTCACGATATCGAGCATCGACTGCATCAAGGAAAGTTGACATTTGCTTCACCTGAACGAATGATGAAGTATTTAGGTGTACGTCCAGGCTCGGTATCACTCTTTACTCTGATAAATGATACAAATCATGAAGTGACACTGTTTGTCGACAAGGAATTGCTCAAAGCAGAGAAAGTGAGTTTCCATCCTAATGACAATACTGCCTCATTGGTGATAAGCAATGCTGATATGATGAAGTTCATACAAAACATCGGCAACGAATATGAGTTTTTAGAACTATATGAAGACAGTTGAAAAGAACGAGAAGGGCTGTTGATAAAGAGTGAAAAATTGTTGATAACGCAGAAAAATTAATGTTTCACGTGAAACAAGTAGAATATAGAGTTAATGAGGGTTGCGAACTGTTGCAATTCTTGATGAAACAGATGCCAGACAGCAGTCGTTCGAAGGTAAAAGAACTGCTGGCGCATAGTGTCTGTGTGGATGGAAGGCATGTGACGCAATACAATTATCCGTTGCAGCCGGGGATGGTTGTGACGATAGAAAAAGTGGGTTATAAAGAGCGATTGAAACCACGTGACCTTGATATTGTATATGAAGACGAATATCTGTTTGTAGTCAATAAGCACGAAGGATTGCTCTCATATAGCAAAAAGCCAACCGACAGGACTGTCATTACAGTGCTAAACAAATATTTACAGCTGACGCGTCAGAATTATACTGCCCACATTGTACACCGTCTCGACCGCGACACCTCAGGGTTGATGGTGGTAGCAAAGTCGAAACAGGTGTCACAACGGTTTGAAGAAGATTGGAAGGGATTGGTGTATGATAGGGCATACGTGGCAGTGGCGTGGGGTAGGATGGAACCTGCCGAGGGTACTATTAAGTCGTGGCTGACGGATGGGCAGTACTGTGTGCTGTCGTCACCTACGGACAATGGAGGCAAATTGGCAGTGACGCATTATAAAGTGGTGCGTACCAGCAGGCGGTATTCGTTGTTAGAACTGCGGCTCGACACAGGGCGGAGAAACCAAATCAGAGTACATTTGCGCGAAGAGAAACATCCCGTTGTACACGACCCGATGTATGGTTACAAAGATGATATTTCTCCTATCAACAGACTGGCACTTCACGCCTTTAGGCTAGGATTTAAACATCCCATAACGGGCAAGAATTTAAAGTTCGAAACGCCTTATCCAAAGTCGTTTGAAAAAATAATGGAGTTATGACCACAATATTTTTCGTTCATGTGCGTTATATCTAATTATTATTTATATTTATGAGAACTATAGGCACTTTAAAATATATCATGGCGACATTGTTTATATGTCTGATGTCGTCTATGCCGGCGCATGCACAATGGAAGAGTGATGCCGACACGGTGAAACTCTCACGTTGGGAACCGCACATGTCCGTAAGCACAGGCTTTTTAGGCACCAGTTATGGCGACAACCGCCTATATACATCAGTTGCCCCTTCGCTGACGTTCCGTCCGAATGACCGTTGGAAGATGAACGCGGGCTTTCGTATCACATCCGACATGGGACTGAATCCTAATTATGCCTTTAGTTCGCCAACAAGAAGCTTGGCACCTGTCCGTCACCGCAATGGTGGCACAGGGTTGGCATCGGCATATCTGGCAGCGCAGTATCAGGTTAGCGACCGCCTTTGGTTGGCGGCGGCAGTGTATCATCTGACTGGTACCTATGCTCCGTTGTATGGATTTGGTAACGGAGATGTGTTTGATGTTTCGGCTACAGCTGTTTCGGCTGCTGCCTCTTATCGTTTTGGCGATAATAACTTTTTGCACCTAGCTTTTACATATATACGTGATGAGCAGGGCACTCTTCCTTATATGTGGCATGACGCTTGGATGAGCGGATATGGGGCGTGGGGTATGCATGCGTTGCCTATGGGTTGTTACCATGGAGGAGATGTCTATGGTCGGATGTTTGCCGGCGGGTGCTATTAATTTTGTAACTGTGGAAAGCGGTAATAATTTTTTTAGTAGATTTGTAATTTTTTAATATGGAATATAATACACAACGTCCCCAATTGAGGATTAACGATTATGGGCGTAATATATGTAAGTTGATTGAGTACGCCAAGACGGTGGAAGACCGTGACAGGCGTAACCAGATGGCGGCAGCGATTGTGGATATCATGTCGCGTATCAGCACTGATGTGAAGGAGGGTGATGATTACAAACGTAAGTATTGGGTACACTTGATGATATTGGCGAACTGGGAATTAGATGTGGATGTGCCGTATGAGATTTCGCGCGATGAGACGGTGGAGTTTGCTCCGCACCCTCTCGCATATAATCAAGGTAATACCCGCTATCGCCATTATGGCTCGGTAATGGAGAATATGATTAAGCGGGTGGCAGACTATCCCGAGGGTGAGGAGCGTGACGAATTAGTGGGTCTGATTGCCCATGCGATGAAGCGCGACTATCTGCTTTGGAACCGCGACACGGTGGAGGACGACCTTATCAGTTTGCAGTTGAATACCATTTCGGGTGGTAAGCTTGACGTGCCGGCAGATTTTCAGTATAAGGAGAATCGCGATTATCTGAAGGGTCTCGACGAAGAGCGTCGTGCCAATATCGTCCACAAGAAGAAAAAGAAGAAGAAAAAGAAGAAAAACAAACAGCAGGAGGGCTTTTAAGAAATGTCATCGTTTGAGATAACGGGAGGCTACAAGCTACAGGGCGAAATTCACCCGCAGGGTGCCAAAAACGAGGCGCTACAGGTGTTATGTGCCGTGTTGCTGACTAGCGAAAAAGTGGTCATTGATAATATCCCCGACATACGCGATGTGAACAAGCTGATAAGCCTACTTGAACTGTTGGGGGTGAAGGTGCGCCGGCTGAACGATGACAGCGCACTGCTGACAGAAGGCCGTAGCTATGAGTTCGAGGCCGACGAGGTAAACCTAGATGTGTTGGAGAGCGAAGAGTTTGCACGTGAGGCAGGAGCATTGCGCGGGTCGATTATGATGGTGGGACCGCTATTGTCGCGTTATGGGCGGGCACGTGTGCCACAACCGGGTGGCGACAAGATTGGTCGCCGCCGCCTCGACACCCATTTCCTCGGGATGGAGAAGCTAGGGGCTACGGTGAGCTACCGTCGCGACGGCTATCAGGTAGAAGCGCAGCGGCTGAAGGGCTGCTATATGTTACTGGACGAGGCTTCGGTGACAGGTACCGCCAATATTGTGATGGCGGCGGTGCTGGCTGAAGGGACGAGCATGATAATGAATGCGGCGTGCGAGCCATACGTGTACCAGCTCTGTACGATGTTGAACAGCATGGGTGCCGAGATTGAGGGGGTGGGGTCGAACTTATTGACTATCCACGGGGTGAAGGAGTTGCACGGCTGCTGCCACCGCCTGTTGCCAGATATGATTGAGGTGGGTTCGTTCATCGGTATGGCGGCAATGACGCAGAGCGACTTGACGATATGCCATGTGGGAATGGAGCATCTGGGATTGATACCACAGGTGTTTCGTCGACTGGGTATCGAGGTGTGGCAGCGTGGCGACGACTTGTATGTGCCTGCACGCGAACATTATGAAATAGAACGTTTCATGGATGGTTCGATTATGACGGTGGCGGACGCTCCGTGGCCGGGCTTCACACCCGACCTTATCAGCATCGCCTTAGTGGTGGCAACCCAGGCTAAGGGCAGCGTGCTGATACACCAGAAGATGTTTGAGAGCCGTCTGTTCTTTGTTGACAAGCTGATTGACATGGGGGCTCAGATTATCCTCTGCGACCCGCACCGTGCGACGGTGATAGGGTTGGACCACGAGCATAGGTTGCGGGGTGTGCGGATGTCGTCGCCCGACATACGTGCGGGTGTGGCTCTGCTGATTGCTGCGCTGTCAGCCGACGGCAAGAGCCGTATCGACAACATCGAACAGATAGACCGTGGCTATCAGCACATCGACGACCGCCTGCGTGGGCTGGGTGCCGATATTGTAAGGATTGAGAATTGAAGAATAGAAATAAAAAATAGAGTTATTATGGGTCTTTTTAAATCTAAATCTAAGGAGGCGCGTCCTATTTTTGCGCCGCTGGTAACGGATATGCACTGCCATCTGCTGCCCCGGGTGGATGACGGGTCGAAGAGCGAGGAGGAGTCAGTGACGTGCCTGCGGGTGATGAAGGCTGCTGGGTTTGAGAGTGTATATCTGACACCGCATTATAATATTCCCCGTTTCCCCAATGTGGAGGAGGATATCGAACGTCGGTTTGCTGACCTGAAGTTGGATCTTGCCACGCACGGAGATCACGACGGTTCAAAGATGCTGGGCATCGCTGGCGAATACCGCGTAGACACAGGGTTTAACGACAGGATTGCGGCTGAGAAGTTCCTACTGATAGGCGGCAAGTATCTGCTGATGGAGTTTTCGCTGCACCAGCAGGTGATGGGTTTGGACCAAGTCTTGTTTGACTTGCAGATGAAGAATTATGACATTATCTTGGCTCATCCTGAGAGGTATCCCTATTATAGTTCGTCGTCGCACGTGCTGCAGCATTTTAAGGATATGGGTGTGTTTTTCCAGATTAATATTTTGTCGCTGTCGGGCTTCTATGGCGAAGGGCCGAAGCGTAAGGCATACGAGATGGTGGAGAACGGCTGGGTGGAGTTTATGGGCACAGATATGCACAACACCCTGTATGCGCAAGCCCTTATCGATGCAACTCACGACCGTAAGATTGAGAAGCTGGTTGAGAAGCACACGTTTATGAACCGCCTGTTTGCCCATCCGGATGAGGAGAAGGAAGGAAAGAAGTTTTGAGTGTTGCAAATTGAGAGTTGGCTGCCACACAGTGTATCAATAAAAAATAACACATTCACACAATCACACAATCAAAATCATGAATAGTTTGAATGCCATATCGCCTATTGACGGGCGTTACCGTAGCAAGGTGGAGCCGTTGGCTGACTTTTTTTCGGAAGGTGCGCTGATACGCTACCGTGTGCGGGTGGAGATTGAATATTTTATCGCCTTGGGGCAGCTGGAGCAGCTGCCGCTGAAAGGACTGTTTGCTGACCGCCCTCAATTAGCAGAGCAGTTGCGCGACATATACCGCCACTTCTCGGAGCAGGATGCTCTTGAGGTGAAGGAAATAGAGAAGACAACTAACCACGACGTGAAGGCAGTGGAGTATTTCATCAAGCGTCATTTTGACCGTCTGGATTTGGAGCAGTACAAAGAGTTTGTCCATTTCGGGTTGACATCGCAGGATGTGAACAATACCTCGGTGCCGCTGTCGCTGAAGGAGTGCCACGAGCAGGTGTTGCTGCCACAGTACGTCGCGATACTGGAGGAGCTGGAGCGTAGGGCGCAGGAGTGGCGCGAAGTGCCGATGCTGGCACACACGCACGGCCAGCCGGCATCGCCTACGACGTTGGGCAAGGAGCTGATGGTGTTTGCCTACCGTATGCGTCGGCAGTTGGACTATTTCAAACAAATCCCGTTCGGTGCTAAGTTTGGTGGGGCAACGGGCAATTTCAACGCCCATTTGGCCGCCTATCCTGAGGTGGACTGGCAGGCATTTGCCAACGACTTCGTTGCCAACCATCTGGGGCTGGAGCGGCAGCAATATACGACGCAGATTGAGAATTACGACAATATGGCCGCCTATTTCGACAATTGCAAGCGCATCAATGTGGTACTGACAGATTTGTGCCGCGACGTGTGGTCGTATGTGTCGATGGAGTATTTCAAGCAGAAGATTAAGGCGGGCGAGGTAGGCTCGTCGGCCATGCCCCACAAGGTGAACCCGATCGACTTCGAGAACGCTGAAGGTAACTTAGGGTTGGCGAACGCCATTATGGAGCATCTGAGTCACAAACTCCCCATCTCGCGCCTGCAACGCGACCTGACCGACTCGACGGTAAGCCGCAACATCGGGGTACCGATTGCGCACACACTCATCGCGTTGGCATCGCTCCAGAAGGGTATGGGCAAACTGTTGCTGAACGAGCAGGCTTTGTATGCCGACTTGGAGAATAACTGGGCTGTGGTGGCGGAGGCGATACAGACTATTCTGCGTTCGGTAGGCTATCCTAACCCCTATGAGGCGTTGAAGCAGCTGACCCGCACGGGCAGCAAGGTGACGGCACAGACGATTGCCGACTTTGTCGAAACGCTCGATGTGGAGCCCACTGTCAAGGAGCGTATCCGCCAGATAACACCGCACAATTATTTAGGATACACGTTATAGTAAATTGAAAAGTGAAAATTGGAAAGGGGCTTCCGCACCCGGATATTTTCACTTTTCACCTTTCATTTTTCACTTTCCATGTCGTTCACCTTGCACTATATGCGACCGTATGCTGCCCGCCTGGGGGCGTACGGTTTTTGTGTAGTGCTGTCGGTGGTGTTTACCATGGCGACCGCATTGTCGGTGGCAGACTTTTTAAAGATTCTTTTTCCGCCAGCCGAAGGGGCGGCGGCTCTGCCCGAAACGGCCAATCTGGTGGCGCAGGGGTTGGAACGGCTGTATGTGTGGCTCGCCTCCTACGGACCGCAGCGGGCATTGCTCTATTTTTCGCTGGTGTTGTTTGCGCTGTATGCCTTGAAGAATGTGTTGAGCTATCTGGCTGCGGTGCTGATGGCTGCGGTGCGCTGCCGTGTGGTGCGCGACATCAGGGACGACCTTTTCCATAAAGCGATGCATCTGCCCATGTCCTACTACCACAGCAGCCGCAAGGGAGATATGCTGGCGCGTTTTGGTGGCGATATGGTAGAGTACGAGGAGAGCACCCTGGCATCGGTGCAGCAGTTGGTGGTGGCGGTAGTGAGCATGGTGCTCTATATGGCTATGCTTTTCTATATCAGTCCTAGGCTGACGCTGTTTGTGCTTCTGATGCTTCCTCTTGTAGTGGTGGTGATATCGGGTATCACACACCGTCTGCGTCGCAGTTCGCAGCAGCTGCAGACGATGGGTTCGTTCCTGACCTCGCTGATGGAGGAGACCATCATGGGTCTGAAGGTAGTGAAAGCCTATACGGCCATCGATTTCTCAAATCGCCGTTTCCGTGAGGCAAACAGCCGTTATGCCCGCCTGCGCACGGCGGTGTTGCGACGTGTGGACCTCTCTTCGCCAGTGAGCGACTTTTTGGGCAACTGTGTGGTGGTAGGCATTCTACTGTTCGGCTCTTCAATGGTGATTAAGGGTGGCTCGTCGCTCACTCCCGAGCTTTTTGTGTCTTATGTGATGATGTTCGTGTTGATGATACCGCCGTCGAAGGAACTCTCCACCGCCATCTCGCAGATGAAGAAGGGACGTGCCTGTGTGGACCGCCTGCAGGAGATACTGGCCATAGAGAGCGAGGAGGAGGACTCGCAGACGGCAGTCGACAATTCACAGCTCACCAATAGTCCCCTTATCGAGTTTCGGCATGTGGGGTTCCACTATACGGCTGATGCCGAGGTGTTGCACGATGTCAGCTTCACTGTCCCACGGGGCAGCACCGTCGCGCTGGTAGGTGGCTCGGGCTCGGGCAAGTCGACGCTCGCCGACCTGCTGATGCGCTTCTACGAGCCCACCGCCGGTGACATCCTGCTGGAAGGGCAGCCCATCCGTTCGATGTCGCTCGCCGACCTCCGTCGACGCATCGGTGTGGTGGCGCAAGATACCATACTCTTCAACGATACTTTACGTGCCAACATTGCCTTTGGAGCACCCGACGCCACAGAGGAACAGATAGTAGCGGCTGCCAAGATGGCTCATGCCCACGATTTCATCCTTCAGCAGCCCGAAGGCTACGACACTCCCATCGGTGATGGTGGCAACCTTTTGAGTGGTGGACAACGGCAGCGCATCAGCATCGCCCGAGCATTGCTCTGCAACCCCGACATACTCATTTTCGACGAAGCTACCAGTGCCCTCGACACCGAGAGCGAACGTCAAGTACAGCAGGCACTGGACAGCCTCCTGTCCAATTCGACCTATCAGCAGTACCGTCCCACCTTTCTGGTTATCGCCCACCGCCTTTCCACCGTCCGCCACGCCAATTGCATAGTCGTGCTGGAGCAAGGTCGCATTGTTGAGCAGGGCACCCATGAGGAGCTGCTGGCTCTCAACGGGCGTTACCGTCAGTTAGTAGAAATGCAGTCCATCCAATGAAGCGTTGTTTGTTCATAATAATACTGGTGCTTCTGCCTGCTCTGTTGGCGGCGCAGCCACTTCGGTTTGCCTATACCGCCGTGGTCGGCAATCAGGTAGGGCTGCTCAGTTGGAATCGTTTGCCCAACGACTCGGTTTACAGTCTCTACCGCATGTTCCATGACGAAGAGGACTACACCCGCATCGCCACCATTGCCGACACCTTTTATTACGACACCCTCCACCGCACCATCTGTGCCGATACGGTCAACTACTTCGTTGCCGCCTCTGCCGACACCTCCATGCCGGCGGGTCTTTTCTATCAGGACAATGTGCCCACCAGCCCTTGTTCGCTGCGCCTTTGTAGTGTCGACACCGCTCTCGGCCAAATCCGCCTCAGCTGGTATCCCAGCCCCGACACCGATGTGATGGGCTACTACATCTGCATGGGCAACCCCTGTCTCTATTACGACACTGTCTGGGGCCGCCTCAACACCACCTATCTCTGTCCCGAACAACTCAGCCGTTTCCACAATTTCGAAAACAACTTCCGCATCCTCGCTTTCGACAGCTGTTATCAAGCCAGTCCGCTGACTCCCTATTACCACAATCCCCGCCTCGAGATTCATGCCGAACCCTGTTCTAGGCAGTTGCAATGTTCGTGGAACCGCTACATCAACATGCCCGACAGCGTACTCCACTACACCCTCTATTACAAACTACAAGGCGACCATGACTGGCATCTTCACCGCTTCGGTCCCGACGGCCCGTTTACCTTCGACACCCTCATCCCCGACCTGGCCATTGGTCGTCTCCGTGCCTATCTCGCCGTCACCAATCCCGACAGCCTTTGCGCCTTCTCCATCGTACAAGACTTCTTTTTCGATTATGGCGACACCGCCGACTACCTTCGCATTTCCGACCTCCACTACGACGGCAGCCAGCCATCCGTCACCCTCACTCTCGAGGTCGACCCCCACTTCTGGGGTAGGCATTGCTACATCTATCGTGCCACAGGCTCCAGCGACGACTACGAACAGATTGCCGAACTTACCCGTTCTGCCACCCAGCCCGAACAGTATCTCACCTATACCGACTTCGACATCAACCGTGCCGCCGGCCGTTATGTCTACCGTATCGGTACCCCCGACATTTGTGGCCAGTGGATTAAGTTTTCCGACACGGTACAGCTGCTTCTGCCCGACGTGTCGCATCCCGATGCCTATTTCCCCAACGCCATCATCTACGGCGACCCCGACAACGGTCGCTTCTGCCCCCACTACCTCTCACCCCTCGCCGAAGGCTACAGCCTCGACATCTACAACCGTCTTGGCATCCACCTGTTCCACACCTCACTCCTCACCGACTGTTGGGATGGCACCGACCTCCACGGCAGTCCCCTCCCGCAGGGGGTATATGTCTACCAGGCTCGTTGCCGCCACGCCGACGGTTCCGAGAAACTCTACACCGGCACCGTCCTCCTTCTTCATTAACGAATCAGCAATACGTTTTTAGTTTTTACCTTTTAGCTTTTAGTTTCAAATGAAAATTGCCCTCTACGTCCGCCATCTCGAACCCTCTTTGCGCCAACAACTGCTGACACTTATTGACCGTCTGCACGCCAGCGGTGTCGAAACCGACGAGGTGTCCGAAACCCTGCCCGTCGGTGTCCATTACGATTTTCTCCTCTCCATCGGTGGCGACGGCACCCTGCTCAGCTCCGTCCACCTGATTGCGGGCAGAGACATTCCTGTGCTAGGCATCAACTTTGGTCATCTCGGCTTCCTCACCACCGCCGGACGCGACGACATTGACACCCTCGTCGACGACATCCTTGGCGGACGCTACACCCTCGAGCCCCGCACCCTTTTGCAGGTATCCTTCACAACTCCCCAAAATATCACCAGCAACAGTTCGCCGTCGCTCAATGAGATATGTCTCCACCGCCTCGACGATGCTCCGTTGCTGCGCACCGACCTCTATGTCGACAACGACTTTGTCGCCACCTATGCCGCCGACGGCCTCATCGTCGCCACCCCCACCGGCTCCACCGCCTACTCGCTCAGCTGTGGCGGCCCCATCCTCACGCCCAACAGCGGCTGCTTCGTCATCACCCCCATCGCCGCCCACAATCTTACACTCCGTCCCATCATCGTGCCCGACCATGCCGTACTCCGTCTCGTCACCCATCCCCAGCAGCAGCAGTTCAACCTGAGTGCCGACTCGCAGCAGTTCCATCTCCCCTGTGGTACCGAGATTATGCTCTCCCGTGCACCCTTCACCGTCCGCCTCGTCCGGCTCCACCGCCAAACCTTCTTCACCGCCATCCACCAAAAACTCGGCTGGAATTTCTAGTCTTAATTGCCATTTTTTGTTTACCACTTAACCGATCGTTTGCCGTTCGTTAACCGATCGTTTGCCGTTCTAGCGACGGCAAACGACCCCCTAATCGGTAGAAAGCGGTAAGTTTCGGTAAAATGCGGTAAGTTTCGGTAAGAATCGGTAAAATGCGGTAGAATGCGGTAAGATGCGGTAAGGGAGAGAAATATTTGTTGTACTTTTGCAGCGTGAATTGCTGAGTGCTGGCTAGCGGTGGCGCAGTTGCCAGAAGGCTACTGCGGCGGCAGCGGCAACGTTGAGGCTGTCCACACCATGTTTCATGGGGATGACCACTTTGTAGTCGCAGGCGTCGATGGTGCTGCGGTCGAGGCCGTCGCCTTCGGTGCCCATGACGATGGTGAGGTGCTCTTCGGCATTGAGTTGGGGGTGGTCGATAGGCACTGCGTCAGGCGTGAGGGCGAGGGCGGCGGTCTTGTAACCGAGGGTGTGGAACAGCTCTATGGCAGGGTGGGGCCATGAGGGGAGGTAGGTCCACGGCAGTTGGAACACGGTGCCCATGCTCACGCGCACACTGCGGCGGTTCAAGGGGTCGCAG
>CAMZFW010000065.1 GCA_947306225.1 uncultured Bacteroidales bacterium
CCAATCTGCTCGAAACAAATGCTAATCTGCCATAAACCCTAATGACCGATTTGGGATAAACGAACAACCATCCTTCATTTTCCAACCACCAAGATATTAAGACAATAAAAAATGCCGCCTCATGGGCGGCATTCTTTTGATTGTCCGATTGCTTGATTGCCTTAAGAAGTTGCTTGAATGCTCGAATATGTGAATGATTGAGTAAAAAACATCGCTCTAATATAACATATGACTGATTTTCTCCTACATTCACAAATGTCGCGTTCCTTCGGGACGCTGAGTAGTAGGGTTATACCTGACCCCACACTGCGAAACCTAACGGTTTCTTGTATGGGGTTATTAAGATTCAGCATCTTCGATGCTGTTGAAAAATCAGTCAAATATAGCATAAGAGCCAAAAACATTCGAAAACGACAAAAAAATCCACGCCCATTGCTGAGCGTGGATAAACGAATGTATGAATACTTGAGTAAAAAACACTCAAACAATCAGGCAATCTTTATGTTTTAACTTTCAATTTTATTTGTTTTCGGCGTAGGCGATATATTTGTCTGCCTCGCTGTACTCGGGGCTTTCAGGATATTTCTCCTTAATCTGCTGGAACGCTTTCACGGCATCGTCGTTCTTGTCGAGTGCGATATACATCATACCGGCCTTCCACAGAGCGGTGGGGGAGACGATGAAGTTGTCGGCTTTGGCTGCGGCCTTCTCGTAATATTTAACGGCTTCGGCAGCGTCCTCAAGCTCGGCGTAGGCATCGCCAATCAGCATCAGGGCTTCGGCACCGGTGAAGGCATCTTTGCCCTTATATGACTTGAGGAGGTCGATGGCCTCGTTGTATTGGCCTAGGTTGAGCTGGCAGATGCCGGCATAGTATTTTGCCAGATTGCCCGACTTGGTGCACTTATATTCGTCGATGATGTCGGAGAAGCCCATGAACTGGTCGTTGCCGTTCAGAGCCTGCTCGAAGTTGCCTTCGTTGAACCACTGCTCGGCTGCAAACATGTCCTCAGCGGCACGCACTTGGCGGGGCTGCGCGACAAGTGCAATGTATGCCCAAATGGCGAGTGCGACCACTACGACGGCGCCACAAATGATGGTGAGCTGCTTTTTGTTTTTACGGATGTACTGTTCGGTTCGGGCGACAATGCCGTTCACCTCGAGGTTTTTCTCTTCTTGTTGGTCTTTCATTAGTATCTGTTTTTTATTTTATTATCGGAATGGGGTGATGATTTTCGAGGTTGCAAAATTAGTCATTTTTTTTCATTGCGACGATATTTTTTTTGTTTTGTGTGTTTTTTTTATCAAGAGGATTATTTTTAACATTTTGTAATATGTTGCATTGTAATATATTATGATGGGCGATGCGTTTTTTTTCTTTTAAAAAAACTTTTTTCTGCTTTTTTTGACTATCTTTGCAAATCGGTTTTTATGCAATAGTATACCTTTTAATGTCGTTCGTGTATGAATACTAAAGTCGATTATTTGGGGCTGAAATTGAACAGCCCGATTGTGGCGGGCAGCTGCGGGCTGACCGCCAATGTTGACAACCTCTGCCGGCTGGAGGAGATGGGCGCCGGCGCGGTGGTGCTGAAGTCGATTTTCGAAGAGCAGATTATCTACGATATCAAGCGCAACACGCATGTGTATGCCCCCGTGGGCAACTATGGTGACAGCTACGAGTATATCGCCCAGCATGTGGCGGACGACTCGGTGTCGAAACATTTTGCTCTGATTCGCGAGGCGAAGAGGCGGATTTCGATTCCTGTGATTGGCAGCATCAACTGCTTCTCGTATGAGAACTGGCTGACGTATGCTAAGCAGTTTGAGGATGCAGGCTGCGACGCACTGGAGCTGAATATGGCTATTATGCCGTTTGAGACATCGCTGTCGACTGACGACGTGGAACGCACGTTCGGCAATATCGTCCAATCGCTCAAGAAATCGGTCAATATCCCCATCAGCATCAAGGTGGGCACCTATTTCACCGACTTGGCAAAGTTTATGCAGCAGCTGTCGTGGACTGGCATTCAGGGCATCACGATGTTCAACAAGTCGATGCAGATTGACGTGGACGTTGAGGCGGAACGGCTCTGCAACGCCGACTCGCTGACTTACCCCGGCGAGCTGTACAACACGCTGCGCTGGACCGCCATACTGAGCCGCAGACTGCGCTGCAACCTGTGTGCCACCACCGGTGTCTCAGACGGACTGGACGTGGCGAAACTGCTGTTGGCGGGTGCCAACGCTGTGCAGGTGGCTTCGTGCCTCTACCGCAACGGCCTGGACTATATGAGGACCCTCAACGATCAGCTGAAGGAGTGGATGGGTCGCAAGGGCTATGAGAGCGTAGACCAATTCCGTGGCAAACTGGCCATGAAGACCGGCGATAAGGCCTCGATGCTGATGCGCACCCAGTTTATGAACTATTTTGCAGAAATCAGATAAGCGTTTTTTGAATGTGTTAATGTGTTTTTGAATGTGTTAATGTTAATGTGTAAATCGATTAACGAATTAACACGTTTACGAATTAACGAATTCTATACAATTGACTAACGAATTAACACATTAACGAATTGACGAATTCTTTCAACTTTCAACTCAATTACATGGACAAACCTACCAGACTGTTTGACTTGCTGCCTTACCGCCTGGCGACACGTGCAGACCGTGCCGTTCTGGTCGCCAAAGAACAGGGGCAGTGGAGGAAAATTTTTATTGACGAGTATATAGAGAAGACCAATGCTATCAGCTACGCGCTACTGTATAAGGGCATCGAACGGGGCGACAGCGTGGCATTGATATCAGCCGACCGTCCCGAATGGAACTATATAGACCTCGGTGTGCAGCAGACGGGTGCCGTGTTAGTGCCAATATACCCTACCATCAGCGAGGATGACTACCGCTATATATTGAAGGACTGCGAGGTGCGTTACCTGTTTGTAGAGAACGAGTCGTTGCTGCGCAAGGTGCAGCGGCTGCTACCCGACCTGCCGACGCTCAAGGAAGTCTTTCTGATTGACAGGAAGGAGGAACAAGTGGCGACACTGGCGGAGCTGATGGATGTGGGTCGCGCTCATGCTGATAAGGAACGGCTTGAGGAGCTGAAGGCTTCTATTGTACCGCGCGACGTGGCGACGATGATCTATACCAGTGGTACCACAGGCTTCCCCAAAGGGGTGATGCTGTGCCATGAGAATGTGCTCACCTGTCTCTACGGTGTGCAGAATACACCGAAGGCGCATTTCTGCCGCGCGATGAGCTTTCTGCCGTTGTGTCATGTGTATGAGCGGATGATGAACTATCTCTATCAGTATATGGGCTACGAGACGTGGTATGCCGAGAGTATAGCCAAGGTGGTGGAGAATATGAAGGACGCACGGCCGCACATGATGACGGCGGTGCCGCGCTTTATTGAGAAGATGTATGACGGCATCTACCGCAAGGGCGAGGCTCTGAAGGGCGTGAAAAAGAAGATTTTCTTCTGGGCACTGAAGCTGGCACTGCGGTACGACCTCGACGGTATGACGTGGTGGTACAAGATTCGGCGCGGATGGGCTGACATGCTGGTGTACCACCAGATTCGAGACACCTTCGGTGGCTGTCTGGAGATGTTCGTGTCGGGCGGTAGCGCAATACAGCCGCGCTTGGCACGATTCTTCACCTGCGTGGGAATGGACATCTACGAAGGGTACGGCCTTACCGAGACGGCTCCTGTCATAGCGGTGAGCTCGTCGGCACCCAATGGCCGCAAGTTAGGCACGGTGGGGCTCCCCCTGCCGGGCGTGGAAGTTAAGGTGCTGGAAGGCTCGAACGAGATTGTGTGCCGCGGTCCCAACGTGATGTTGGGCTACTACCACCAGCCCGAGCTGACCAAGGAGGCTATCGACGAGGAAGGTTGGTTCCATACGGGCGACACCGGTGCCTTCGAACCCGAAGGGCAGCTGCGCATCACCGGACGCACCAAGACCATGTTCAAAACCTCGATGGGTAAGTTTGTCAACCCCGAAGTGCTAGAAGATAAATTCAAAGAAAGCCCCTTTATTCTAGACATGGTGGTGGTGGGCGAGAATCAGAAGTTCGCTGCCGCACTCATTGTGCCCGACTTTCAGTTTTTGAAAGACTGGCAGGAACGTCACCGCATCTATTGCGACACCCGCGAGGAGATGGTGACAGATAAGAAGACCTTGGAGCGATATGGCAGGGTGATGGACAAGTACAACAAAAGCTTGGGCTCAGCCGAACAGATAAAGCGTTTCAAGGTAATCAACGACGAGTGGACAACGGCCAACGGCTGCCTGACACCTACCATGAAGGTGAAACGACAGGTGATACAGCAACGCTGCAAGGGATATATCGACGAACTGTTCAAATGATTTCTTAACACAACTCTATAATTATTAACCCAACACTATTACATGATGGACAATTTACAAGAGAAGACTGCCAGTTTCTTCCGTTTCGAGGACCTGCGCATCTATGCCAAGGCCACTGACTACAGTGCCTGGGTAATCGCCAACGTGGGGACTCCCGCCAACGAGACGCAGCAAAACCTGATTGACTCGTTCTGCCACTCGTCGTACGACATTGCGCTCAATATCGCCGAAGGGTCGTCGCGCAACAAGAGCCAGTTCGAACACTATCTGAAGATTTCGAAGACCGCTATCAGGGAGTGTATCGTGTTCACCGCCGTTGCCAAGAGCGTAGGTCTGATGGATGAGGAACGAAGCGAGCAGTCGCGTGAGTACTTGATGGAGCTGACACGCATGATTGGGGCCCTGATTATTTCGTTGCAGCGCGGTGGTCGTCGCCGCGATGAGGATGAAGGGGATGTGGAAAACACTTCTGGTGAGACCGACGCGCTAGATGCGATTGACACAAACTTTTAGGGGCTAGAAGGTCGAGACTTACTTTGAGGTTTCCTATGTTTCCTGTTTTAGAGAATCTGCGATTTACCGAGACGGGCAATTTCTTCCTTATTGCCGGTCCCTGTGTCATAGAGGATGACCGCACGCCTTTTGTCGTTGCTGAGCAGATGGTGTCCGTCACCGAGCGGCTGCGAATCCCGTATGCCTTCAAGGCTTCTTATCGCAAGGCAAACCGTTCCCGTATGGATTCGTTCATCGGTATTGGCGACCGTGAGGGACTGGAGATTCTTCGTTCGATACACCAGAGGTACGGTGTGCCTGTCGTCACAGACATCCACAGCGAGCAAGATGCCGCGATGGCGGCGGAATATGTCGACGTGTTGCAGATTCCTGCGTTCCTCTGTCGGCAGACTTCGCTACTGCAAGCGGCAGCGAAGACAGGCCGTTGTGTGAACATCAAGAAGGGACAGTTTCTCTCGCCTGAGGCGATGGCCTATGCGGTGGAGAAAATGCGGCATTTCGGCAACGCCAACGTGATGCTCACCGAACGGGGCACCACCTTTGGCTATCAGGACTTGGTGGTGGACTTTCGCGGCATACCCATCATGCGGCACAACGGCGTGCCAATAGTGGTAGACATCACTCATTCCCTACAACGTCCCAACCAGCCCGAAGGCGTGACGGGCGGTAATCCCGAGATGATTGAGACCATCGGACGGGCGGCGGTGGCGGTGGGCTGCGACGGTATTTTCATGGAAACCCACCCCAACCCTGCGGTAGCTAAGTCGGACGGTGCCAATATGCTGCCCCTCGACCGTGCCGAGCGTCTGTTGGAGACCCTGCTGCGCATCCACAAGGCAGCAGTTGGAACGTGTTAATGTGTGAATGCTTGAATGTGTTATTTAAACTAAAAAGTAAAAACTAAAAACTAAAATTTGTCGAACTAAGACTAACGAAATAGCACATTCAGGAATTCGTAAATTCGTAAATCTTTTGTTGCACCAAGGACTAACACATTAACACGTTAACACATTCAAATTAACGCAATAACGAATTCGGATTTTTAGATGTTTCCATTATGCAGTTAAAACTAGAGAGACCTATCGTTTTTTTCGACCTTGAAACCACAGGTGTCAATGTAGGGCAGGATCATATTGTGCAGATTTGCCTCCACAAGGTCAATCCCAACGGAGTCAGTCGCACGGTGACACACTATGTGCGACCGGTTGACGCACAGGGTAACACGGTGCATATTCCTGAATGTACCACCCAGATACATGGCATCTCGGATGCCGATGTGGCGAACAAACCCACGTTCCGCGAGTTGGCGGCAGAGATAGCAGAGTTTATCGGCGATGCTGATTTGGCGGGCTATAATTCCAATAAGTTCGATATACCGCTATTGGTGGAGGAGTTTCTGAGAGTGGGCCATCCGTTCGACATCAAACGCCGTCATCTGGTGGATGTGCAGAATATCTTCCACAAGATGGAGCAGCGCACCCTTAAGGCTGCCTATCGTTTCTATTGTGGCAAAGAACTGGAAGGAGCACATTCGGCCGATGCCGACACCTTGGCCACGTACGAGGTGCTGATGGCACAGCTGGACCGCTATCAGGATGCCGAGTATACCGCGCCTGACGGCACTGTCAGCAAGCCGATAGTGAACGATGTGGAGGCTCTCAGCAAATTCTCGACAGCCATGCAGTGGGCAGACTTGGTGGGACATATAGGCTACGACAGCCATGGCAACGAGGTGTTTAATTTCGGGAAGCATAAGGGTCAGACGCTGGAGAAGGTGTTCTCGGAGGAGCCTTCGTACTACGACTGGATGATGAAGTCGGAGTTCCCTCTCTCCACCAAGCGATGTATCACCAGTGTGTGGAGGCGGTTGCGTGATAAGAAGAAGCTGGCGGCACTGATGCAACGCTTCAACAATAAGGATTCGTTCTGAATTGAAAGTTGAAAATTGAAAGTTGAAAGTTATTCGGGTGCGGCAACTGATTTTAGTTTTTAGTTTTTACTTTTTAGTTTAAATAACACAGAAAGTTAGTAACGGTCGACCTTCGAGGGTTCCGAGAAGGTGGTCTCCCCGTTTGATGGGACCGACACCAGCGGGTGTACCAGTATAGATGAGGTCGCCTGCAGTGAGGGTGATGTATTGCGAGAGGTGGGAGATGAGCCGGGAGGGGGTGAATAGCATATCGCTACTGTTGGCTTGCTGCACGGTCGTTCGGTTAATCTGTAAGGAGAAGGAGAGGTTGTCAATGGGTTTTCCTATCGATTCTAATGTGACAAAGGGACTGACGATGGCACTGCCGTCGAAGCCTTTGGATAGGAGCCAGGGCATGCTGGCGGCCTTGGCGTTGCGCTGAAGGTCTCGGGCGGTGAGGTCGATACCGAGGGCCACGGAATGGTAGTATTGGTGGGCTTGGGCGAGTGGAATATGCGAGCCTGTCCGCTCGATGCGGATGACTAGCTCCAGTTCGTGCTGTAGGTCTTGGGTGAATTCGGGATAGTGGAGGGTGGTAGGGGCGACAAGCAAGGCAGTATGAGGTTTCTCAAAGAAGATGGGCTCGACGGGCGGAGCGGATTTCATTTCCACCGCATGAGGAGCATAGTTGCGGACAACGCAGAAGATGTTCATTTTAGTTGAAAATTGAAAACTTATTAAATTGAAAGTTGAAAAAAAATCTTGAATGTGTTAACGTGTGAATGTGTTAGTCTTTTTGATTAACGAATTAACACATTAACGAATTCAAATTTTTAGTTTTTACTTTTTAGTTTAAATATTAGTTTGAGAGGTAGCCGACGATGTCGATACGGCGGTCGCGAGCGGCTTCAAGGCTGTAGACCGAACGGACGCTTTTGGGGTCTCGGCGTGGGTCGGTGGGGGCTACGGTGGTAGTGTCGGCGGCTCCATGGGCAACGGTTTCTAGCCTGAGTTTGCCGTTGTTAAGATAGGGGAGGAGCGCTTGGCTGTTCCAACGGATGAGGGTGTTGCGGAAACAGTCGATACGACGTTTGGAGATGTTGATGTTGTAGAGGTCTTCAAAGAGGGGGCTGGCGAAGCCGTCGATGGTGAGTGTCACCTGGTGTCCGGCTGAGAGGTCGGTATAAAGGTATTCGAGGAGGGTGTTCATATCGGTGTGCCCTTTTTGTAAATCGTATTTGAAGAATTGGTCTACCGCTTTCTGCACAGAATCGCGTTTGCGCCAGTCGGCGGGGTTTGGTTGTGCACCTTTGTATTCGTCGATGAGCTGGGTGTAGTGGAGCCATGTGGTGGTATAGTCAAGGCGTGTGGTAGTGTCGAGGGTATGGGCATCGGGCTCATCGTTGTGAAAATAGAGGCTGATGGGGAGCAGGTCGGTGGGCTTGGTGGTGGTTGGTTCGATGATGGGTTGTATGAGGGTGTCGGGTGTGTGCAGTCGACGCCAGCGGAAGAGGTCGTTGCAGCAGTTGCTATCGGTGGTGAAGAGCGAACCGGGACGGTTGGATGCGAGGAATCCACAGGCTTCGAGTTCGTCATGGGATGTGGTGTCTTTGATGCAGCGGCATCGGCAAGGTTGGAAGGTGAAGAAGAGGTCATCGTAAGGGGTGTTCACTTCTGAGCCCAGATTACTGGGCTGTTGCCAGCTGTTGCGCCAGCCGACAGAATTGTAGATGTCGTAGTTGCCTTGTCCTCCATCGCGGTTGCTGGAGAAGTAGAGAGTGCCTTCTTCGTTGCAGTAGAAGGGGGTGACGTCGTTGCTGTCGCTGTTGACAGGGGCTCCGAGGTTGGTGCAGTTGCCGGGTTTGCCTTCGGAGATGAGTATGGCGTACCAGATATCCATGCCGCCAAGTCCGCCGGGACGGTCAGAGCTAAAATAGAGAATGGTCTTGCCGTCAGGCAGGTAGCCTACGGTAGGGTGGGTGCTGGTGTAACCTTTCAGATTGACATCGCCACCGATGGGTTGGGGTTTGCTCCATCGGTTGTAGGTGCGCTTGGTGTAGTAGATGTGTTGGATGCCTTCGTCTTTGATGTTGCCACGGGTGAAGTAGAGAATGTTGTTATGAGAGTCGTATGCCACATTGCCGCAGTTGGTGCCGTTGGCGTTAAGACCCCATCGGTTGAACTCGCCATTGCCCAAGGTGCCGTCGACAGCAAGATGGGCTTGGTATATCGTGGTGAGAATGGGGTTGAAGTCGATCAGGTAGAGCCGGCTGCTTTCCTGTCCCAGCGAGGTGTTGTATAGAATTATGCTGTCGTCGACAACAACGG
This sequence comes from uncultured Bacteroidales bacterium, assembly GCA_947306225.1. GTDB lineage: Bacteria > Bacteroidota > Bacteroidia > Bacteroidales > P3 > Colimorpha. The sequence goes on from CAMZFW010000065.1 coordinate 9,127, forward strand.
CTGCTGCCTCGCTGCCGGTGGTGTTGATGCCGGTGCCTAGATGGGTTATTTCGTAGTGTACCTGACTGTGGGCAATCAGGCTTGCGACGGTAAGGACGATGGCGATGGTTATTCTTTTCATATCTTATTAAATTAAGAATTAAAAATTAAAAGAATTCGTTGAAAATTAAAAATTAAAAATTAATAATTTGAAGTAAGAAGTTGGACGACAGCAAAATTTTAATTCTTAATTCTTAATTTTTAATTTAGATTCTAGTTTTTACTTTTTAGTTTAAATAACACGTTCAAGCAATCACACATGATTAGTAAGGTTGGCATTTGAGTGCCTTGGTCTTTTTGCCTCGGTTGGACATGCGGTAGACCAGTCCCACTTCGAAGGCTCCAATGGTGTTGGATGCAACAGCGAGGCCTGATATATTGGCATCGTAACAGAAGTTGAATAGGAGGGCGTCGTATTCCATAAGCAGGTTGGCGATGATGGCATCGCCTTGTCTGTAGGCAAGTCCTGCACGAAGACTGATTTGGTGGCGACTGCCTTCGTCGAGATACCATTTGACATCGGCTCCATAGACCAGTTCGCGATAGTCTCCCTGCATTTGGAATAGTAGCACGGGCATGAGCGACCATGTTTGCCAATGGCGGTATTCGGCACGGGCAAAAAGGCTGTAGCGGCGCAGTAGGAAGGTGTTGTCGAGACCGAGATAGGAAATGTTAGGCTGATTGATGTTACGCAGGGAAAGACCTACCTTGGTGTGGAGGTCGCCGCTGGGTTGGTAATACCAGGCTATGCCTGCGGCCAAGAGGGGGTAGCTGCTCTGCCAGGAGGGGAAGAGCTCGGTGGGGTCCTGCATCTCAGCACGCGAAGGGTCGAAGCCCGATTGTGCAAAGCCCCCCTCGAGCCCTAGGGATAGGAAGTTGTTGCCATGACGGTTGAGGGCATGGTAGTATGCCAGCGAGAGGTGTCCCGAAGTGGTGCCGTAGTGCAGGCTACCAGCATGGTCAGAGAACAGTGACGCTCCTACGCTGAGGCCTCGGTGGTGCGAGTTGTCGCGCCATAGTGCCATCTCGCCCGTGATAGCGAAAGTCTGGAAGGGAATGCTGACGCTTGCCCACTGGTTGCGATAGATGATGCCGAAACGTCCGGCTCCGTCGTAGAAGCCTGCATAGGCAGGATTGAGCAACAGAGGGTTGGCATCCACTTGCGAGAAGTGGATATCCTGCGCTCCGACGGTGGTAAGGGTGGTCAATAGTATGAGTATGGCAAGCGGCTTTTTCATAATGGTTTATCTTGCGTAGGGTGGCAGGGTGATGTCGGCAATGTCGCCGTTGAGGTATTTAAAATATCCGGCAATGCCTACCATGGCGGCATTGTCGGTGCAGTATTGTAACTTGGGGATGAACACCTGCCAGTGGTGTCGTTCGCCAAGATGTTGCAGCTCGTTGCGCAGCAGGCTGTTGGCTGACACTCCACCCGCTATTGCCACTTGGCGCACTCCGCTTTGTAGCACTGCCTTCTCCAGCTTTTTGACAAGAAATCCGACAATGCACTGCTGTATCGAGGCACATAGGTCTGCTTTGTGCTTCGCGATATAGTCGGGTTCTTCGGCCAGTCGGTCGCGCAGGAAGTAGAGGAAGGAGGTCTTGATGCCGCTGAAGCTATAGTCGTTGCCGGGTATGTGTGGGGTGGCAAAGTGGTAGGCATCGGGGTTGCCCTCCTTTGCCAGGCGGTCGATGATGGGGCCACCCGGGTAGCCCAATTCCATAATCTTGGCAGCCTTGTCGATGGCTTCGCCTGCGGCATCGTCGATGGTCTGCCCCAACACTTCGATGTCGAAATGGCTGCGCAGCAGCAGTATCTGAGTGTGTCCGCCCGACACCAGCAGGCATACGAAGGGGAATTGGGGCACAGGGCTGTCGTCGTTCTCTTTGATGAAGTGCGACAACACGTGTGCCTGCAAGTGGTTCACCTCCACAAGTGGGATGTCGAGGGCTTGGGCAAAGCTCTTGGCGAACGACACTCCCACCATCAGCGACCCCAGCAGTCCGGGGCCCCGGGTGAATGCCACCGCATCCAGTTCCGTTTTGTCGATGCCGGCATTGCGGATAGCAGCATCCACCACTGGCACAATATTCTGCTGGTGGGCGCGTGATGCCAGTTCCGGCACTACGCCTCCATATTGTTCATGCACCTTCTGTGAGGCAATCACATTGCTCAGTATGCGGTCGGCTCGCAGCACGGCGGCTGAGGTGTCGTCGCACGATGATTCTATCGCCAGAATAGTGGCGTTGGGGTGGCTGGTCAGCATCCGTAGGGGGTTATTTTTTCTTGGTGTCGACACCAATGTCGCGAGGGTCGAGGATGGGGTCGTCCATTTCGTTGCACACTCGGTAGTGGTTGTTGAGGTCGGAGCAGCGGGTGCCAGCGGCAGTGACGGTGGTGTTGGGACCTGTCCATTGTGTATTGACCAGTTCGTAGCAGCGGCACGACTTGCTGTCGCAGGAACTAAGGGTAAGTGCTATCGCACCTAAGGCTAAGATTAACAATTTCTTCATCATTTTATTAAACTAAAAAGTAAAACTTTGAATTCGTTAATGTGTTATTAAAACTAAAAACTAAAAAGTAAAAACTAAAATTAGTTGCCGTACCCGGATAATTTTCAACTTTCAATTTTCAACTTTCAATTTATTCGGCGTATGAGTTAATAAACGTCGGCATGTAGGAGCCTATTTCTATTTCGTCGACAAACAGCCACGCCTGTTCGCCAGCGCTGATGTGCCAGTCGGGCATCTTGCCGTAGTTGGTTGCCTTGATGCGTACATAGCGGCAGGTGGTGTAGCCTCCGCGACAGGTGAAGGTGTGCTGCAGGCTTTCTTCCTGACGGTCGCGTATGGCAGGAAATTCGGTGTTTTCCACCGATGCCCAGTGGGTGTAGTTCTTGCCGTCATTGGAGACGCTTATGTCTATCTTGGTTGGGAAGAATATCCAGCTGCGCATATTGTCGAGGCAGTCCACACCAACGCTTGTCAGCGACTTGGACTGCAGCAGGTCTACCACTACCTCCATGTCGCCTGTCCAGCCCTGCCAGCCGCCAATGCGATAGTTGCTGACACCGTAGAGGCGGTCGATGAGTCCTTGTGGACCGTTCTCGGCGTATTGGGGTTCGGGCTTGGTGAGGTAGGTGAGTTTCTTGTCGGCAATGAAACGTTTGCGCGTCTGCTCCACCACCTGGCTGTATCCGCTAGCGGGGCTGAATGCCACTGCCTTGATGGTAATGTCGTTCTTGATATAGAATGGTTGGGTGTACAATATGGCGTGCGTGTCGGGGGTGCTGCCGTTGATGGTATAGTAGATACGGGTATTGGTCTCGGATGGAAGGGCTCTGCTGGTTAGAGATACCAACGCTGAGTCGTTGAAACATATCTGCCATTCATTGAAATAGGGGGCAGGGGTGGCACGCAGCTCCTGCTGGAACGGCATTTGGCTCTCGTCGTAGAACTGGCAGGTGTTCCAGAATTTGCCGGGCTGCCATTGCGCGCGGGATATGACCAAGTCCTCTTTCCCCTCACGATGGATGGTCACTCGGTCAAAGAGGGGTGTGACGGTCACATACTCTCCGCTACCGGGGCATACGGGATAGAAGCCCATCGCGCTCATTACGTACCATGCGCTCATCTGTCCGCAGTCTTCGTTGCCGCACAGTCCGTCGGGCTCGGGTGTGTACAGCTCGTGCAGTATGCGGTGCACCACCTTGTCCAGTTTGTCGGGTGCGTTCACGTAGGCATACAGGTAGGCGGCATGGTGCGAGGGTTCGTTGCCGTGGGCGTACTGGCCTATCATGCCGGTAATGTCGCTTTGGTCGCGGCCGGTGGTCTCGCTGCTGGTATTGAAGAGCGAGTCGAGGAAGGCTTCTGCCTTCTCCTTGCCGCCGATTTGGGCAATCCATCCGGCCACGTCGTGAGGCACGTATGTGCTGTACTGCCAGCTGTTGGCCTCGGTGAAGTGGTTGTTCACCTC
>CAMZFW010000066.1 GCA_947306225.1 uncultured Bacteroidales bacterium
CAACAGCGTCCTCGTCATCGAGCACAACATGGATGTCATCAAGGTGGCCGACTGGATTGTCGACATGGGTCCTGAAGGAGGCCGCCGCGGCGGACAGATTATGTTCCAAGGCACTCCCGAAGACTTAGCCCAACAGGCAGACAACTACACCGGCCAATATCTCCGAGAGGAGTTGGACGCCATGCAGAAACATCCCACTTCATAACAGAACAACACCCCGCAAGCTATCCTTTCCTATCTGATATACCTCTTCGGCACACCTGCCCTTGTCATGCTCCTCGCCCGACGCTGGCGATGGATTGACAAGGTCAGCCCCATGGCGGTGCTATATGTTGTCGGACTGCTGGTTGCCAACCTCACCCCTTGGCTTCATGACTCACAGTTGCTCGCCACCAACAACCTCGTCGGCAACATCTGCATTCCGCTTGCCATTCCCATGATGCTCATCGCTTGCAGCCTCTCCAACTGGTCAACGGGCAAGGCTCTCAAAGCCTTCCTCAGCGGGCTGGTCGCCGTGCTGGTTGTCACCATCGCCGGATTCTTCCTATTCCGAGGGCAGGGCGACCCGCACCAGTTCGCCCAAGTCTGCGCCGTGGCCGTAGGCATCTACACTGGCGGCATCCCCAATATGGGAGCCATTGCGCAAGGTGTTGGGATGGACCAGACCACCTACCTTTACGTCACCTCCTACGACCTCATCATCACAGGCCTCTACCTCGTCTTCGTCATCTGCTTTGGCAAACCGCTCTTCCGCCGACTGTTAGGCAACGGGCACCAACCCAAACCCGCCACATCAGCATCCACCGCCGACACACCCTCCCCCACCCCCTTCCAACGACATGTCGTCCCAGCCCTGCTGGCTTTGCTCATCGCCGTCGTCTCCTACCTGCTCTCCACCCTCTTCACCGACAGCCTCTCCACCCCCATGCTCATCCTTATCCTCACCACACTCGCCATTGCTGCCTCCTTCCTACCCATTGTGCGCCATGTCAATAACGATGCACGGCACCGCGACACCCAGCCCACCTCCTTCACCCTGGGGCTCTATTTCGTCTACCTCTTCTGCTTCTCCATCGCCAACGCCTGCGACATGCGTCAGATGAACCTCGTCGGCAGCCTCAACATACTGTGGTACATCCTTTTCATCATCTTCGGCTCGCTCGTCCTCCAAGTCATCTTCGCCAAACTGCTACACCTCGATGGCGACACCACCCTTGTCACCTCCGTCGCACTCATCAACTCACCCCCTTTCGTGCCGCTCGTTGCCGCCCTACTCAACAACAAGGAAATCATTGTCCTCGGCATCACCGTCGGCCTGCTTGGCTATATGATGGGCAACTACCTCGGCCTTGGCATATACTTCCTCCTCGTCCCAGCATAACACCTCCTATTCATAAAAAATGACCGACCACATCATTTTTTTATCAATATATAAAATAAAAGTTGTATTTTTGCCGTTTGAAAAGTAATTATCAACATAACACTATACTCAAATGAAGTCATTAAAAACCAGACTTGTTGCCGTCGTCACCATGTTCTCCGTGCTGATGTGTGGCAACGTTAATGCCGACAATGTAGACCTTCAAACCGCCAAACAGATTGGAGCCTACTACTACAATGTCGCCACCGGTACCAAGGCTCCCGTCAGCGCCGACAAACTGGAACTTGTCCAGCAATTCGACAATCCTACGCTTTGCATTCCCGCCCTCTACGCTTTCAATGTGGGCGACCACGGTTTTGTCGTAGTCTCTGCATCCGACGCCACCGAGCCAGTCCTCGCCTACTCGCCCGAAGGCAATCTCGACAATCCCAATCCCGCTTGTCGCTACATGCTGGAAAGCTACGCCCGGCTCATCAGTGATAATCAAAACAACGATGCCGTTGCTACTGCCAAAATCAAACACCTTTGGGACGAACTGACCAACCAGACTTTCACATGCAATCCCGAGAGCAAGGCCGTTCTCATCCAAGCCCGATGGGACCAAGTGGAACCCTACAACTATTGGGTTCCTATCAAAAATGGTGTCCGTTGCCCTGCCGGCTGCGTGGCCACTGCCATGGGCATGATTATTCACTTTTGGAAATATCCCGAAGTAGGCGGCAACGACAATGCAGGCACCGCCTCCTGCCCGTGGAATGGCACCACCCTCAAATACAAGTTCTTGGTGGACACCAACAAGTTCGTCTATGAGAACATGCCAAACAGACTCACTTTCAATAGCCCCTACGAGCAGCTACGCGCTGTGGGCAAATTGCTCTTCGCCTGCGGTGTCACCGTCAAGATGGACTGGGACCCAGACGGTAGCGGCGCCCACAGTGAGGATGTGCCTGACGCACTCTCCACCTGGTTCAGATACTCTCCCGAGGCCAAATATATCAGCCGCGAAAGAATAACCTACAATCAAACCACTAACAACTACAATTTCACCCTGCTCTATTCCGACGAACAGTGGATATCCATCCTCCATAGCGAAATTGACGACCATGCACGCCCCGTCTATTATAGCGGTACCGACCTCGGCGGCACCGGCCGTGACGCTGGCGGACACGCCTTCGTTATCGCCGGTTCTTCCGCAGCCAACAGAAATATGTTCTATATCCGTTGGGGCTGGGGCGGTGGCAGCGACGGGTTCTACACCCTTGCTCCCACTACCGCCATCGAAAGAAGTGGCACGTACCACTTCGACCACGGCCACGGCATGGTCTACAACATCCACCCCGACAATCTAGGCATCAACGACAACACTGTCTACACCACGGCTCCCTGCTACCCCAATCCCGCCACCGAGTATCTCAACATACCCTCCGACCTTCCTCTCAACGCCTACCTTACCATCTACTCTGCCGATGGTCGCATGGTTGAAAACCTCATCATCCCTGCCGGTACCAAGGAATACCGCCTCGACCTCCAGAACTATGCCCCCGGCAACTACATCTACCGTCTCAACGGCTCCGCTGTGAAATTCACAGTCCTATAAACATAGGCATACTATAAAAGCCCCGACGCTCATGAGTGTCGGGGGCTTTCCTATTCTAATCAGTCTAGAAGTGCCAGTTTTACTAGAGCCGATACCTCATATACACCCCAAAGGCCAAATCCATAGCCCGCTCTCGTATGTCATAGTAGAACTCCGCGTCCAAGCCCAGTGCAAACCTACCGTATTTCTCCTCCAACGCCACTTTGGCAGTCAGCATCTCGCGCTCTGGCGCGACAAAATCCTTCTTATGCCAACTCACACTCTGGAACAAATAGCTACCCCTCGGGGCGATAAACTGGTTGCCATACCAATAGCCCGCCTGCAATATCATGTGCCACCCTCCGTGCCAATGTATACAGTCGTCCTGCAATTCGACAGACTCCCAAGTCCGTAACGGGAAGTCGCACGACACCTGCGGCCACATTCCCCACCCATTGTCGTATTTCTGACACTTCCTAGGCGAAATATCCTGATAGAAAAACACCGGCACATCCAGTGCCAACGCACTGCTTCTACTCAATGACACATTCACCCGCAGACCCACATTCTCGTTAAACAGCGACTCGATGCAAGTGTCCAACGCCGAGAACTGTCCTCCCCTGTGTGTGCCAAGGAAACTGAACGGCATCGACAGCGTTACGCCTTGCTGCGTGCTGCGTGCCCATCCCCACAGCAACAGCTCGTTGCTACTGCCCAAGGTGAACCGCTCTTGTGTCATCTGCCACGGCTCCAGCAGCTCCTCCCAATGCAGCCAAGTGTCGGTCGTCAGTCCCAACCACCCTGCTATCGGTAATTGGGCAAGTATTTGCATCCCCTCCTCATAGTGGTCGTAGATATACCGTTCGCGGTCCAACATTGGCTCAAACAACTTGTGTGTCAAGGTTCCATACAGTGAGCCCATCACCAGCCGCACATTGTCGTGTGGCCTATACTCCAACCTCACCAACGGCTTCCACTGGCGAATGCCTTCCGTTCCTGCCACACCAGCCAAATGCACCCCGAAGGTCATCTGCGCATCCCGCCCTATTAGGTGCTTGGCATAAGGCGTCACAAAGAAACCCGTAGCGGTATAGCCCCTTGTGTATGGCAGCGAGAACTCCGCATCGCGCAGATACGTGGCAGCATCCACCCCTATCAGCCACGAGTGCATTCTACCAAACCTACGCTCCCACGCCTTCGTGTGGACAGCGTCCTGCTCCAACTCGAAATCCCACTCATCGGCAGGGTCTGTCAGCAACGACAACTCGCGCTGCACGCAGTGCAGACCGTCAGTATAGCTAATAACCATCACATCAGTATCGGTCGGCAGAGAGGTAGTCAACCTCACCTCCTGTCCCATGGCTGCGCAACTTAGCGCAACCGCAGCAAATAGTATTACAATCTTTTTCATGTTGCAAAAGTACACTTTTTTTTTGTTTCCGCGTGCAAAAGTACAAAAAAACATTTTCCCCTTTACCGCATCTTACCGCATTCTACCGCATTTTACCGAAACTTACCGCATCGTACCGCATTCTACCGCATCTTACCGATTCCTACCGACTGGGGGGACGTTTGCCGTCGCCTGGACGGCAAACAATCGGATAACGAACGGCAAACGAACGGTTAAGTGCAAAAGAAAAACGGTTGTTCAACGGTTCGATTTTTTTTCTTAACTTTGCAGTCCTAAACATATTTGGGAGACCCACGTAAACGTTTAGCTAACAAGGAAATAAACCGAGCATTGGTAGATTCCGACGTACCTAAAAAGATAGTATCATGTACGATAACAGAGACAATATCGACTTTGCGCACACCGACATCAGAAGGCTTTTCGCCAGCATGTTCTTTCCTACACTGCTGGGGATGCTGTTCAACATGGCGTTTATCTTCACCGACGGCATTTTTGTGGGGCATGGCATTGGCGGCCACGGCCTCGCGGCCATCAACCTCATAGGCCCCATAATGATGCTCATCAACGGACTGGGCATGATGCTGGGTGTGGGAGCCAGCGTGGTGGCGGCCATACATCTGGCACACGGCAACGTGAAGGCGGCACGCATCAACGTGACGCAGGCATTCACGGCAGGCATCGGCTGCTCTGTGCTGATTGGCACCGTGTGCTACCTGTTTCCCGAGACGGTGCTGACACTGTTGGGAGCCGACGGAACGTTGTACCCATTTGCTCGGGAATACTACATTTGGTTTATCCCAACCTGCCTGCTCAACATGGTCACTGAGATTGGCATGTTTGCCATCCGGCTGGATGGGTCGCCGCGTTTTGCCATGCTGTCCAACATCATTCCTGCCGTTATCAACATTGTACTCGACTACCTGTTTATCTTCCCCATGCAATGGGGACTGATGGGAGCGTCGCTGGCCACAGACCTCGGCGGACTGGTGGGCACTGGCATGGTGATATACTACATGTGTTTCCGAGCCAAGACGCTGCGATTCTACCGAGTGAAGATGAGCGCGACAAGCCTGCGGCTGTCAGCACGCAACATCGGCTACATGACACGGATGGGGCTGTCGGGCTTTGTGGGAGAGATTGCCGTGGCGGTGATGATGCTGACAGGCAACTGGGTGTTCAAACAACATCTGGGCGACGACGGGGTGGCGGCATACAGCGTGTCGTGCTACCTTTTCCCGCTGGTGTACATGATATACAGCGCGGTGGCGGCATCGGCACAGCCCATCATCAGCTTCAACCATGGCGCAGGCGAGCGGAAGAGGGTGCATAGCACACTGCAGTTCAGCCTATTGGTTGCCATCGTACTGGGATTGGCGGTGAGTTCGCTGTTTTATTTCTTTGCCCCGACGGTGGTGTCGTGCTTCCTCAGCACAGGCGCGCCAGCCTACACCTTGGCGGCAAAGGGACTGCCCTACTATGCCACGGGATTTCTGTTTATGGCGGTCAATGTCTGCGTGGTTGGCTATTTGCAGAGCATCGAGCGCGCGGGACTGGCCATCATTTTCACGACGATGAGGGGCATCGTGTTCTTGGTTGCCGCCTTTTGGGTGCTGCCCCACTTGTTTGCCGTGCCGGGGCTGTGGCTCGCGATTCCCGTCGCCGAGGCACTGACAACGTTGTGCATAGTGCCCTTTGTAATAAAAAATAGACTCGCAACGCAATAATTATGTTTATTTCTATACATATATAGACCGAATATTAAAAATAACAAATACATGTCAATCAAACACACCAAACTCATTTCAGCAGCCACACTGCTGCTATTCTTATTTATCTCTTCCATCACATACGCCCAGCCGGGCGGCGGCTCTGGCGGCGGCAGACCCATGGGACCCCCTCCGGGAGGTTTCAACGGCCGTCCCTCGATGAGCGACCGCGAGCGCATGAGAAAACAGATGCAGGACAATCAGGCTGCCGAGAAAGCACAGCAGGTGCGCCAGAAAAAGACCGTGCGCGAGGGCGACTTGTTCAAAGTGGTGGGTACACTGCAGGACAGTACTAACAACGAGCCGATACCCTACGTGAACGTTGCCGTATTGGATGCCACCGACTCCACGATGGTGAAGGGCGGCATCACCGACCTGAACGGCTACTTCGAGTTGCAGAACGTGCCGCAGGGCGACATGCTGCTGCGCGTGTCGGCAATCGGATATGTCAACATATACTACCCCTTCACGGTGACAAACAACACGGCACTGGGCACCATCAAGCTGGTGCCGGGAGCCACGACGCTGAAAGAGGTGAAGGTGACGGCATCGCGTCCCCTCTACGCCATGGACGGCGAGAAGATGATATACAACGTGGCTGACGACCCTACCATACAGACCGGTACGACCAGCGACGCACTGCAGAACGCCCCCGGCGTGGAGGTTGACATTGAGGGCAACATCACGCTGCGCGGCGTGTCGAGCGTGGAAATTTGGGTGAACGACAAGCCGTCGAAACTGACGGAGGAGAACTTGAAGACCTACCTCGAAACACTGCCTGCCAATGCCTTGGACCGCATTGAGACCATCACCAACCCATCGGCCAAGTATGCCACTACGGCCGATGCCGTCATCAATATTATCACGTCGGCGTACATCAAGAGCAACCATTTCATCAGCTTCGGCGTGAACGGAGCCACACAGCCTTTTGTGTCGCCTTGGGTGTCGTACACTTGGGCTAACGAGAAGCTTTCGGTGAATCTCTATGCCAGTGGCCGATACAATTACTCACACAACTCGGGATGGAGCAAGACCACATACCTGAAGGATGGGCTGAGCGAAGGAAGTTTCGACACCACTGCCACCGACACAAGCAGCAACGAGAGCTCGAACCAGCGGATGAACGGTAACTTCTTTGCACGGGTAAGCTATGCCATCGACAGCATGACGGACATAGATTTTGTGGCACACGGCAACTACAACCACAGTTTTGGCGAGAGCACGATGGAATGGGGTCGCACAAGTTTTGCCCCGCTGCAGATGTTCAAGTATACCGACAGCAAGGACAACACCAATAACTCCTGGTTCGGAATGGCCAACATCGACTATACGCACAAGTTTGACAAGAATGGCCACAATATACGTGCCAGCATACGCAACAACGCCAATGGCAGCAATAGCCAGAACAACCTGCTCAGAGAATATGAGACGGGGACCATCTACACCCTTGGCCAGAACTACGACAAGTGCTATCTGGACAAGTACACTTCAAATAATTTCGGTATGGATGTGCGTTATAACCGGCCCTACAGCGAGAATGGGGAGTTGTCGTTTGGTCTGGGCTATGGGCTGAATGGAAGTTCACGGAGATACAATGTTATCGACAGCATGTCGACATCGAACGTAAGGGACGAGTTGCGCAGCTATGACTTTGACGACACCGAGCATACCGTAGAGGGCGATGTGGAGTGGACACGCCGTTGGGGTAACTTCACCATGGAGTTGGGCTTGGGCGCACAATATGACAATATCGACTTCCGCTATTTCGGCAGTGAGACGTTCCCCTTTACTATCGACAGTCTGACGAAAGGATTTGTCACTTTCAACCCCTCGGTCCACCTCTCCTACCGCACGGAAGACATGCACAACTTTAAATTGAACTACGCACTGCGTATGCGTCATGCAGGAGAAGAAAACGTGACCACATACAAACGCTACTCGACAGACAGCTATTCGACTGGCAACCGCGACCTGCTAGGCGTTTATTCGTACACACACAATGCCGAGGTGGGTTGGAACAAGTATTTCCTCTCGTTCGGCAACGTGGGACTGGAGGGTTATGCCCGCTTCAGCACCAACGAGATTAGCAGTCTCACCAGCTCCACCGACGATATAGACCCCATACTGGACCGCATCGTGCAGTTCACCGTACCCTACAGCATGGGGTCGTCCTACCGTGTGGGAGGAACCGCCTTTGTCACCTTCCGCCCATCAGGGTTCTTGAATGTGCGCCTCTATACTAACGTGTATGACTATGGCTACAGTTTTGTGCATGAAGCCAGCGGACTTGACTTGAGCAAGCACAAAGTGTCTTGGAGCACCCGTTTGAACCTCTGGGTGAAGCTGTTCGACAAGTATCAGGTGTTCGCCTCGGCCAATTATTCTTCGCCCACTATCAGCCTGGCGGCAGAGCGCAAGGCGAGATATTTCCTCAACTGCGGTGTGCGAGCCGACTTCTTCAAGCGTAAGCTGTCGGCATACGTCAATGTGCAGGATATTTTCAACTGGGGCAAGACCATCGGGTCCGGTTCGAGCAACACCAACCCCTATCTGCTGAGCGAAAGCAACAGCTATACGTTGAACAGCCGCTACATATCGGCAGGCATCACGTTGCGCTTCGGTAAGATGGAACTGGAGAACCGCTCGAAGGAGGGCTCGGAAGACGGTACTAACGCCAGTACTACAAGCGAATAGCCATGACAAAACAACTCTTTTTCATCACCCTGCTGGCTGTTTTGCCTATGGCATTGCACAGCCAGATACTGAAGCCTGAGGAGCAGCACATTCCCGGCCATTACGAGTACACCCACTCCTGGGACTATGCTGCTCCCGACGGCAACGGCACTATCCACTGCGACGAAACAGGCACACTGGACTTCTACGCCGACGGCACCTATGCCGACACCGCCATACAACATCACACGCTACGTCTGAACACCCTTGTGAAGACTGTTATACCTGACACAATGGAGACAGCTTTCCATATTTTTGACTTCCTGTACTACTGCCAAGGGAATTGGCGAGTGGAGAACGGCAAATTCCTCTTCAGCGAACACGCCGAAGGGTTCCACATGGACCTCATGAACGAGTTCGTCAACTCATGGACTGTCAACTATGCCAACAAGATTGTCAAGAAGACCTTACCCAACTCCAGCCGATGGTTCACCTTCGACATCGAACGCCTCGACAACGAATGGTTCATCTGGACCTACACCTACCCCAACGGCCGCAAAGACTCGTGGGAAATGAGGCGAGTTGAACAATAGGCCAACAAAAAAGCCCGCAATCAGATGGTTGCGGGCTTTTTTTGTTGTCCATCCAGGACTCGAACCTAGACTGGCTGATCCAGAGTCAGATGTGCTACCATTACACCAATGGACAATTGCTTTTTTTCTTTCGCGAAAGGTCATTTATACCTCTCAAAAGCGGGTGCAAAAGTACTACTATTTTTTCAATTGGCAAAGTTTTTTTTCAAAATATCCCATTTTACACTGATTGTCAACCAAATATTTTTTCAAACACGCATCACATAACCTTGCAAAAACCACCTCACAATGACGAAAAAGTCGTTTTTCGCACCTATTCGAGACGATAAATCTGTTCCATTAAATGCCATTTGGAAGCAGAGGGAAGCGACGGGTCGCAACCTTGGTATTGCGCCACGTATGCCTCCCACTCCGCCTGACGGGGAAGCGTGGCCAACCTCGCCATGTCGCGTTCCCAGTCGAAATCGTCAACAGTGTCGCATATCATAAAAACACGGTTCTGATAGCGGTATATCTGCATGTCGAGGATGCCCACTTCGCGTTGCCCATCCATCACTTCACGCCATACATGGGAGTGAACTTCGACATATTTGCGAACCAGCTCCTCGTCATTGGCAAGTTCCAATGTCTGACAATAACGTTTCATTTCTTTTGGGTACGGATTGAATATAACGAATATGAAAGCACAACACTAAAACAGATAACAGGAACCAAAAAGGAGATGTAAATGGAGAAACGGTCGCTGAGCATACCCTGCAAGGGTGTGAGCAATGCACCACCCAGTATTGCCATGATGAGTCCCGAAGCACCTATCTTGGCATCACCTACGCAGCCACCACACTCGGGACGCTCGACACCCTCCAGTGCCAAACCATATATGGTGGGGAACATCAGGCTCATGAAGACACTGACAAGAACCAAGAATGTGACCAGCAACCACCCAGTGCCTGCGGCAAGGACTACCACCAACGCACACACCAACGACAAGACTGAGCCGAAAAGCAGCAATTTGGATGGAGCAAAGAAGCGCATCAGCCACGTGTATAGGAACCTTGACACACAAAAGCCGACAATGGCGACAAGATAGACGTTGGCAGCCTCGGCCTCAAGCACACCCAGTTCCTGCATCACAATACGGATGGTGAAACTCCACACCCCAATCTGCGCCCCTACGTAGAAAAACTGCGCCACCACACCACGACGATAGAGCTTGTTTGCCCATAAGCGTCTAACGGTGGCAGCAACGGTACTTCTGTCAGCCTGACCACCTCCATCATCACGCCCTTCGGGCATCTTCACCAAGAGCATGACTACCAATATACCCAATAGCACAAGTCCCAACGTCATATAGGTACCAGAAACGGAATAGAGGGAGATATCTTTTAAAATGAATACTTTGCTCAACACAATACCCAAAATGGATCCGATGGGGTTGAACGCCTGTGCAATGTTGAGTCGACGAGTGGCCGTTTCGGGGGACCCCATAGAGAGGATATAGGGATTGGCTGTGGTCTCCAATACAGAACACCCACCAGCCATGATGTAGATGGCAATCAGATAGAAAGCATAACTCGCCGCCTTGGCGGCAGGCATAAAGAGTATGGCTCCTGCCGCATATAGGCATAGTCCCAGCACGACACCACTCCGATAGCTATGACGACGAATAAACAGGGCTGCAGGCAACGCCAGACAAAAGTAGGCACCATAAAAAGCAAACTGGATGAGTGTAGTCTGGGTGTCGCTCATGGACATTATTTTCTTGAAAGCTGCCAGCAGCGTGTCGGTCATGTTGTTTGCCAGCCCCCAGAGCAGAAACAAAAGGGTGACCAGCGCAAAAGGCCTAAGATATGACCTCGGTATAGTATTATTTGTATTCATATTTAAATATGTTGTCAAATCAACCGCGTCAGCCGTCCCTTCTTAAGAGGGGTGCCACGCTAGTGGCGGGGTATGTATAATTATCATACCTCACCTTTCCTGCGTATCACCAGCCTTATTGCCTCACGATGCTCGGTACAAAACCGCTCGGCATCCACAACCACCATTGCCAAATAGCCGCCACCGCCGGCACCTGGCATCTTCCACGCCAAGACATCGGGCATGACGGAATACTTATTGATATATGCCTGCACCCCGCCTTGAATCATGGCAGGGAACAGAGCCGTCTGGGCATCGAAAGAGGCCTTATAGGCAGTGGCAAACGCCTTCAAGTCGCAGGCTAAGATGGCTTGCCAACAATTGGCGGCGGCACGAGTCAAACTCCGGACTTTCGATTCGGTGATATCCTTTCCCTCTAAAACATTGCAGTCGGGGTGACGGGGTTCCATAGGCACCATTATCAGATGTTGCTCCAACCACGAAAGCACCTGCTCATCATTGCACATCTCTATCTTCTCAGGCCAAAAATGGTTATCGTAGTAATGGCGACAAAGCCCCGGCACACATATACCTATGGCATCCTGTGCCCCACTGACGATGCCATCCTCGCGTTCGGGATTGTTCTCAAAGCAAAATACAAGTCGAGCCAGCATCTCCGCATCCATATTAGGCAGGCAATAGGGCCAGATACGTTTGATTTGGTTGCGCGTTGAAGTGGAGAGTCCACAACGCTCACGTATCTCGAAGGTCGGCATCAGCGAGATAGTGATGGCCCACCCCGGCGCAAAGCAGCTGACATAGGGTTGGTCAATCCACGTCCCAGCCAAGTCGAGACGGGTGGGCAGTTGGCAAGAGTGCGCCTTCAAGTCGGTGGACGATCGACCAGCCAATCCTTCGTGTGGCGTACGTTCCAACACAATATATTCCATGCCACGCTCCTGACAAAGCTGTCGCTTGGAGGCGGTATCGCCATCGCTATTGACTAACAAGATATCGGGACGTACTATGTCGAGCGTAGGAATGAAGTCCAACACTCCGCTTCCTTGATTGATGTAGGCATCCTTCACATAGCGGATAGACTTCACCATGAAAAGGCGTTCTTGTTCGGGATAGAGGGTCTTATGGTTCTTATAGTGTAGGATAGTCTCGTCGGAGCCAATGCCCACATACAAGTCACCATATTCTGCTGCCTGACGGAAAAACTCAACATGTCCACTGTGCAATAGGTCGTAACAGCCACTGACAAAGACTTTCTTCCTCATTTCTTGCTGCGTTTTTCATTCATCTTATTACGGGCATTCTTCTCCCGTTCTATCCAATCTAATTCACTTATTGCCAAGGCTGATTCCATAATCTCAGGGGTAGAAGGACGCGGATTCTGCTTCCAACAATGCGACTCATACTCAGCGATAGACAAAGGATATTTCGACACAAGTTCTTGATAGTCACGATGGATTTTCAGCATAAAGTCTTCTTGATGTCTATAATGGTCGTTCATCAAGGCATGCCAAAGTCCGGCAAAATCATATTTCAAGCAGAGCCACCGTACTGTGAAGACGACCCACGACACGGCAATGAGCATATACGTGACGCGTAAGAATATAGTACGTTTTTGGAAGCCCAATCCGCAGGCAAATAAGATGCTGGCAATAAATACAATGGCCGCAAACACCAGTAAGAGCACCAATACTTTGCCTAAATTACTTTTAAACAATGATTTCACATTCATAGCAGATGAAAATAATTTTATATGTTATTTAGAAACCTTTGTATTTTCTGAAAATACTTTAA
>CAMZFW010000067.1 GCA_947306225.1 uncultured Bacteroidales bacterium
TGAAAGTGACCCTCGGTCCGAAAGGCCGCAACGTGGTTATCGACAAGAAGTTCGGAGCTCCCCAGATTACCAAGGACGGTGTTACCGTTGCCAAGGAGATTGAGCTGGAGAACGGCATCGAGAATATGGGTGCCCAGATGGTGAAGGAGGTTGCCTCCAAGACCAACGACCAGGCTGGCGACGGCACCACCACCGCCACCGTGCTGGCACAGGCTATCGTGAACACCGGTTTGAAGAACGTCACCGCCGGTGCCAACCCCATGGATCTGAAACGCGGTATCGACAAGGCTGTTGCAGCCGTCGTCGAGGACATCAAGGCTCAGTCGGAAGAGGTGGGCGGCGACATCGAGAAGATTCGTCAGGTTGCCACCATCAGTGCTAACAACGACAGCCAGATTGGCGACATCATCGCCGAGGCTATGGAGAAGGTCTCTAAGGACGGCGTTATCACCATCGAGGAGGCCAAGGGCATCGAGACCAGCGTGAAGGTGGTCGAGGGTATGCAGTTCGACCGCGGCTATATCAGCCCCTACTTCGTGACTGACACCGACAAGATGGAGTGCACCTACGACAATCCTCTTGTGCTTATCTACGACAAGAAAATCAGCACCCTGCAGACTCTTCTGCCCATCTTGGAGCCCGTTGCCAAGAACGGTCGTCCGCTCCTCATCATTGCTGAGGATGTCGAGACCGAGGCTATGGCCACATTGGTTGTCAACCGTCTGCGTGGCGGCTTGAAGGTGGTTGCCGTGAAGGCTCCTGGTTTTGGCGACCGTCGTAAGGAGATGCTCGAAGACATCGCTATCCTCACCGGTGGCACCGTCATCAGCGAGGAGAAGGGCTACAAGCTCGAGGACGCTACCCTCGACATGCTCGGCACCTGCGAGAAGATTACCATTGACAAGGATAATACCACCATCGTCAACGGTGCTGGCGACAGCGATATGATTAAGAGCCGCGTCAATCAGATTAAGGCTCAGATTGAGAAGACCACCAGCGACTACGACCGCGAGAAGCTGCAGGAGCGTTTGGCCAAGTTGTCAGGCGGTGTGGCAGTCATCTACGTTGGCGCAGCCAGCGAGGTGGAGATGAAGGAGAAGAAGGACCGCTTCGACGATGCCCTGCACGCCACCCGCGCAGCTGTCGAAGAGGGTATTATCCCCGGTGGTGGCACCGCTTTCATCCGTGCCGCTGCTAAGCTCGACGCTATCACTCCCGCCAACGAGGACGAGAAACTGGGTGTCGAAATCATCCGTCGCGCCATCGAAGAGCCGCTGCGTATGATTGTCGAGAATGCCGGTCTCGAAGGCTCCGTCATTGTCAACGAGGTGAAGAACGGCAAGGCCGACTACGGCTACAACGCCCGCACCGAGAAGTACGAGAACCTGTTCAAGAGCGGTGTCATCGACCCCGCCAAGGTTGCCCGTGTTGCCCTGCAGAACGCTGCCTCCATCGCCGGCATGCTGCTGACCACCGAGTGCGTCATGTGCGACATCAAAGAACCCGAACCCCCAATGCCCGCCAACCCCGGCATGGGCGGCATGGGCGGAATGTACTAACCGCGTGCTCGCGGAGAGCAATAAATAATAAAGGGTGTCTAAGCGGCACCCTTTATTTGTTTCTGCTATTTACATTTTAAAGAGACTCTAGTAGGGTGATAAACTCCTCACGGGTGAGGCCGAGATCTTTGATGGTCTTTCTTACCACTAATTCAGATACTGGATCCACATGGGTTTGAATGATTACAGGACGTTTCAATCCTTCTCGTACCCAAGCTTCGTGTCCTCCTTTTGTACGCATTTTGTGTAACCCAAGAACTGTTAGTACGGAACGAAACTCTTTCAAAGAGGTGTTTGATAGTTTTTTCATGCGAAGGCAGCTATTCTGACAGGAGCAGAGATACGTTCAAAATTGGTGTTGCTTTGCATCAGTTCTGACAATTGTGGGCTTTTGAGTTGGGTTCGGAACGACGGTGGAACCACACGTTTGGGGCTTACTTTCCAACCGTGTTCTTTTAAATCTTCCTCAAATGTGCCCATCTCCATGCAGCACTCCACATGCAGTTGCAGACACTCGTAGAAATTCTTTACCGCATCCTGAAAGTCGTTACCTGTAGTGGCGAGATCGAGTGATGGACAATAGGCTGCCATGTGTTTCTCTTCCCTGAAGATATACACATCCACATCGAACCGAAACTTGTCCTTGTCGATTTCAATAGTATTGTTTCTGAGTTTATTTTCCATTATAATTCACATTGTTTTCGATTTGCAAAAATACGACAAAAACTCGATACGGAGAAATATATTTTGTGAAATGAGAAAATTGTTGTGATTTTGCAGTCGGTTTTGAGGATATAAACTCATACCGAAAGTATTTATAATTAGAAGCGTTATGCTTCCTTGTACTTGAGAACGTAGCAAATTATCAAAGTATCACAAGGGTGGTTTGACGGCTTCACGTGTTTCGCGTGGGCTGTTTTCCCTTTACATTAGTGATACGGGTTTTTGCTACGACCTTCAAACGGTTAATTCCAACGCAAGTAATCAAAGAGTAGTATTGAGAATAAAAGAGTGTACGAGGATTTAGCAAAAGAACGAGAAATCGACTGCCGACAGATGATCTATACTCCTAACACAATCTCAGCAGGGATGTCGAGCTTACGGCTGATGTTACGCGCCAGCGGCAGGGATGGTTCTGTTTTGCCACGCACAATCTCGCTGAAATGTGGTGCCGATATGCCCAGCAGGGCAGCTGCTTCGCGCTGAGTCATTTTCTTTTTATGAAGGCTCTCTTTGATTGCTTCGGTAAGCATCATCTCTGGTGGTGGGAACGGATAGTTGAGGTCTTCGTATTCTTCCACAAGTTCAGAAAGCATATCCAGTTCGGCCATGTGCGGGTCGGTCAACGGCATATCGTCCGACACCACTTTCAGAAGTTCTTCAATCCTTGCCATTGCGGCCTCGTAGGCTGCTTCGTTCTTAATATGTGCCATATCTCAAATGTTTTGTATATCTTTGATTTTATCATATTCATCGTGTGTCCCGATAAAGCGGATGTATACCGTGTGTGGCGTGAAGAGAATGATTACCACCAAGCGGTAGTCGTTGCCCTTTATGTCAAATACATAGCGGTCGTTCCCCACTTGTGACACTGTAGCGAATGTACGGCGAATGTCGGCAAAATTGTGCCAGTCGGCTTCTTTCGTTTTTTTATACCAGTCATCAAGAGGCTTCAATGCCTGTGGGTTGTTTACAACATATTGACTTATCGCCTTTTTTGAAACAATTCTCATCCTATTATACTTATTTTGACAATGCAAAGATACGAAAAAAATTAGATGTAGCAAAATTTATTTATATCAGTATGTAATTTTTATTCCGTTGTCGAAGGCTTTTGAGAGCGTGCTAGGGCAGCCGAACTGACAAGACAAGCATAGGTACCTTTATGCTAGAATATCGCACGTTGACACATCAATGAGTGAGTTTATTTTCTAGTGTATGTCAATAAGTCAAAAAAAGTTGGTATATTTGCAAGTTATTTTTATATATAATAATATATTTTAATGACTGAAAATGAAATAGATGATATTAGGGAGAAGCTGCACGACGGTTTTTCAACACCCGTCTACGTACATTTCACTACTTGGAAAAAGAGAGATAGTTGCGTTCCGGAGGTGCTGTCGTACTTTTCACAGCAGACTTTTAAGCCGACTCGGATTGTCTGTTGGCTTTCTATCTCTGAGTATCGCCACCGCATTCCCCAGTCAATTCAAGAGTGTTTGGACCGCCATTTGCTCGACGAGGTGCGCTGGGTGAGGGGCAACACATACTGCCACAAGCGGTGGGAGGCGTTCAAGTATTTCGGCGACGGTTATAATGTGATGATTGACGACGACATCTATTACCCTCCCGACCATGTTGAGACTCTGTTGACCTATTCGTTGGCATACCCTCGCACGGTGGTGTGCTACTACGGACGGCGCAGCACTTATAGCCATGGCGTGTGGGACTGTGAGCCCTACCGGCTGGAGCCTTCTCACCAAAACGAGATGTACAGTGGTGCCTGCTGTTTTGCTCCTGGCCTGCTCCCCAAAGGGGTGTTGCGCTATAGATGGAAGCGGACGTTGTATTGCCGTCGGTGCGACGATTCGTGGGTGAAAGCATGGCTTATCAAGTCGGACATCCCCTTACTTGGCTGCAAGGAATGGTATAATGGTTGCTATCATGTTCTCGACAATACGCAGTCGGTTGGTATTTGGGCGACGACCAGCACTTTGAGATACCATGGTGTCTTGAAGAAATATCAGATGCTGTGTGATGCTCTGTATCATATTGGAGCGGTGAAGGAGGGTGAGCAAGTGTGGCCCGGTATGGAGATAGCGCGTTATCGCTCCACACTCCGCACGTGGTTGACGATGCACCTACCGCTCAATGTACGTCGCCGCATCCTCGGTATTTTAAGAATAGGTAAGGCTCATGATTAAATATGAATTATTCTAGATTCCATACAGTGGCCCGTTACAAACAATAATGTGACTTCACCTTATGGGTGTTTGAAACGATCTCCATGACAATTAAAGTAAAATAATAATCATCAACAAATGAAAAAAACTGTATTAGCAATTATGACTCTCACGCTTTTTGCTGCGACGTCATGTCACAAAGGCCCCGAGCTGACCTCTGGGGTCAATCTCGACAACCTCGACACTACCGTCAACCCTGCCGAGGATTTCTACCACTATGCCTGCGGTGGCTGGCTGAAAGCCCACCCGCTGGATGCCGAGCACAGCCGCTATGGCGCTTTCGACGTGCTGGCCGAGACCAACCAAGAGCAGCTCCGCACGCTTATTGACTCGTTGGTGAACAACGAGAACCAGCCCGGCAGCTATGGCGACAAGATTGCCACCCTCTACACCGTGGGTATGGACACTGCTACCATCGAGCAGCAGGGTGCCGAACCCATTATGCCCTATCTGAATGAGATTGCCGCCATCAAGAAGGTGGACGAGCTTCAACCCGAGATGCGTAAACTCCACGGTATCGGCATCAATCCCTTCTTCGTTCTCTTCAACGAGGCCGACGCAGCTGATGCCAACCAGTGCATCGCTTGGCTCTACCAAACCGGTATCGGTATGGGTGAGCGCGACTACTACCTCGAGAGCAAAGGCCGTGAGCCTGAGCTGCGCAAGGCTTACATCAAGTTGATGGAGACCCAGTTTGCCAACGCCGGCTACGACAAGCTCAGCGGCAAGACTCCCGCCCAACTCGCCAAGATGGTCATGGACCTCGAAACCCGTCTCGCCAAGGCGCAGTACAGCAACGAGGACAACCGCGACCCCTTCAAGACCTACAACAAGATGACATTCGACACGGCCGCCGTTCGTGCCGCTGGCCTCGACCTCAAGAGCTATTTCGCTGAAATTGGTCTGACCAATCTCACCAGCTTCAACATGTGCCAGCCCGAGTATTTCCACGAGTTGGGTGTAGTGCTCAACGAGGCTAAGAGCCTCGAAGCCATCAAGGCCTACTACGCTTGGAACGTCATCAACTCCGCAGCAAGCTATCTCAGCAGCAACTTCGTCAATGCCAACTTCGAGTTCTACGGCCGCACCCTCAGCGGTGCCGAACAGCTACGTCCCCGCTGGAAACGCGTCACCAACACCGTCGACGGTGCCATGGGCGAGGCGCTGGGTAAGCTCTATGTTGAGAAATACTTCCCTGCTGACGCTAAGCACCGCATGGTGGAAATGGTCAACAACCTGAAGGAGGCCTTTGCACAGCGTATCCACGAAGCTACTTGGATGTGCGACGCTACCAAGAAACGTGCCATCGAGAAACTTTCCACCATCATGGTCAAGGTTGGCTATCCCGACAAGTGGCGCGACTATAGCGGCCTTGAAATCAAGAAGGACAGCTATTTCGCCAACGTCATCCGCTCCAACCAGTTCGACATCGCCTACATGGTTTCCAAGATTGACAAGCCCGTCGACAAGACTGAGTGGGGCATGACTCCGCAGACCGTCAACGCCTACTACAACCCCACCACCAACGAGATTTGTTTCCCTGCCGGTATCCTCCAGAAACCCTTCTTCGACATGAATGCCGACGATGCCTTCAACTATGGTGCCATCGGTGTGGTTATCGGACATGAGATGACCCACGGCTTCGACGACCAAGGCCGCCACTACGACAAGGACGGTAACCTCAACGACTGGTGGGAGGACGAGGACACCGCCCGCTTCCAGCAGAACGCACAGGTGCTGGTCGACTGGTTCAACAAGGTGAAGGTCAGCGACGCCCCCGAGACCTATGCCAACGGCAAGCTCACCCTTGGTGAGAATATCGCCGACAACGGTGGACTGCACATCAGCTATCAGGCTTTGCAGAACGCCATCGCCAAGCGTCAGGTTAACGAGAAGAAGATGGACGGCTTCACGCCTGCCCAGCGTTTCTTCCTCGCCTACGCCGGTGTATGGGCCAGCAACATCCGCGAAGAGGCGAAGCTGCAGCTCACCGCCAGCGACGTCCATAGCCTTGCTGAGAACCGCGTCAACGCCACCCTGCCGCACGTCACCGAATTCCTCGAGGCCTTCGGCATCCAGCCCGGCTGCGCCATGTACTTGGCACCCGAGTGCCGCGCCCAGCTTTGGTAATAACTGATTCAGTATCTAGTATTTCTAGTATCACTAGCCCCACTAGTCATACTAGAAATACTAGTTCTACTAGAAATACTATCACTACTAGCTTTACTAGAAATTAAAAAAAAGAAACCTCATGTCCTCCCAGCAGAAAAGCATCTTCCGCCGAGTGCCAGATTACAAAAGCCTCCACCTCTATCAGAAGAGCGAAGTCTTGGTGATGCTGACAGATGTGTTTTGTAAGCGTTTCCTGCCCCTGTATGGCGACCGCACCGTCGACCAGATGAACCAGGCCGCCCGTAGCGGCAAGCAGAATATTGTGGAGGGCAGCGAGGCAGCTATGACCAGTAGCGAGACCGAAGTGAAACTGGTCAACGTGGGTCGGGCCAGCCTTCAGGAACTGAGGGAAGACTACGAGGACTACCTGAAAAAGCACTCCTTGCAGCTATGGGATAAAAGCCATCCGCGCTTTGAGAAGATGCTGGCCTTTTGCCGTACCCATAACCTTTATGATGACTATTGCCAGTTGGCGGAAAGTTTGTCGGCGGAAGAATTTTGCAATATGGCCATTACCCTCTGCCACATTACTGACAAGATGGCCGACACCTATCTGCAGCACCTAGAGAAGCAGTTTGTAACCGAAGGCGGAGTCAAAGAGCGGATGCACGCCGCCCGTACCGGCTACCGCCAAGAGCAAGACCGCCGCCTTCGCGAGCTAGAAGAAGAAAACCGCCTCCTCAAAGCCGAAATAGCCGCCCTCAAAAAACAACTAAGCGAAGCAACCCCATAAACTAGAAATACTAGCCCCACTAGCAATCCTAGTCCTACTAGAGATACTAGAAGTACTAGAAATACTAGCAATACTACCCTCCCCCCTAAAAAAATGAGTCTGTTTTTGCACCGAATGAGAATTTTTGTGTAAATTTGCAGCGTAAAAACGAGTTTTAACAACAAAAACAAACGAACAAAAGAAGAAATAAAGAATTATAAATTAACGACATAGTATAAAGCGTTTCTTGCTTTTCATTGTAGTGCTGGAATCCGGAAAATTCAAGTACATGCTATCAAGAAAGCGGAACGCACGCGGTATATCCGTGTGCTTTCTTGTATAGCATAGGCAATTTCCGGAGCCTCAGCACTAGCAAAAAGTTCACGGATTACTTTTTTTATTGTTCTGAAAGGCGAAGCGCACAACACGCCAAGCCTTATGAGCACCAAATTCTTCAACAATATAGAGACGACGCTGATGGACAAGTTCCACGGCATCGCCACAGCAATGGCCAACTTCGACATCTTCCATGCTGTGGTTGGCTATTTTCGTTCTTCGGGCTATTTCAAACTGCGCAAGGAACTGGAAAACGTAAAAGAGATACGAATCCTCGTTGGCATCAATATCGATGATATATTCCGTCATCACAACCCCCAGATGTTCTTCACTGCCGACAGCCATCCAGACGAAGTGGTGAATCAGTATCGCCAACAACTGGTTGCCGACATCCGCAAAGCACATTACGATGCCGACACCGAACATGGGATAATACAGATGTTCGACGACATTGCCTCGGGCAAACTGCAATTACGAATACACGCCACCCGCAATCTACATGCCAAGTTCTATCTCTGCTTGCCCGACAATTTCTCCCAACATAGCGACGGTTGGGTCATTATGGGTAGCAGCAACCTCACTGACCAAGGGTTGGGCACTGCCAACGACCACCGCTATGAACTCAATGTGGCAATGAAGGACTACGACGATGTGCGCTATTGCGAAGACGAGTTCTGGAGGCTGTGGAACGAGAGTGTTGCCGTGAGTGTGGAGGATATGCAACACGCCCGCAGTGCCACACACCTCAACACCGAGCAACCGCCCACACCCTACGAACTATACATGAAGGTGCTGATAGACACCTTTGGCAGTATGGTGGAGGACTCGTTCGACATCGACCCCACACGTTACGGCTTCCTCGACCTCAGCTACCAACACGATGCCGTCATCCAAGGGTACCAGACCCTGATACGACACAACGGCTGCTTTATTGCCGATGTGGTAGGTCTGGGCAAAACACCTGTTGCAGCCATGATAGCCAAGCGGTTCATCTTAGAGAATGGCCGCTATACACGCATTCTTGTTATTATGCCTCCTGCTGTGCGTAAGGCCTGGGAAGAGACTTTCAAGAAGTTCGAAATAGCAAAATACACATGGTTTGTCAGCAGTGGCAGTTTGGACAAAGTGGTGGACGGTCGCGACAACTACCGCGAGCCACGCGAATACGACCTTGTCATTGTAGACGAAGCACACAACTTCCGCAACGATGGTAACCAGACCTACAAGAACTTACAGATTATCTGCAAATCGCGACGTGCCAACCGCGGACGAGTAGAGGGCACACGCAAGAAAGTGATGTTACTTTCTGCCACCCCTTACAATAACGACCCCAGCGACATCCGTAACGAATTGTTGCTATTTCAAGATGCACGCAACTGCACCATCGAAGGCATAGGCGACTTGGCGCGAACCTTCTCTGAATGGATCAACCAATACAAGTCGCTGATGAAACAGCGCGACCGCCTGCCCCACGACCTATTTGTCAAACAGGTCGATACACTAATGGATGAGATTCGGCGGCGGGTGCTAGAGCCTGTCATGGTGCGTCGCACACGCAACAACATTATGCATGAGCCACGCTATCGTGCAGACCTCGAAGCGCAGGGTATCACCTTCCCCAAGTTTGCTCCTATACGCGACCGTCGCTATGAAATGAGCGACCAATTGGCAGACTTGTTTGCCACAACCGTACACCTGCTCACCGATACTCCATCAGAACTTAACCCCGATGGCAAAGGGCTGCACTATGCCCGCTATCGTGCCGTAGAGTTCTTCCGTGAGGGCGTACCCTACAAAGGCAAGCAGGGAAAACATGTGGCGTTGCTGCTAACTGGCATATTCCGCACACACATGGTCAAGCGGCTGGAGAGTAGCTTCAATGCGTTCAAGGAATCGCTACACACCTTCCTCAATATCACCAATGGCATGATTGACATGTTTGCCGAGGACAAAGTACTTATTGCGCCCGAATATAATGTGAAGCAGCTGCAGACAGAGAAAGAGATGGAATTGGACGAAATCATCCAGTACATCGAGGCAAAAGGAGTAGACCGTGCTGACTTTGTCTATCATGCTGCCGACTTCAAGGACGCCCTATTGCAGATGCTCAACGAGGATGCCGAAAAGCTGGACAAGCTCTGCCAACAGTGGGATGCCGTAGACAACGACCCCAAACTGGAGCTGTTTGTCGAAATGCTGCAAAACGAGCTGTTCAACCCACATGAGAACATCAATCAGAAATTAGTGGTATTCAGCGAGAGTGTAGATACTGTTGATTACCTCTGCGATACAATCACCGAACGGCTGGGCCGAAACGATGTACTGAAAGTGACTGCTGCCAACCGCAATCAGAAGCGTGAAGACATTGCCGCCAACTTCGATGCCAATTACAGTGGAACTAAACAGAACAAATACAATATCATCGTTACAAGCGACGTGTTGGCCGAGGGTGTCAACCTGCATCGTTCTAATGTGATTGTCAACTACGACTCACCATGGAATGCCAGTCGCCTGATGCAACGCAACGGACGTGTGAACCGTATTGGCAGCGAGTCTGACGTTATTTACAACTACATGTTCTACCCCTCGCGGCAAGGCGATAAAGAGATTCAGCTCTACAGCAATGCCCTTATCAAATTGCAGGGCTTTCACAGCGCACTGGGTGAAGACTCGCAAATCTATTCACACGAAGAGATTGTAAAGGAGTTCAAGCTCTTCAATCCCGATGAACCTGACGAGAACGACGAAAAATTGGCACTTTTTCGAGAAGTGAGCGATCTGCACAAAAACAATCCCGAACTATACGAGCGTATCAAAAACCTGCCACCCAAAAGCCGATGTGTCCGCTCTGCCGCCAATAGCGAGGCAAACAAGGCTGACACCACTATGGTGTTCCTCGCTTCGCAAGAGCGAATGGATTATGTGTTGGTGGATTCGACGGGTGTCCCTCACAGGCTCACATTCCTGGAAGCCGTGCGACATCTAAAAGCCGACCCCTCCGAGCCAGGAATGCCCATCGACAGCGTAGAGCTGAAACATTTCCAACAAGTGGGTCGAGCAGTAGAGTTGTACAATCAAATGTTGCTCCAGCAAGACACCACCACCTCCATGCGTATCAATATCCGTGACAACAAAACGGCAGGTGCCTTGAAATTCCTGCGCAACGAAGCCATTAATGCCATGAGCGACGAGCATGGAAAGGAACTGTGCCGACGGCTCAAAGCCGTCGTAGAGCAGGGTGAATACAACTCACTGCCTCGCGAATTGGCAGACTTGGCCAAACAACAACGTAGCAAGGAGCCCTTGGGCAAAGAGGCGTTGGAACAGCAGATTATCGACCTTGCCGACACCTACTGCCCCGACATTGAAGAGGAAGATGCATCAGACACAAACTACGACACTCCCGACATCATCATCTCCGAAACATTCATGCAATGATAACTTTCAACCCTACTCAAAACAAAAAAACACCTCGTAGAGGTGTGACCATTCATAACACGGTACAAGCAATGTACAGTGTCGCGACCGAATGGGAGCAACACGTATATTGTACAGTGCCGTGACACTCAGACATCAGATAAGTGCGTCCCGAAGGGGACGCGACATATATACAGAATTGATAGAACCCACCATCATTATTAACATCAACAACAAAAACACAACTAACCATGAATAACAAACTGAGAGACCTCTTCCAACAACCGTTCGACCTTGAGACCTATCGCAGGGTAATACTCAGTCAGCTATTACATGCACAAAGACTACTCACATCACCCGAGATGCTGGAACAATATGATAATGGTGACCAACTATATGGACTTGGATACCTAACCGACAATGAGGGCAAGGAGATAGGTCTGTATTATACTCATGTTCATAGTGGTGACGTGCGTCGCAAGCGGGTGGGATTTCGCAAGATGCTTCACCCATATGTAAATAATAAATATGGAGCTGAAGCTGCCATTGCCGTCTTTGACGATGGCGAGCACTGGCGGTTGTCGTATATCTGCGACTTGAAAGGTGGTGTTACCTCAGCCAAACGATTCTCGTATGTGTTCGGCGACCCGAAAGGGCAATACAATACTCCAGTCTCACGACTGACAGACTTGGCACAAAAGCGACTGACATTAGACGAGCTGCATAAGACCTTCTCGGTAGATGCACTCAGCAAGGAGTTCTTCGACGAGTACCACCGTCACTATGACCGCATTCTCAGGACAACCGTTGAGCTGATTAGCAAAGACCCCACTTTATACAGCGGGTTGTCCAAACTTTTTGCTGATTACATTAAGAAGATGATGGGACGCATTGTCTTCCTGCACTTCTTGCAAAAGAAAGGCTGGCTGAATGGCGACCCTGAGTTTCTGAAGAACCTCTTCTTCATGCAGCCACTTGACCGCAGGGCAGACTTCCTAGAGCAGGTGCTGGAACCGCTCTTCTTTGGCATCTTCAACACCGAACCACAAAACCGCGAGAAACTGTTTCGCGACGAAGGGTGGGATGTGCAACTATTGGAGCAGTGGAAAGGACTGCCTTATCTGAATGGCGGTCTGTTTGAGCGGGATTCGATGGATACGGCGAAGTTGAAACTGCCCGCCTCGTTGTTTGAGAGGTTGTTTGAGTTCATGGCCTCGTACAACTTCACCGTGGATGAGAACGACCCCGACGATGCAGATATTGGTGTCGACCCTGAGATGCTGGGCAAAATCTTTGAAAGCCTGTTGGAGGACAACAAAGCCAAAGGTGCCTTCTACACCCCCAAGGAGATAGTGCGCTACATGTGCAAAGAGAGCCTGATAGCCTACCTCGACAGCAAGTTGGAGACAGACAATGCCTCGGAGAAACTTGACCTAAAACAATCCATCCGTGATTTTGTCGAACAACACGAGTTCCCCGCCGAGTTAGAGCCTTACCGCACAACACTCGACACCGCCCTGCGAGAAGTGAAAATATGTGACCCCGCCATCGGCAGCGGAGCTTTCCCCATGGGCTTGTTAAATGAGCTGTGGCGTTGCCGCGAGGCAATGGAAGATATCGACCACGCCGCCCTACCATCCCCTCTTGAGAGGGGTACGGCGAAGCCGGGGGGTATGTTTGAAGTGGACAATAAACGCGCCGTCCTCAAGAAACAAATCATCGAAAACAACATCTACGGCGTAGATATAGAGAAAGGAGCCATCGACATCGCCCGCCTGCGATTCTGGCTCTCTATTGTCGTTGATGCTGAGAGGCCCGAGCCATTACCCAACTTCGACTACAAGTTTATGCAAGGCAACAGCCTTATCGAGAGTTTCGACG
>CAMZFW010000068.1 GCA_947306225.1 uncultured Bacteroidales bacterium
CCTTAAATAATTTATTATCATGAAAAAGACAATAATTCTAATTGCCATGGCGGTGTTGCTGCCAATGGTGCTGCGGGGTCAGAACCCGGCCAGGGTTTCGACAGACACGCTGCCGTGCGGCGTACGCCAGCCGAACTACTACTACACATACTGGTACGACACGGCCATTTTTTATCGGGAACCCCACACGCACGGTATCCTATCTTCCAGAGATGTCTACCAGACCGCAGCAAGCACAGCCGATTTCCATTCTGCTGCGACCGTGCAGCAATATGCGCCCCACCCAATCCGCGTCAGGGGACTGTGGGCGATGGTGTCGCCGTATGCTGCGGCTGATCCGGAGCATCCCGATTGGACACCATGGGAACTAATTCGAGACAGCACGCGGCTGCCGGAGTACCTGTACCTGTACGAACGGAAGTCCGGAGAAGTGACGCCGTATGAGGACTCGATGTTCCTGACGCGGATAGCGACGGTGCGATGGGACACGGCGCATCCGAAGATGCTGTGTCTGCCGAAGACTTCCGACGTGCAGTTTGGGAACATGTACTGCCACGTGTACGAGGCGCTGTTCGACACGGTGTACACGCTGGAGGGGGAGTTTTGGATAGGGGCTTCGGCGAACAGCAACACGTGGAATTATTTGGATCGAAGTCACGATTACTTCCCGTGCATCTATGTGAGCATAGGGACGGCAGGGTGGAACTATTTACGCTACAACACATACGCCCATTATTGTAGAGGCTATGGCGCGGATGGGCCTTGGGCTTCTTACATAGCGAATGATTTCTACGGGCCGTACGGAGTCATCACCGACGGGCAGCGGTATGTGGAGGTGGCCTCTGCTGACAGCGCGCAGGGGACAGGCCAGTACAGCACGTTCTATCCCGACTCGACGTACCAGAGCATCACGGCGGTGCCCAGCCGAGGATTCCGCTTCAGCCATTGGAACGACAGCGTGACGGACAACCCCCGAACGGTATTCGTGACGCAGGACACGGTGTTCACCGCCTACTTCGCACCGCTGCAGGAGTACCATGTGGGGGTGCGCAGCAACGACGATACGCTGGGCTATGTGGAGATGGGGGTGGAGCATGACTTCCTCCCCGGGGAGGTGGTTTCCGACGATTCGTTGTACGTGAGGAGGAGCGACAGCGTCTATTACGAGGGGGAGACGGCGAGGTTCCGAGCGAGGGCGCTGGAAGGAGGAGGCTTTGTGTGCTGGAACGACAGCGTGACGGACAACCCCCGCACGGTCTTAGTGACGCAGGACACGGTGTTCACCGCCTATTTCGACACGCTGGCGCGGTACCGACTCGACGTGTACAGCAACGATGCGGAACGCGGCTATGTGACGGGAGGCGGCACGTACTACGACGGGGATGAGGTGACCATCAGGGCCACCGCCCATGCGGGATACTACTTCTTGCGATGGAACGACGGCGTCGGGTACATATACCGTCCTGTAGTGTTGACGCAGGATACCTCGTTCACCGCGATATTCTGGCGCGAAGGCGAGCCCGTGGGCGTGCGTGAGGCGGAGGCTGTAGGCGGGCAGTTCCGACTGTTGCCGAACCCGGCGTCGGGCGAGGTGCGTATCGTGACAGAGGGCGAGGGCTTCGAGGGCGGCACGTTGACGGTAAGCGACGCTGCGGGCCGCGAGGTGCTGCGCAAGGAGCTGGCACGCGGTACGCGGGAGTGCGTGCTGGACGTGTCTGTCCTGCCGTCGGGCACCTACTTCGTGACGCTGACCACGGCGAAGGGCACGAGCACGCAGAAACTGGTAGTGGAAAATTGAAAATTGAAAGTTGAAAGTTGAAAATTGAAAGAATTCGTTAATTCGTTAATGTGTTAATTCGTAAATCTGTTGATTGCTTGATTGTCTGATTGCTTGATTGTTTGAGTATTTTCACTCAAGCATTTACACATTCAAGCATTCAAGCAATAATTCACACATTCACACGTTAACACATTCAAGCAATCATAAGCGGCAGCCAACTTTCAATTTTCAACTTTCAATTTTCAACATACCCCGCCACTGCGTGGCACCCCTCTGAAGAGGGGATGGGCGGGGACCGTCTTCGTGCAACCTTTCCCGAGAGGGGAGAAAGAGAATCCTGCCAAGGGCACTGGCGGTGCAGGCCTTTGGCAGGATAGCCATGAGGGTGGGCGAGGCTTAGCGGAAAGCCTTGGCCAGTTGGTCGGCGAGGGTGCGGAACTCTTCGTCGGTGAGTTTTACATGGTGGTGGAAGTTCATGTCGCCCTCGTTCTGCATGGGGATGAGGTGGATGTGTGCGTGCGGTACTTCCAGACCTAGTACTGCCATGCCAACTTTGCGGCAGGGGCATACCTGCTTGACGGCGCGGGCGACACGGTGTGTGAAGGCCTGAAGGTCGTTGTAGAGGTCGTCGTCGAGGTCGAAGATGTAGTCGACTTCTTTCTTGGGAATGCAGAGGACGTGGCCACGGACCACGGGGTTGATGTCGAGGAATGCGAAACAGTTGTCGGTTTCGGCAACTTTGTAGCTGGGAATTTCGCCAGCAGCGATTTTGGAAAAGATGGAGGCCATGGGAATTGAAAGTTGAAAGTTGAAAATTTTTGGCTCTAGTTTAATATAAGACTGATTTTTTGCAGCCTCGAAGAGGCTGAATCTCAATAACACCGTACAAGCGCAGCGCAGTGCGGTGACAGAATAAACTCACTCCTAGCGTCTCGAAGAGACGCGACATTGAGACTATTTGGTAAAAATCAGTCATTTGTTATATTAGAGCGAAATTTTTTAAATTGAAAATTGAAAGTTGAAAGGTGAAAATTTTTTAAATTGAAAATTGAAAGTTGAAAGTTGAAAGTTGAAAATTGAAAGGTGAAAGTTGAAAATGGGATTATGAGTTGTAGACGAAGGTGCCGTTTTCGGTGGTGACGGTGACTTGGGCGGTGGGATGGGGTTCGACGTGGCCGATGACTTGGGCGTCGACGTTGAAGCTGCGGGCGATGTCGATGATGCCTTGTGCGGTGTCGGGGTCGGTGTATATCTCCATGCGGTGGCCCATGTTGAAGACTTTGTACATTTCTTTCCAGTCGGTGCCGCTCTCGTCGTGAATCATGCGGAAGAGTGGCGGGATGGGGAAGAGGTTGTCTTTGACGACGTGGAGGTTGTCGATGAAGTGGAGGACCTTGGTCTGCGCGCCGCCGCTGCAGTGTATCATGCCGCTGATGGCGGGACGGTATTGGTCGAGGATGCGGCGGATGATGGGGGCGTAGGTGCGAGTGGGGGAGAGGACCATCTTGCCGGCATCGACCCCGGGGACTTCGGTGGGGTCGGTGAGGCGGCGGCTGCCGCAGTAGACTACCTCGGCGGGCAGGTTGTGGTCGAAGGACATGGGGTAGTGCTCGGCGTAGAATTTGGAGAAGACATCGTGGCGGGCGGAGGTGAGGCCGTTGCTGCCCATGCCGCCGTTGTAGGCGGTTTCGTAGGTGGCCTGGCCGTAGGAGGCGAGGCCTACGATGACGTTGCCGGCGTGGATGTGGGCGTTGTCGACGACATCGGCACGGCGCATACGGGCGGTGACGGTGGAGTCGACGATGACGGTGCGCACGAGGTCGCCCACGTCGGCGGTCTCGCCACCGGTGAGGTGGATGCCGATGCCGAGGTCGCGCATCTGCTGCAGGAACTCTTCGGTGCCGTTGATGATGGCGCTGATGACTTCGCCGGGGACGAGGTGCTTGTTGCGTCCGATGGTGGAGGAAAGGAGTATGTTGTCGA
The DNA here is from genome assembly GCA_947306225.1 of uncultured Bacteroidales bacterium. Taxonomy (GTDB): domain Bacteria; phylum Bacteroidota; class Bacteroidia; order Bacteroidales; family P3; genus Colimorpha. Next base: position 3,764 of record CAMZFW010000068.1, read on the forward strand.
CGGCACCGACGCAGAGGAGGTCGTCGAGGTTCATGACGACGGCGTCGATGGCAATGCCTTTCCAGACGGAGAGGTCGCCAGTTTCCTTCCAGTAGAGGTAGGCGAGGGAGGACTTGGTGCCGGCTCCGTCGGCGTGCATGATGTTGCAGTAGTCGGGGCTGCCACCGAGGATGTCGGGGATGATTTTGCAGAAGGCCTTAGGGAAGAGGCCTTTGTCGATGTTGCGGATGGCGTTGTGAACGTCTTCTTTGGAGGCGGAGACTCCGCGCAGGTTGTATTTGAGTGTGTCCATGAGGTGGATGATTTTATTCTTATGAGGGTGTGTTTTCGCCAAGGGTCTCGGCGGCCTTGACGCTGTTGTCGATGGCTTCGGAGACGTTGATGATGTAGTCGCCCAGTTTCTCGTAGAGGGCGTAGAGGCTGCTGTAGGCGTTGCCTACGGCGAAGTTGTAGACACCGAGTTTGAGCGCGTCGAGGTGGCGCGAGCGCAGCACGTCGCGGTAGCGGTTGATGGCGTGCTCGGCATCGTAGGCGGCATCGAGGTCGATGTGGTGGTATTCGCTGTTGAGGTTGTGGTCCATGACGTCGAGGGCGTGCTGGACGAGGCCGGTCATGTGGCTGAGGTTGTCGTTGAGGCCTTGGTCGAAGTGGACGGCGGTCTCGCGCTTGTTCTTGCGGGTCATGGCGATTTGGAAGATGGTGTCGCCGATGCTTTCGAGGTTGTCGACAATGCGGAGCATGGAGGAGATGCGGCGGGAGCCTTCTTGCGAGAGGTCGCCGGCGGCGGTCTTGGTGAGGAACTGCGCTATTTCCATTTCCATGCGGTCGGAGATGCTTTCGTATTTCTCGATGCGGGCAAGGGTCTTGTTGAACTCGTCGTCGTCCTTGGCGGTGCGCAGCGGGGGTAGGAAGGTGAACATGCGGAGGATGCGCTTGGAAAAGCTCTCAATCTCGTTTTGCGCGGCCTGTATGTTGAGCTCGGCTGTGTTGGTGAAGCCGCCACTGATGAAACGCAGGCGGAACTCGTCTTCGCTGTCCTCGGAAGAGGCGGGGACCATCCAGTCGACAATCTGGATGAACTGCGGGATGAAGAAGGAGAGGATGACGGTGTTGATGACGTTGAAGAAGGTGTGGAAGATGGTGATGGCGAGAGGCATGACGGCAATGGGAAGGAGGCGGTAGTCGAAGGCTGCGGGGAGGCCAGACCCCAGTTCGGTGAGGTAGGCAATGAGGTGCAGTATGGGATAGAAGACGATGAGTGTGAGGAGGGCGCCGAAGATGTTGAATACGAAGTGGGCGCGTGCCGCCTTTTTGCCGGCTGTGTTTGCCACTCGGGCGGCGATGTTGGCGGTGAGGGTGGTGCCGATGTTCTGTCCTATGATGATGGCGACGGCGATGTCGAAGCCAATCCATCCGTTGGCGGTGGTGATGAGGGTGATGGCCATGACGGCGGCGGAGGCCTGGAAAAGCACGGTGAGGATGATGCCGACGGCAATGAATATCAGTATCGACCAGAAGCCCCAACCGGACCACAGGCGCACGGTTTCGAGTATTGCCGTGTTGTGGACGAGGTCGGGCATGGTGCCCTGCAGGAACTGTAGGCCGACCATCAGGATGCCGAAGCCGATGACGAATTCGCTGATGGACTTGGTTTTGTCGCCTTTCAACAGCGTGAGGGGTGCGGCAATGGCGAAGATGATGAGGGGAACGAGAAAGTTGGGGGTGCTGACACTGATGCCGAGGAGGATGAGCCACGAGGTGATGGTGGTGCCGATGTTGGCACCCATGATGACGGCGATGGCACCGGCGAGCGTGAGCAGTCCCGAGTTGACGAAACTGACCACCATGACGGTGGTGGCGGTGGAGGACTGGACGGCGGCGGTGACAGCCGCGCCGGTGACGATGCCACGGAAAGGACTGTTGGTCATGTTGCCCATCACGCTGCGCATTTTGCCGCCAGCCACCTTCTGAAGGCCCTCGCTCATCAGTTTCATGCCGTAGATGAAAACCACTACGGCACCAGCGAATTTAATAATTATCAGTATGATGTCCCAAAAATTCATGAGAATGATTTGTTACCAACAATGTGCAAAGTTACAATCATTTTTCCATATAGGTGAAAAAAGATTTCAAGAGAGTGTTGATATGTGATTGATGGTGCAAGATGGTATTATGCTGTTCTATTGGATTCGATTTCGTGTTGCAGATAGTGATAGTTGTATGGCGAGCTCTCGCAGTATAGTCCGGAATCGGTGTTGTTCAGGCGGTCGTAGTATTCGGAGTTATATATTGTCGATAGTGCTTTTTCTAGTGTCATATCGTAGTCGTGCATCAGGTATGCCGTCAGGTCTGACATGATGCAGTCTATCATAAATTCCTGTTCGGTCTGTGTGGTCATATCTTGGTGAGTTTTGTTATTGCGCGTTCAGTGCAGAAGCAGTACTGGCGGTTGAGTTTTCGGTAAGTGAGTTCGCGTACCAGCGTGCGCATGGATATAAGGTTCTCTGTGTACCTTCGCAGTTGGAGTGCGACACCGTCGTTGGCAATGGGACCGAGCACAATGTCGTAATCATGCTCGAACTCGTCGGAGTTTCGGTTGTTGAGGATGAACCGAGCCCAAGCCTCTGAGGGTTTTTCGAAGCGTTTGACCCGCAGAGACCTGTCTGTAAGTAGGCGTTCGTCGAATTCGTACTCAATCACAAGAGGCTCACCCCACCCGGCCTGTCGCTGGCGTCGCAACGCCATATAATCGGCCTGTTTCTTAATGTCTGTCAGATAGAACCCTCTGCCAAGATCTTTGTTCGGAGAGCATTGGCGGAGGTCGATTGCGGTGATTTCGCAGTTTGTGCCATGATACAGTCTCATACGATTGTTCCTCCGTTCCTTTTGCATACGGCCGCCATATCTGCAACAGCGTCTTCGATAGATAATGTGTGTTCCGCCTCGTAGCAATCAATTAGAAACTGCAGTCCTTTATACTTGTCGAGATAGGCATAGGCCTCTTTAGGAGTGAGGTCGTAGATGGTCCCGAAATCGCGAATGCAGACAATAAGATATGACACTTTTTGTTTTGTATCGCTCATGGCGTTCGTTTTTTACGATGGTATTGTTTGTGTTTTTGTGTTGTTGTCGAAAGCCTTTAGGACTTTCGATGTATTGCAGATTTCAATCTGCAAAAGTACGTTTTTTTTTTCATTTGGTGGATTTTTTTAATATTCATGGCCATTTTGCCAACAAGTCGCTATAGGAAGATTAGTATGGTTTTGTTTAGACGATAGGTGTTGTGGAGATGGGTGGAACTTTCCTAATAAGAGTTAAAAAGTGCTTTTTTGACGAAAAAGTGTTTGTGAATGAAAAAAAAATTGTAATTTTGCAGCCGAATTCGAAAGAACAAAGAACGATAAAAAACAGTATAAACAATTATGTATCTGACAAAAGAGAAAAAAGAGGAAATATTTGCCGAGTACGGTAAAAACGCTCAGGACACGGGTTCGGTAGAGGCACAGGTGGCATTGTTCACCTATAGAATCCAACATCTGACCGAATTGATGAAAAAGAACAAAAAGGATCAGGTGAGCGAACGTGCACTGGTGGGTCTGGTTGGCAAGCGTCGTCGTCAACTCGACTATTTGAAGAGTGTGGACATCGAGCGTTATCGTGCCCTCATCAAGAAACTGAACTTGAGAAAGTAAAAGAAGTAATAGTTTTTCATAATTTATTTGGTTATGGTTGGCCTCCCTAGGTTCTCTGGGGAGGCTTTTTTGAAAGAGTAATCCATGTAAATTATAGAGCCTTGGCATAGAGTTGTTTATGCTTGGCGAAATGCGTGCCGCACGGTGCGGCACGTAGCGGAAACGAAGAAATAATAAAGGAAAAAAATGAACATTATCACAAAAAGATTCGATCTCGGCGACGGCCGCATGATTGAAATCGAAACAGGAAAACTGGCCAAGCAGGCCGACGGCGCAGCCGTAGTACGTATGAACAACACGATGCTCTTAGCCACCGTATGCGCAAAGAAGGAGGTGGGCGAGAACGTCGACTTCATGCCCCTCACTGTAGATTACCAAGAGAAGTATGCCGCTATGGGCCGTTTCCCCGGCGGTTTCTTCAAGCGCGAGGCGCGTCCTTCGGAGCACGAGATTTTGATTGCCCGACTGGTGGACCGCGCACTGCGCCCCCTCTTCCCTGACAATTTCCACGCCGAGGTGCAGGTGCAGATTACCCTCATCTCGGGCGACCACGACACGATGCCCGACCAGCTGGCCGCGTTGGCTGCCGCTTCGGCTCTGGCTGTGTCGGATATCCCCTTTAACGGCCCTGTGTCGGAGGTGCGTGTGTCGTACCTCGACGGCGAGTATGTCATCAACACTCCCATGGCCGACATCGAGCGTGCCGACCTCGACCTCATCGTCGCTGCCACCGAAGATAACATCATGATGGTGGAAGGCGAGATGAAGGAGGTGAGCGAAGATGTGATGCTGGGTGCCTTGAAGGCCGCGCACAAGGCTATCAAGACACAGTGCAAGGTGCTTGCCGAACTGACTGTTGAAACCGGCAAGACTGAGAAGCGCGAATACTGCCACGAGATTAACGACGAGGATTTGCGTCAGCGCATCCACGACGCTGTTTATCAGAAGTGCTACGACTTCAGCAAGCAGGGCATTGCCAACAAGCATCAGCGCGAAGAGGGCTTCGAGGCCATCAAGCAGGAGTTTGTCGACGCCAACTACACCGAGGAGACCCTCACCGACGATATCCAGTTTATGATCGACCGCTACTACCACGACACCGAGCGCGAGGCTATGCGCGATATGGTGCTGGCAGAGCGCACGCGTCTGGACGGTCGTCAGCTCGACGAGATTCGCCCCATCTGGTGCGAGACCGACTACCTGCCTTCGGCTCACGGTAGTGCCATCTTCACCCGTGGCGAGACGCAGTCGCTCTCGACCTGCACGCTGGGTACCAAGCTCGACGAGCAGAAGATTGATGGTGCCGTCATCGAGGATATGCGCCGTTTCTTGCTGCATTACAACTTCCCCGGCTTCGCCACTGGCGAGGTGAAGCGTGCCGGCAGCACCAGCCGCCGCGAGGTGGGTCACGGCCATCTGGCTTGGCGCGCCCTCAAGGAAGTGCTACCTTCGGAAACCGAGTGCCCCTACACCATCCGTGTGGTGTCGGACATCCTTGAGAGTAACGGCTCCTCCTCTATGGCCACCGTATGTGCCGGCTGTATGGCACTGATGGATGCCGGTGTGAAGATTCGCAAACCTGTTGCCGGTATTGCTATGGGCCTTATCTCGAAGGGCGACAAGTGGGCTGTGCTGAGCGATATTTTGGGCGATGAAGACCACTTGGGCGATATGGACTTTAAGGTCTGCGGTACCCGCGACGGTATCACCGCCTGCCAGATGGACATCAAGGTGGACGGTTTGAGCTACGACGTATTGGCAAAGGCTCTTGAGCAGGCTCGTCAGGGTCGCCTCTACATCCTCGACAAGATTTGCGAAACCATTCCCGAACCCCGTGCCGACTACAAAGACTTTGTGCCTCGTATCGAGCAGATTCAGATTCCGAAGGACTTCATCGGTGCCGTCATCGGCAAGGGTGGCGAGGTCATCCAGAAGATTCAGTCCGAAACCAACACCATCATCAACATCGAGGAGGTGGGCGAGTTTGGTATCGTCGACGTCGCTTCGCAGAACAAGGACGACATCAATGCCGCCATCAAGTGGATTAAGGAGATTTGCACCGTTCCCGAGGTGGGACAGGTGTATGACGCCAAGGTGGTCAGCATCGTTGAGTTTGGTGCTTTCCTCGAGTTCCTGCCGGGCAAAGAGGGCTTGATGCACATCAGCGAGTATGACTGGGGTCGCACCGAGACGCTGGACGGTTTGATTTCCGAAGGCGACGAGTTCCAAGTGAAAGTCATCAACATCGACGAAAAGACCGGCAAGATTAAGCTCAGCCGCAAGGCTCTCCTGCCTAAGCCCGAAGGCTACGAGGAGGAGAAGCCCGCCCGTGGCCCGCGTCGCGAGGGTGACCGTGGTCCCCGCCGTGAAGGCGACCGTGGCCCGCGTCGTGATGGTGACCGTGGCCCGCGCCGCGACGGTGGCGAACGTCGTTCCTCTGGTGGCAATGGCGGTGGTCGTCGCAGATAATTGCAAGACAACATTCGCATCACATGTAAGGGTGTCCACAATCGGGCACCCTTTTTGTTTGCCGATTGTTTCCGTTTTTTTGCTCCAGTAATTGCCCACGCGGCACAACTGCAAAATCGAGATTTTGTACCCGCCAGTTCTTAAAATATTATTTAGCCATTTCTTAAAATAATTTTTAGCCAGTTCTTAAAATAGTCGTATCTTTGCACCTGATAACGAATATAATCTATGAAAGTAACAAATTATCTTCCAAGGATTAGTGACACTTTACTCATAAAAAAACTTCGGTGTTCAGGCGCAGTTCTTGTGACAGGCCCAAATGGTGTGGAAAAACCTCAACGGCTTTGGTCGCCTCCAATAGTGTGATATATATGCAAGACCCTGACAGAGGAGCGGCATATATGTTGGCGGCCGACACCAAACCTTCAATCCTGTTAGATGGTGCTGTACCTCGCTTGATAGACGAATGGCAGATGGCTCCTGTTCTATGGGATGCAGTCAGATTTGCTGTTGACCAGCGTCAGGATTACGGTCAGTTTGTCCTTACGGGTTCAGCAGTGCCTACCGATGGAGTCACTATGCATACAGGAACGGGAAGAATATCTCGTCTGCCAATGCGGACAATGAGCCTATATGAATCTGGAGAGTCAAATGGAAGCGTTTCGCTTCGAAACCTGTTTGACAACAAGATGCCTGTCATGGAGCCTTCGAATCTTACGATAGAGCAGATTGCATTTGCACTCTGCCGCGGAGGGTGGCCTGCATCTGTGCGAATGAAAGGGGAAGATGCGATGGAACCATCCCGCAACTATGTTGATGCCATCATTCATCAAGATGTCTCGAGGGTGGATGGTGTGGAGAGAAACCCAAAACGCGTGCAGTTGCTACTACGCTCCTTGGCTCGCAATATAACTACCATGGCAACCAACGTTACTATTCTTAAGGATATGGAAGGTGACGAAAAGTCGATGTCGGCACCCACATTAGATGCTTATCTGAATGAACTAAGGAGGATATTTGTGATAGAAGACCTCCCGGCCTGGTCGCCATCAATGATGGGTGTCCAATTGGATACCCATGTCTGTTTGCTATATGGTTTCGTTATATGATGGATAGTTGTTCCAGAAACCAGTATGCGCCAGTGCTGGGCGCGGGGGGTGACACAGTGCATAAAAAAAAGTTACAAGGACTGTAACAAAACGATTCCTTTTTGCTACATATAAAGAACAGCAGTTGTTTTTGTTTTGAGAATTGAAATGTTAGACTCACATAATAAATACAATTATCGCATTATTAATATTATATCAGATTATAAAGATGAAAAGAACTATTCTCGCAGTTATGGTGTGCTGCATGGCAGGACTAGGCCTGCGGGCACAGACGTGCGACACCATTGGCAGTTTCCCCTGGGAGGCCGACTTCTCCGGCGGCCTAGGATGCTGGCAGCAGAGTGGAAATGGCTACTGGACAGCTGCCAACTCACAGGCTATCTATGGACAGCTGAACAGCGGTGTTACATCGACAGGGTATATTACCATCACCACGCCGGTACTGCAGTTTGGCAATTCCACTAACAATTTGCGCCTCTGGTGGAAGGATCAGCGCAACTACATGTACCCGAACTTGAGGGTTATGGTGTTGAAAGAAAACGGCACGCGCGACACCCTCTATAATGCCGACATGGGCAATAGTGGGCAAGGGTATGTGCAGCACAGCGTAAGCCTTGCCTCCTACGCCAACCAGACGGTGCGCATCGCTTTCGAGGTGAGGCTGTCTGCGGGAGGCTACAGCTATCGTGGCACCCTCTCGCAGATAGGCATCTATACACAATATGGGCCACTGGGGACGCTGTCGGTTCCCAAGGTGGCGGCTGTCGGCGATAGTGTGCGGGCGGTGCTCAATCTCACGCGCGGCCAAGCCCCGATAAGCTACAGTTGGCACAGCACCATGCTTGGCGGCCTTGCGGGCGGCGACACCCTGCAGCTGGTCTATCCCATGTCGGGATGGGATACCCTGACCGTTACGGCCGCCAACTCATACGACACGTTGGTACGTACCGCTGTGGTGCGTGTGCACGACTGCCAGACGGTGTCCACGTTCCCTTGGTACGAGGACTTCGAAGGCTTCGACACAGCGGCCTACAACGCGTGCTGGACAATCAGCGGGTGGCAACACCAGAATAATGGCAGCAGTGTGTCGATTGTGGACGAGGAAGGGGTGTACACAAGATACGCTCAGCTGATGAACTGCTCTAGCAACGGCAAGTATATGCTTTCTCCGGCCATAAGCATCCCCACTGTGGGTGTCGAGCAACTGCGGTTGTGGGTGCAGTGCCGCAAAAGGCCCGCAGTACGCATCAGCCCCACGGCCAGTCGCGACACGTCCGACTATATCGACACGTTGTGCACTGGCGCTAACACCACCGTCATGGGTTGGCATCTCTTCGACCTCTCGGCATATGCCGGGCAGACCATCCGCGTGGGTCTCTTTAGGGATGGCTACACGGTGAATCTCAACAGTGTGCGCGTGGATTACGACCTCTTCCCAGTGCTGGAACAGATGGATGCTCCCGACAGAAGCCGCACCGATTCCACCGTAACCTGCAGCATCGGGCTGCGGCGTGGGGCGCTGGGCGGCCTGACTTTTTATTGGCATTCCTCGCTGACGGGCACAACATTGATTGACACGGGATATAACGGGACGAGTGCGTTTCATGTGACGTACACAGTCGGTGGGTTGGACACCATCACCGTAATAGCGGCCAATTCCTATGGGGCCGACACGGCGGTGCGCGTTGTCGAAGTGGCCGACTGCAATCCGGCTCTTGTACTGCCATGGAGAGAAGATTTCTCTTATGGCATAGGATGTTGGTATCTGATACAAAACGTCACATACGTTCAGTGGATGAGTAATTATAGTGGTTCGGGCAATAATATAAATTGGATTGCAAGTTCGCAGTGCAGTTACTATAATACAACTGCGGATGCATGGCTTGTCTCCAAGGCTGTCACCATCCCGTCCGACACAACATTGGCAGTGCGCCTTTTCTGGAGAGTAGGATTGTCGGCGGGAGCAGGCCAGCCAAG
>CAMZFW010000069.1 GCA_947306225.1 uncultured Bacteroidales bacterium
TCAACATGGGCTCCATGTCCGACATTATTTTCATGCTCCTGTTCTTCTTCATGACTATCACCACCATGCGTGAAAGTTCGCTATATGTCACCATCAAGGTCCCCAAGGCCACCGAAACCGTCAAACTTGAGAAAAAGAGCCTTGTCAGCTACATCAACGTGGGTACCCCCATGGCTGGCGAGATGCAGAAAAAATACGGTACTGAATCCCGTATTCAGCTCAACGACATGATTTCCGAAGTCTCCGACATCCCCCTGTTTGTCGAAACCGAAATCAACGACCGCGTCGAAGCCGACCGTCCCTTCGTCACCTTCTCCATCAAGGCCGACAAGGACACCAAGATGGGCATGATCAGCGACATCAAGCAGGAGCTGCGTAACTCTGGTGCATTAAAGATATTCTACAATGCCGCCAAAGGCGAACGCAAGTAATTGCCAAGCCTACTCTATTCAATTCCATACGAAAGGCTGCCTAACACTAGGCAGCCTTTCTTTTCATCCCTACTCACCAATTTTGCCAGTATCGGTTCCTGCACTTAACCGTTCGTTAACCGATCGTTTGCCGTTCGTTTGCCGTCCAGGCGACGGCAAACGACCCCCCAATCGGTAGAATGCGGTAAGATGCGGTAAGTTTCCGTAAAATGCGGTAAGATGCGGTAAGTTTCCGTAGAATGCGGTAAGAATCGGTAGGGAAGAGGGGAATTATGCGTACTTTTGCAGCCTGAATGGCATGGGGAGAAGTGGGGGAAAATCGATGGAAAACAGGTGGAATGGAAAAAAATGTGTATCTTTGTAGGCTGAAAGATTGCGACACTTTGCGCTATGAGACAAAAAATCATGCACAAAGCGTTTTCAGATGCCGACAGCAAAGGGTGTAGGCTCTATTGCTGAGACAGGAAAAATGACATGGAATAAAGACAAAATAACATTTGAAAAGAGATGAAGAATAGAATCGTTTTTATTGTCCTTTGCGTCGTGGCCGTCATGACGGGGCAGGCGCAGACCAAAGTGCACCAGTGGAAGATGGGACCGCTGACGTGGAACGATTTCAGTCATAACAGCGCCATCGGGAGCAAGTGTTCGCACTTGGAGTACTATATGGGCATTCAGGGCAGTATGGATAAGCACGACGGGGTGAAGTACCTGCATCCCGCGGTGACGGCGTTTATGAGTCCGGAGTTTTCGTGGGCCGACACGCACTATCGCACACCGCAGCTGTTGGCATACCACCAGTGCGCATTTGACCTAGTGGAGCTGCACCGCCGGCAGCTGGAGAACTATATCATGGACGGACGCTCGACGTTTCTTGAGATTATCAACCCTGACCAGCTGCTCGATAACACCATGCTGCGGGTGGGGGAGGAGATTGCACGACTGGAGAGCGAGACACAGGAGGGTCGCGATAGCGCCAGCCTCAGCCAGTGGCAGGCGCGGGTGCGTCGGCAGCTCGACAGTATGTCCGTGTACAAGTTCAACAGTCACCGCGATGCCCCGTTCCGTTGGGGATTCTCGTTCGACTTGGGGTATTCGTTCATTGGCGGCGGGCTGCACGACTATCTGGGCAATGGCTTCGCGATGGGATTCACCGGCGACATGGGCATACGGCGCCACTTCTTCACCACGGCATTGTCCATAGGAGGCAGCCGCTGCCGACAGGATATGTTGCATGTGTCGAGGGAGATTGACGACCTATATCCCACTGACGATGTGTTTCATCTCGACTTCTATATGGCTTACGGCTACGCGGTGGTGGACAATGCCCGCATGAGGCTGACCCCCTTTGTCGGCTATGGGTGGCAGCAGTTTTACTATAACGCGATGGACGAGAGTTCGCATGGGCCTACGGACGGATGCTTGCACGTGGGGTTGGACTTCCACCACCATTTCTCGAATCAGGTGGAGGTGAACGAGTTCCTTTGCGGCGAGCGTTACAACGCATCGCACGACCTCATGTCGTTTCATGCGAAGCTTTTCGCCACTTACAACCGCTTCGAGTCGGTGATGGGCGCGCCCACGGGCTTTACCATCAACCTACAATTGGGCATAGCCTTGATGACGGGAAGGGCAAGGTGTGAGTGAATGGGAAATTGGAAATCAAATATTCTTGCAGATAAACATTTAAACAATTAAATCATGAGATATTTTCTGACTTTCAGTTTTTACCTTATTGTTCTACTCTCTACTACGGCGGTGGCACAGAGCAGCCGTCGGGGATGGGAGAGAGGGCCGCTGACATGGAGCGACTTCACCCCGATGAACGAAAGCATCGGAGCGGAACATTCCTATTTGGAGTATGTCCTTGACGTGGAGCGACGTAAGGATATGATAAACGGCAAGGAGATGCAGACACGCACGGCGGTGCTGTATGTGGACAAGAAGATGTCGTGGGTGGACACACACTACCGCACGCCACAGGAGTTGCGCTACAACCAGGTGGCGTTCAACATTGCTGAGCTGCATCGTCGTCGGCTGCAGCTGGTGATTGACACGGGCGGCGCGGTGAATATGAACTATTACACACGCCTGCTGTCATACGAGGTAGACAGTTTCTGCCATTACACCTACTACGGTGCCGACACGGCGGCAGTGGCATGGTGGGAGTGGGAGATACGGCGGCAAATGGACTCAATCACACCCATCATGGTGGAACAGCACCAGAAGGCGAACGCCATTGAAAAAATAACGCCACAGTACCATTTAATATTCAACTTGGGCGGAGGAGCGAAGTTCTTCGCAGGCGACCTCCACAAGCTGTTCGCACCGAGCGGCGGCATGTATTTCGACTTCGAAGGCGGTCTGTGGCGGCACATGTTCTCTCTAGACATGTATGTCGGGGGCGGACGATGCCTGCCCGACTCCATCGATGCCGTTGAAAACATCAACAAGCTCTACAACTACGACAAGATTACGACAATTGACCTTTCCATCAACTACGGCTTTGCCGCTATCGATGGCCGCCAGTGGACCGTCACACCGTTTGTGGGCTACGGCCTGCAGGCCATCCTCTACGACGAGGACGGAGCCTCCAACGGACCTGCCGAGGGATGCTGGCGTGCCGGCGTGGACGTGAAGTACCACCTAGGTGTCGACGACGAGTACTATGGCAACGAACTGACACGCCTCCAATGCTCGGCACACGGCAAGCTGTTCCTTTCGCGCGACCGTTTCAAAGGCATCGTAGGCAGTCCCATCGGTGTCACCATCAACGCACAGGTCGGCTTCTCGTTCGGCGTGAGGCAGATGAAGGTGCGCCGTGCAGCCAGTGAGTCGTCGATGACTATTAAGTCTGGCTTATAACTTATCAACATATCATTACATCGACACATTTTTCTTGTGTAGGTGGAAAAAAAGTCGTATCTTTGCAGTTTGAAATTAAAAATAGTAATCGAATGTAGAATTCTGACCATCAAGCAGTCATAAAAAAGAAGGGAGGAAGCCTCATGATAGAGACTATACAGTACCAGTCCTTGAAATGGCAACAAATCACCAATCCGTCGGAAGAGGATTACCGCTATCTGCTAGAAGAATATCAGTTCCACCCTTTAGACATAGAGGACTGCCGTGGCAGCAACCAGCGACCTAAGCTGGATGAATATGAAGATTACTACTTTCTGATTCTGCACTTCCCCTATTTTGACAAAGGCAACAAGTTTATCCGCATCCGCGAGGTGAAGATATTCTGGGGCAAAGACTTCATTATCACCATAGGCAAGTCGCACTGGGTGGTGCAGAAGCTGTTTGAGGAGATGCAGGAGGACCTGCGCGACGATGACGATGACGTGAAGGAGATGCTGTCGTCGAGCGACCTGTTGCTATACCACATCCTCGACCGCTTGATGTTGGAGACCTATACGCTGATTATGCGTGTGGGTGCAGAGGTGGACTTGATAAACTACGACATTTTCAACAAGAAGGCGCGGAGCATCATCGAACTGATATCGGTGACGCGACGCAACATCATTCTGTTGAACACCACGTTCAAGCCACAACTGCGGGTGCTGCACATGTTTGAAGGCGGTGCCATCAAGGGTTTTGTAGACCCGGAGGTGCTGGACATGGAAGACTACTGGGGCAACATACTGGACCAGTATCAGAAGATGTTCGACTCGATTGAAGACTATGGAGAGTTGATTGAAGGTCTGTCGCAAACGTTTGACTCGTTGCAGGCCAACCGCACCAATGAAATCATGAAGGTGCTGACCTATTTTTCCACCATCATGCTGCCACTGACGGTGGTGACGGGTTTCTTCGGCATGAACTTAGAGTTCCCGTTTAATCCTAATGTGACATCGTTCTGGATTGTTATCGGTGCGATGGTCGTAGTCACCATACTGCTGATTATCTTCTTCCAACGGCGCACGAATAGGTAGGAGGTTAGGCGAAGTTGTTGAAAACTTTTTCTGTGGGGTAAAGGATTTTTTATTATTTTTGTATGTTGTTTCTAGTGGTAAGAAACGGCAGATACTATTGATTATTAATAATAAAACGTATATCTATAATGGAAATTTCAGGTAAGTTAATCAAGATTTTGCAAGAAGTAAGAGGCGAAAGCCAGCGCGGACCGTGGGTGAGAGGCGGATTTGTCATCGAGACGGACGGAGAGTTTCCGCGTCAGGTGGCGTTCACCACCTTTGGCGAAGATAGGTTGGCGATGGTGGCGGGCATACCGCTGAATAGTCCTGTCATCGTGACGTTTACACCCGAATCGCGCGAGTATCAGGAGCGTTGGTACACCGACCTGCGTTGTTCGCGCATACAGAACTATATTCCCGGACAGATGCCTCCACAGGCCACTGGCTATGCATGGCCTGCTGCCGCACCGCAGACACCCGCAGCGGCCCCCGTCGCCCCAGCGGCTCCCGCAGCCCCAGCGGCAGCTCCGCAGCAGCCTGCAGCACCCGCACAGCCCGCTCCGTTCGCGTCGCCATTGAAACCAGACGAAGACCTGCCGTTCTAATGGACAAGAAAGAGTTGCGCAAACAAATAAGGGCGGCAAAGAAGGCCGTCCCTTTTTGTGATAAATGCACCTACTCGGTGCCTATCATGCAACAGGTGGAGACACTGCCGCAGTTCCAGCAGGCATCTATTGTACTGCTCTATTGGTCGATGGAGGATGAGGTGCAGACGCACGATTTTGTCAACCGATGGTATCAGCAGAAGAAGTTGCTGCTGCCCTGTGTGGACGGCGACGACCTACGCTTGCGGCAGTATACGGGTGCCGAGTGTATGACCGAGGGTGAGCAGTTCGGTATCGGCGAACCCACAGGTGAGGAGTTTACCGACTTGGAGCGGGTAGACCTAATTATCGTGCCGGGCGTTGCATTCGACCGCCGGCGGAACCGTATGGGACGTGGCCGGGGGTTCTATGACCGACTACTGAAGAGTACACCCAACGCCTACAAGGTGGGAGTGGGGTTCGACTTCCAGCTGGTGGAGAGCGTGCCGGTGGAACCGTTCGATGTGCCGATGGACAAGGTTGTAGTCGGCGGAGAGCCTCCACTGGTATTGTAGTAATTATCTGAATAATATTGAATCATGTTTGAAGTAGAAAAACCTCGCCAATTCCGTTATGTGCCCCGTTTCTATGACCCTGAGAAGGAGAAATGGGAGGCACTGAAGAAAAAGTACGCCATCGAACAGGAAAAGAAGGATGCCACCGAGCACCAGTCAGAAGAGGGAGCGGAGGACGATGCCGAACTGGAGTATTTCCAACAACGTGTACGCGACATCAATAGAGAGAATATTGCTAAGAGTTCGCAACTCACATGGCGAGACCTTTTCCGCAAACGTGAGATGCCAAAGTTCCATTATCAGCCTCGGTTCAGCTCCGAAGCGTTGGCACAGACCGAGGTGCAGGCCGACGCAGAAAACGATGCCGATGCACAGGACTTGGCAACCAAATATTGGCAGGCGAAAAGGCAAATCAAGATACGTCGACGTTTCGATATCTCTGACAGCGAATATATGAAACCTATCTCAGGCACCAAGATTGTGCTATATGGTTTCATCGCCTTTATCCTTATCCTTGTCATTATTGCCTTTTAAAGGGGATTTCTATAAATCCCTATTTGAGATGCTCTTCGAGCAGAAATTTTACAAAATTAATGTTCAAAATTATTTAAAAATTTTATTTTCAATTTGTTCAATTTCTCGCCGTAGGCGACTAAAAAAAGGATGACACCGAAGGTGACAAAAAATAGAACCCACCTAAATTATATATATTATAAAAATAGTGTATCTTTGCAAAAAAAATGCAACATGCTGGTAAACGTATTAAAATCTAAGATTCATAGAGTTACCGTTACCGAAGCCAACCTCGACTATATCGGAAGCATCACTATTGACGAAGAGTTGATGGTGGCAGCCAACATTATTGAGAACGAGCAGGTGGATATTTATAATATTACTAACGGTGAACGTTTCCACACATACGTCATTAAAGGTGAGCCAGGCAGCGGCATTATCGGCATCAACGGTGCCGCCGCTCACAAGGCTCATGCCGGCGACCTTATTATCATCGCCTCCTATGCCATGATGGAGATGGAGGAGGCACGCGAGTGGCATCCCACCGTTATTTTCCCTCAAGACAACAAGCTAGTCGGAGTGCCTCCGCAGGTGCCAGAATCCTAAAATTGAATAATATGGAGTTAAATAGGAAGTTAAATAGGAAGTTAAATGGGAAGTTAAATAGGACAAATGCTTGGTTGTCAACAGTATTGTCCATTTTAACTTCCACTTTAACTTCCATTTTAACTTCCATTTTTACCTTACTATATGTCAGATAGCCACAGCCAAAGCCCGAATCCAAAGAAGACTACCATCGGCAACATAGTGAAACTGGTGGTGTTTTTAGGTATAGGCTTTTTCTTTATCTATTGGTTTCTGCTCAAGTTGGATGCCTCGCAAAAAGAGGCCATTTGGAATTCTTTCAGCCATGCCGACTATTTGTGGGTGGGTTGCACCATGTGTACCTGCCTGCTGAGTCATTTTGTGCGTGCATTGCGGTGGCAGCTGCTGTATGAACCGCTGGGTTGTCGTCCAAGGCTTAACAGCACCTTCGGGTCGGTGGTGGTGGCATATCTTGCCAATCTGGCATTTCCCCGACTGGGTGAGGTGCTACGTTGTGCCACCCTGCGCACCAGCGACAACATACCTGTAGAGAAGTCGCTAGGCACTGTCGTCACCGAGCGTTGTGTCGATATACTAGCCTTCGGAGTGGTGGTGTTGCTGGGTCTGTTGTTCATGTATGGTCAAGCGAAAGAGTGGCTGGTGGATGTTCTTGCCACCAAAAGCGGCAGCCTGCCCGGCATTGCAGTTGCCGGGGGAGTGGTGCTAGTGGTCATTATCGGAGGAGTGCTGCTGTACAGACTATTGCGTCCAAGACTTATCAACTACAAGGCATTCCGCAAAATCGACAATATCATTCAAGGAGGTGTTGGAGGGCTGAAGAGCATCTTTCATCTCAAACCACGCTCGATTGTGCTGTTTATAGTATATAGCTGCATTATCTACCTGCTTTACATCATGGGTGGCGTGTTTATCCTACAGGCCTTTCCCGAGACGGTCGGTCTTGGCTTCGGGGCTGCCTTTGTGGTGTACTTGTTCGGTTCGGTGGGCATGACCATCTCGCAAGGAGGGCTGGGAGCCTATCCGGTATTGGTGTGGCAGGCATTGGCACTGTATGGCATTAATGAAACCACTGGATTGGCGGCAGGATGGCTGCTATGGGGCTCGCAGCAGGTGATTATCATCGTGGTGGGAGTTGCCTATATTGTCTATTTTTCATTGGCCAAGAAAGCGGGAAATAGGAATTCGTTAATGTGTTAATTCGTTAGTCAAAGATTTACACATTCACACATTCAATTCAACATATAAACATTAAAACATTCAATATCATGGAACGCACACGTTGTCTTATCATTGGTTCAGGTCCTGCAGGTTATACGGCAGGCATATATACAGGTCGTGCCGACATGCATCCCATCCTCTATGAGGGAATGCAGCCTGGCGGCCAGCTTACCATCACCACCGAAATTGAGAATTTTCCCGGCTACCCGCAGGGCATTGCTGGCACTGCTATGATGGCAGACCTCCGTCAGCAGGCCGAACGCTTTGGTACCGACGTTCGTACAGGCCATATCACCGAGGTGGATTTCAGCCAGCGGCCCTTCCATCTGAAGGATGACCATGGCAATGAAATAGAGGCCGAAAGCGTCATCATTGCCACCGGAGCCTCGGCCCGTTGGCTGGGTCTGGAGAGCGAGAAACAGTATTACGGACAGGGCGTGAGTGCCTGTGCCACCTGCGACGGCTATTTCTATAAAGGACTTGACGTCGCTGTGGTGGGTGGTGGCGACACTGCCTGTGAAGAGGCATGCTATCTTGCCACCCTTTGCAACAAGGTCTACCTCATCCACCGTCGCAACGAGCTGCGTGCCTCCAAGTCGATGCAGCACCGCGTGCTCACCAATCCTAAGATTGAAATGGTGTGGGACTCCGTTCCCCAAGAGATATGTGGAAGCGACCTTGATGGTGTAACGGGTGCCGACCTCCAAAATGTGAAGACAGGAGAAGTGCGCCATATTGACATTGCAGGCTTCTTTGTCGCCATAGGCCACAAGCCCAATACCGACTTTGTCAAAGACTGGATAGAACTAGACGAGCAGGGCTACATCAAGGTGCAGCATCCCGGCAGCGCCACCAACATCCCCGGCGTGTTTGCCGCCGGCGATGTGTGCGACCCCAACTACCGTCAGGCTATCGTTGCGGCGGGCAAAGGCTGCATTGCCGCTATGGACGTGGAACGGTTCCTACAAAACAACTAGTCTCCCTGCTGCTTGAATTCCAGAAGGCACATATTTGTTCTGTTCATCCTGCTGCTGTTTGGTACCACAGCGTGGGGGCAGGTGGGTGCTATTTCCACTATTTCCAACATGTCTGGCGGAACCAGGCCCACCACGCGACCCACCACACCCACACTTCCCGACAGCACCGCCACCCAAGGCGACACCCTCACCGACGACGGTCAGCTAAAAGGTATCGAGTATCATGTTGACATTCCCGACAGCGTTCTACAAGCCTCCATCTTCCTTTTCCACCGCCAGCCCATGCAGGTGAAAATTATGGAACTGGAACACCCCGAACTCTCACCTACAGGTGCACAGTTCTGTGACCGTCTGGATGCCCTCAACGGCAACTATTATCTCAACGTCACCGAGCTGGGGCATCCCCATTATACGCTCATGCCCACCTTTGAAGGTCAGCCTGCACTGGCATACAAGGCCAATATCTTCCCAGCCTTCTACAAAACGCCCGACAACATTTACTTCTACCAGGTGCAGAAACCCTACTCCCTCCTTGCCTACCACAGCTCGCTCAACAAAGACTACCAACTGCACGTCACCCACACCCAGAACATCAACAACCACTGGAATTTTGCACTCGACTACCATCTCTTCAGTCCTACGGGAGCCTTCGCCAACAGTTCTGCCACCGACCATTTGGTTGACATCACCACCAACTACTATTCGCCTGACGCACGCTACCAGCTCTCGGCAGGCTATATTTGGCAGCGGTATGTGCTTGGTGAGAACAACGGACTTTCCAACATCGATGTCTTCACAGGCAAGCGCATTAGCAACTTGTCTGGCATTCCTGTCAATGAGATGCGTCGCATGAGCCTGACCAACGACCTCACGCTTTTCGTGCGTCAGTCATTCAACACCGTCCGACAAGTCGTATGGTACCGACCTATCAAAAAGCAGTATACCGACACCGTCATCACCTACGATACCCTGCACATTGCCCATTTCGACAGCACACGCAACGATACGGTGGCAACCGATAGCATCAGCATCACGACAACCTACCAGCTGCGCGACACCATCGTCGGCTATGACACCCTACAGCCGCGCAAGCCCCATGTCTATAACACGGGAGTATTTGCCCTCGACCTACAGTGGGACAAACAAAAATACCGCTATACCGATTCTACCCTCTACAATCAACTCTCAGCCCTCCTCTATTGGACCAACGATGCCTATCCCGACCACCGTTGGCGCAATCCCCTGAAACTCTATGGCGGCATACGGCCGCAAATCTCGTTCCTGCGACTCGACCCCTCCATTTATGGCAGCGATGTCTTGCGAGAGTTCGCCCTATATCCCTTCGCCCGTGTGGAACTGAGTCCGTGGAAGGGAACCCTGCTCAATGTCCTTGCCGAGGCGACCCCTAACGTGTCGGACTATAATCTCGACGCGCAGCTCACCTTCCCGCTTCTCGACACTATGGGCAACGCTGTGCGTAGCCTCTCGCTCCGTGCAGTGGTCAAGGCTTGTGGCCCCGAACTAATCTATACAGCCCAAAACCAGCGGCACGACTATTACAACCCCGACCCCATACGTCCCGTCGGCACACGCAAGCTAGAACTCAGCTACCACCGCGCCGGGCTCCTTGATGTCAATCTAGCCGCCCAACATATCAGCAACAATATTTGGCTAGAAAAGCGTACCCTTGACGACAACACCACACTGCTGGTGCCCTGCCAGCCCGACGGTAGCGCACTGCTGTTGCAGGGGCGTGTGAACCTATACCTAACCCTTGCTCGCTGGCTCCACTATGACATGCAGCAAATAGTCCAATACAGCAGCGACCAAGACATAGTGCGCGTGCCGCTCTTCGCCAGCAAAAACTCCCTCTACACCGACTTCTACCTCTTCAACCATGTGCTGCACACGCAGGTCGGCATCGACCTCCGCTACCACACCCTCTTCAAGGCCGACACCTACGACCCCACTTTAGGAGTCTTCTACCGCCAGAACGACACCGAAGTGGGCAACTACCTATGGGCAGACATTTTCGTAAACCTCCAAATCAAACGCGCCAGCATCTATGCCAAGGCAGGCCATCTCAACAGCTACCTCGAACAGCAGTCGCACTGCATCATCCCCGGCTACCCATCCAAGCAGTTTGGCTTCTACTTCGGCCTCACATGGAAATTTTTCGACTAACCCCCTCTATAAAACTATCCCCTCTATCAAATCTATAAGAAAGATATTAATAATAAAACCCCAAAATAACATGACACTCTTAGAACAAATCCGCGCTAAAGCCAAAGCCGCCAACAAAACCATCGTTCTGGCAGAAGGCACAGAAGAACGTACCCTCAAGGCTGCCGACATCATTCTCGGCGAAGGTATTGCCCGTCTTATCCTCCTTGGTAACGAATCTGAAATCAAAGGTCTCGCCGCCGAATGGGGACTGAAAAACATCGACAAGGCCACCATCATCGACCCCGTCACCAACCCCAAGCGTGAATACTATGCCCAGATGCTTTGCGAAATCCGCAAGAAAAAAGATATGCAGATGGACGAGGCCATGCAGCTGGTCGCCGACCCCCTCTACCTTGCCTGTATGCTCATCAAAAACGGCGATGCCGACGGTGAGGTGGCTGGTGCCCGCAACGCCACGGGCGACGTGCTGCGTCCTGCCTTCCAGATAGTCAAGACCCTTCCCGGTGTCAGCGTCGTCAGCGGTGCCTTCATCATGATTCTGAAAGACACCACTTACGGAGAGAACGGCATGTTCGTCTTTGCCGACTGTGCCGCCACCCCCTGTCCCTCGGCCGAAGAGTTGGGACAAATAGCCGTTGTCTCCGCACAGACAGCCAAAGCCATCGCCGGCTTCGAAGACCCCCGTGTCGCCATCCTTAGCTTCTCAACCAAGGGCAGTGCCAAGCACGAACTGGTTGACAAAGTCATTGAGGCAACCCGTGTGGCGCACGAACTCGACCCCAATGTGCATCTTGACGGTGAGCTGCAGGCTGATGCCGCCATCGTCCCCAAGGTGGGTGCCAGCAAAGCCCCCGGCAGCGACATCGCTGGCAAGGCCAACGTCCTTGTGTTCCCCGACCTCCAGAGCGGCAACATCTGCTACAAGCTGGTTCAGCGCCTCGCCGGAGCCGAAGCTGTAGGCCCCGTCATGCAGGGCATGGCAGCCCCCATCAACGACCTCAGCCGTGGCTGCAGCGTCGAGGATGTGGTCAACGTCGTAGCTATCACCGCCACTCAGGCTGCTGCTAAGAAATAAGAATTACCACTCAGAATGTTCTGAATACTCCGAATACTCTGATTATTCAGATTTTTCTGAAATAATATATTTTTAAAAATGGCTAATCAAGAAGAAATATTCAAAAAGGTAGTCTCCCACGCCAAGGAGTACGGCTTTATCTTCCCCTCTAGCGAGATATACGACGGTCTTGCCGCCGTCTACGACTACGGCCAGCTGGGCACCGAACTCAAGAACAACATCAAGCAATACTGGTGGCGTGCCATGGTGCAGTATCACGAGAATATCGTCGGCATCGACTCCGCCATCTTCATGCACCCCCGCATTTGGAAGGCCTCCGGCCATGTAGATGCCTTTAACGACCCGCTGATTGACAACAAGGACTCCAAGAAGCGTTACCGCGCCGACGTACTCATCGAGGACCATATCGCCAAGATAGAGGAGAAGATAAACAAAGAGTGCGAGAAGGCTCACAAACGCTTCGGTGATGCCTTCGACCGCCAGCAGTTCGTCACGACTAACGCCCGCGTGTTGGAACACCAGAAACAGATTGACGAAATACACGCCCGATATGCCGAACTGATGAACGCCAACGACCTCGCTGGCCTCAAGCAGCTTATTCTCGACCTCGGTATTGTCTGTCCCGTTAGTGGCACCCGCAACTGGACCGACGTGCGCCAGTTCAACCTTATGTTCGCCACCAAGATGGGCTCCGTCATCGACGATAGCGACACGCTCTACCTCCGTCCAGAGACTGCGCAAGGCATCTTTGTCAACTTCCTCAACGTGCAGAAGTCGGGTCGCATGAAGATTCCCTTTGGCATTGCCCAAATCGGCAAGGCGTTCCGCAACGAGATTGTAGCCCGCCAGTTCATCTTCCGTATGCGCGAGTTCGAGCAGATGGAGATGCAATTCT
>CAMZFW010000070.1 GCA_947306225.1 uncultured Bacteroidales bacterium
CTGCCACGCGGTCGAGGAGGGTGAGGAGTTCGTCAGGAGAGGTGGTGGTGACCATGGGGATGCGGAACTGTTTGAAGTCGCGGAGGCCACGGAAGTAGCCGCCATAGTGCTTACGCATCTCGAAGATGGCGGTGTGTTCGCCTTTGAATTGGATGGCGGCGAGGAGGTGTCGGCGGCATACTTCGACACGTTCTTGGACGGTGACGGGACGTTCATCCTCGCCACGCAGTAGGTGTTGGGTCTGCTCGAATATCCAGGGGTTGCCGATTGCGGCGCGACCTATCAGTATGCCGTCGACACCGTAACGACGGCGTGCCTCGATGGCTTGCTGTGGGGTGGTGATGTCGCCGTTGCCGAAGATGGGGATGCGCATGCGGGGGTTGTTCTTGACCTCGCCGATGAGGGTCCAGTCGGCCTGCCCTTGATACATCTGAGTTTTGGTGCGGCCGTGGATGCTGAGGGCGGCGATGCCCACGTCTTGCAAACGTTCGGCAAGTTCGACGATGGGACGGTCGTTGGCATCGTAGCCGAGACGGGTCTTGACGGTGACGGGAAGGTGTGCGCGTTTGACTAGTGCTGCCGTGATCTGCAGCATCTTGGGGATATCTTTCAGAATACCGCTGCCAGCACCTTTGCCTGCCACCTTGCGGACGGGACAGCCCCAGTTGATGTCGATGAAGTCGGGCTGTTGTTGTTCGACGATGTCAAGACATTGGACGAGTTCCTCCTCATTGGCACCGAATATTTGGATGCCGATGGGGTGCTGGGCAGGGGTGAAGAGCATTTTGCGACGGCTTTTCTCGGCATCGCGGTTGAGGGCTTCGGAGGCGATGAACTCGGTGATTAAAAGGTCGGCACCGAACTCCTTGCACAACTGGCGGAAGGGGAGGTCGGTGATGTCGTCCATGGGCGAAAGACCAAGGACACAATATTTTTCGAAATTCAGCGTTTCCATTATCAGTTTGCAAAGATACGAAGAAATTAAAAATTAAAAATTAAAATTTGGGACTTTTCACTATAAATTGTTTTGTCATGAAAGAAAAAAGACTTGTTATAGATTATGTAGAGTATGACTCGCTGGCGGAGATGCCAGAGCGGGAGCGTGGGTTGATGGAGTGTGCCATGGAGTCGGCGAATAAAGCGTATGCCCCGTATTCTAAGTTTCATGTGGGTGCTGCGGTGCTGTTGGCCGACGGCACGATGGTGCAGGGCAGCAATCAAGAGAATATTGCCTACCCGTCGGGACTGTGCGCGGAGCGGACTGCTCTGTTCAGTGCGTCGGCACAGTATCCAGGGCAGGCGGTAGTGGCGTTGGCCGTGGTGGGCCATTTTGAGGGGGAATATACCGAGGCGTCGCCTTGTGGAGCGTGCCGTCAGGTGATGGCAGAATATGAGATGCGATATGGTAACAAGCTGACGATATTTTGCTATTTGAAAGGAGGCCGAATTCGGCGAATCGAGGGCGTAGAAAGCCTGCTTCCGTTCGGTTTTAATGCCGACTTATAATATTTTTGTGGTTACACAATGTGTTGATACACATAGATGTATTGCCTATTTGCTAAAAAAACTTTGGCAAAAAAGTTCGTACACGGAAATTTCTTTGTACTTTTGCACGCTTAAAATGGCAAAAAAATAAATAAATATATAACAAAAATACTCACAAATGGGAATCATAGGAAGTATTAGAAAAAACTCGTGGATAGCCGTTGTCGTTGTCGGTGTGGCTATCGTGGCATTTATTATCGGTGACCTTACCAAAAACAACCGTGGCATCCCCGACATGGGCAAGATTAACGGCACCACCGTCACCTACCAGCGTTTTAACGAGCTGACGGAAGAGATGGAAAACAACTATAAGCGCCAGCAGGGTGTCAGCCAGGTGCCTGCCGAAGTGGAATATCAGATTCGCGAGCAGGTGTGGCAGAACCTTGTGACGGAGACTCTGACCGATGAGCAGTTTGAGAAACTGGGTCTTACGGTGAGTCCCGCCGAGGTGAGCGACATGTATGTCGGCACGTTTATCCATCCTTATTTGCGCCAGTCGTTCACCGACCCCAAGACTGGTGTATACCAAGTGCAGGCTATCCAGTATTATGTGGATAATTTTGAGAATCTCGACACCGCCCAGCGTATGGAGTGGATGGAACTGGAGAAGGCTGTGAAGAACGATCGCAAGCAGCAGAAGTATAGCGCACTGATTGCACGTGGTATGTATATGCCCAATGCCATTGCCAAGCAGATTGCCGAGATGGGCAACAAACTGAGCAATGCGACTGCGGTGAACTGCTCGTTCCAGTCGGTTGATGATAGCGAAATCACCCTTACGGAAGAGGATTACCAGAAGTATTACAGCAAGCACAAGGCTGAGTTCCGTCTGCGCGACGAGATGCGTGAGATAGAATATATTGTCTACCCCATTGCACCTACCCAGAAGGATATGGCAGACATTCAGGCCTCGGTGGAGCAGACTTGGGAAGAGTTTCAAGCTGTTGACCCCGAAGAGCTGATTTTCTTTGTCAATGCTGAGTCGGATCGCAGTTATGACTCCACTTACCGCAAGGCCAGCGAGTTTGCCTCCCCGATGGATTCTGCCTTGATGGCAGCTGGCGAAGGTAGCTTTATCAGCCCCCGTATTGCTGGCAACGAATGGATGATGGCCAAGGTGTTGAAGGTCGCCAATCGTCCCGACAGTTTGCGTGCAAGTGCTATCTATATCTTCAACGATAAGGTGGGTGGCAACATCACCCGTGGCGATGAGCAGGCCAAGCAGCTTGCCGACAGCGTGATGAACGTGGTGAAGAGCGGTGCCATGACCTTTGAACAGGCCGTGGAGCAGTTTTCCGATGACCCCCAGAAAGCTAACAATAATGGCGATATGGAGTGGCAGCTGGACGGCAGCTACGGTTTCCTTAACGAGGAGATTGTCAATACGCCCGAAGGTGGTGTCTTTGTGATGCAGCATCCTAACGAGGTGGGTTATTTCGTTGTCAAGGTGACGGGCAAGACCGCTCCTCACAGAAAGTATCGCGTAGCTAGCATCGTTCGCACGATTGCCGCCTCTGAGGCAACGACCCGCAATATTTACAATGATGCCAACAAATTTGCCGGTAACAACCGCACATACGCTGAGCTGACCGCTGGAGCGCAACAGGAGAATTTGCAGGTGCGCAACGCTATGGTTACTTCGATGCAGTATTCGGTTAGCGGCATCAACAATGCCCGTAGCATCGTGCAGTGGGCTTTCAACGAGAAGACTGAAAAGGGTGCTGTTGCCGACCAGATTTTTGAGGCTGACGACATGTATGTAGTGGCTGCTTTGAAGGATATTTACAAGGTGGGTTATGCGACTCTTGACCAGGTGCGCAACATGATTGAGAACCAGGTACGCAACGAGAAGAAGGGTGAGCTGCTGATGGCTCGTATGGAAGAGGCAAAGAATGCAAATGCCGACATCTACGCTATTGCCGCCAAGGTGAATGCCAGCGTCGATACCCTCGACAGTATTTCGTTTAACGACTATTTCCTCGGTAAGTACGGCATGGAGCCTAAGGTGCAGTCCGCCATTGCCGCTGCCGCTGAGAATACTCTTGTCGGCCCCATTCAGGGTGCACAGGGCGTGTATATGGTCAAGGTCAATGCCAAGATGGACAATCCCACTCCCATCGACCCCGCCAATATCCGCAGTCAGAAGGAGCAGAACTTCATGCAAGGTCTTCGTGGTGTGCAGCAGGTGCTGAAGGACAATGCCAAAATTGTTGACCAGCGCAACAAGTTTTTCTAATGGACAGTGATAGTTCAAACAAGATAAAGGAGAAAGGCGCGGCCATGCGGCTGCGCCTTTCTAGCAAATGGCAGGATTTCCGTGAGCGAATGCGCCACAAGCACCGCCTGATGGTGCTGGATACCGACACGCTGCAAGAGAAGTTCTCCATGGAACTGACGGGTCTCAACCTGTTCACCTATCTTGGCATCAGCGTTATTGTGCTGATAGTCCTTACCTCTCTACTTATTGCCTTTACCCCTTTGCGCAACCTTGTGCCAGGCTATATTAAGCCAGAACTAAAAGAAGAGACTGTTAGAAACGCCCAAATCATTGACTCGCTCGAGGTTATTATCGACCAGCATGAGCAGCATATCGCCATTATTCAGGATGTTCTTAACGGGAAGAAGTTTCGCGCAGAGAAGGATACCACTACGAAGACAGTGGCTGACGAGGAGATAGTCTATCGTCACACGCGTGCCGACTCGTTGTTGAGGAAGGAGATTGAGCAGCAGCGTAAGGTGGCGAAAGAAAAACAAAAGAAGAATAAGAAACGCAAATAGTTACAATTATGAAAAGAATTGCGATACTGGGGTCTACCGGCTCTATCGGCACACAGGCGCTCAACGTCATCCGTCGTCATCGTGACGAGATGGCTGTGGAGGTGCTGTGCGCAGGCAGCAATGCCGACCTATTAATAGCGCAAGCATTGGAGTTTGACCCTAATGCTGTGGCGATTGCCGACGAGAGCAAGTACCAGCAGGTGCAGGAAGCACTCTCATCCCACGACATAAAGGTGTTTGCCGGCATGGACTCGATAGCCGACTTGATGGAGATGGAGACTATCGACATGGTGCTGGCCTCTATAGTGGGGTTTGCTGGGCTTCGTCCTACCCTCCGTGCTATTGAGCATCATAAGCCTATTGCCCTTGCCAATAAGGAGACTATGGTGGTGGCTGGACAGATTGTCACTGAGGCTGCTGCCCGCAATCGAGTGCCTATTCTGCCTGTTGATTCGGAGCATTCGGCCATATTCCAAAGCCTCGTGGGTGAGGTGGGGGGAGTGGATAAGATATTGCTCACTGCGTCGGGCGGCCCTTTCCGTGGCTGGAAACGCGAGCAGTTGGAAAAGGTGACGCTAGCCGATGCCCTCAAGCATCCCAACTGGAGTATGGGACGTAAGGTGACGATTGACTCTGCCTCGTTGATGAACAAAGGATTGGAGGTCATTGAGGCACGCTGGCTTTTCGACATCCCTGCCGAGCGCATACAGGTGTTGGTGCATCCTCAGTCAGTGGTACATTCGATGGTACAATATGTCGACGGCAGCATCAAGGCACAATTGGGTGTTCCCACCATGGAAACCCCTATCCAGTATGCTTTTTCCTTTCCTCACCGCATAGAGAGCCACCTGCCACGTCTCAGTTTTGAGAAATACTCACAGCTCACTTTTGAGAATCCCGACACCGATACCTTTCGTTGTCTCCCCTTGGCATACGAAGCCATTGCCCGAGGAGGCAATATGCCCTGCATTATGAATGCTGCAAATGAGGTTGCCGTGCAGCAGTTTATCGAAGGGAAGATTTCGTTTTTACAGATAGCAGACATGGTTGAACACCAGATGCAGACAGCCCCCTTCATTGTCAAACCTACACTCGACGACCTCTTCCAGACAGATGCTGCTGTTAGGGTGAAGAAAGCGTCCAGTGGACGGTTTCGATAGCGAAGCGGAGAACACAATGCCCCGCCATTGTGGCAATGTCTCAAGCATTGCTTTCGCGGATTCGAACACCGCGAACAAAAAACGACAAACGACAAAAGGGTGATTGAGAAACCGCGGAAAAAGCACCGACAAGAGGCTGTAAGATTATCATTGAATGAAAAAAAAATCACTTTTTTTTCATACCCCTGTAACAAATCGTACACTTTTTGCTACATACTAACAGATGAACAAGAGACCGCTAGAGGAGGAACGTCATCGCCAACAGCAGTTCGTAGCAGAAGTGCAGCAATGCGATGCGCTGATATACAGTGTATGTCGGCTCTATGGTTGCCGTCGCGACGAATCGACAGAAGATCTCTATCAGGAGATTGTTTGTGCCCTGTGGGAGAGTTACGATACCTTTAAGGGTGATAGCAGTTTCAGTTCTTGGTTATACTCTGTTGCCCGCAACACGGCTGTGGCCTACTATCGGCGGAACCAACTGCGTCAGCCCGAAATCAGTCTCACCGATGTGGAACGCGACTTCCAAGACTGGCACGAAACTCCCAACCCCCTCGTTGGCGAACTCTATTATCTGATAGACCAGCTCAATGCTGACGACCGTAAGTTAGTGGGTCTGTATATTGATGGATATGAATATGACGAGATAGCGCAGCAGATGAACCTCAGTCAACAGGCTGTCCGTACGCGGATGAGCCGCATCAAGGTTCGTCTCAGAGAAATAAAAGACCGTCAGAAGTGAAAGGAAAGGAGATATTATGAATGAAGAACTAAACCTAAAGCCCTATCGTGAGGCATGGCAGGCGGAGAAAGAACGCCTGCAGGCTGCTCCTCCGCGACATACGGAGCAGGACATAGCCGCCATGCTGTCGCGCCATGACGCGAAGAATGCTGTTGCCCCCACACAATCGCGACAGCGCAGTCGCACATTGCCTATCTGGCTGGGCAGTGCTGCCGCCAGCGTCGCCATCCTTGTTGGGGTGGCATGGTTGCTATGGCTGCGACCCACCGCTGACCCCAGCGGCCTTCCTACCCTTGCGGAACTGCGGACTTCAAGCACCTCTCTCCGTACTCCTAGTATTCTGAATACTCCGAGTACGCCTAATAATCCGAATAATTCGATCACGCCGATTGCTTTGACCACTCCTCCCTCCCTTCACTCCCACACCATCCTATCCATTCAAGAATCCAATGACGCTTTGCTGACAGACACTCCCATCGTCCCAGCCGAAGACACTCAATACTCAATGCCCACAGGTCAGCCGGCCACGCAACCCACAACCCAAGGCAACTCTGCCCAGCCGCAATTGCAGGCTTTTCAGGAAATGAGCATTACGGGCAGCATTGAGAAACAAAAAACGCCGAAAGATCCTCTAGTAAGGACAACAAGGATGAGTTCTGATTGGACTTCATCCCATCCCCAATACACTCAAATAGCCCTTTCGGGGGGTGCCAGTTTCACACAGGACGGTAAACTTCAGCCCCTCGTCGGCATTGGTGTAACTCATGATAGCGAGAGCAAAAGCGTCATCTGTGCAAACAATCAGGCCGCGATATATCTACTGGGAACATTACCGTCCGATACAACTAGCAGGGTGGTCAGCGTCCAATATGGCTACGGCCTCAGCTGTCGTCCCACCGACCGCCTTACCCTGCGTGTCAATCTGGGAGGTTTTATCCAGTTTGTTGATTTTGACCTTGGCTTGCGCCTCAATGCTGAAATGGGCTATCGCCTTTCAGAAGATTTTATTCTTACCGCCAGCTACCAATACTACATGCCTGGCATTGTCTCGGGCGATAGTCGTCACGCAGCCATTCTTTCAGTAGGATATTTTATTAACTAATGACCATAAACACTGATTAATATAAATATGAAAAAACTGGTCTTTTTATTTTTTACTTTATACTTTTTAGTTTCAAATGCCCAGACGTGCGATACGGTACGGATTTTTCCGTATACGACAGACTTCAGTCCAAATTTGGATTGTTGGACCCCGTCTGACTCCTCTACGTGGACTTCAGGCCTTTATCAGTACAGTACGCCTGTGGCTTCCGTTAAAGTTCCGAGTGCCATCAGTCAATGGCTTATCTCGCCTCCGCTGCAACTGCCCAACGACACTGTGGGGTTGCAAATGAGTTGGGATAACGCCAAGAGTGGGGGTGCGCAGATTAACTACTATGTCCTTATCAGCACCGACAATGGTCTCTCTTGGGATACTGTTACCACATGGAACTATTATGCCAACCAGACCTATCTTCAGAATGCCTGGCCAGTGGATTTGGCGCCTTATGCCGGACAAACCATTCGAGTGGCTTTTTGTGTTCCTCTTACCACTGGTGGGCAGCGAACGCTCAACCTTGCCAATCTCAACATCCACAGCGACCGTATGCCTTGGGGCTATTGGTGGAGCGGTGATAGAATTGTGCAGGTGGGCGATACCGTTGAGCATTCATATTCACTTTCTACTGGAACCGACTCGGTGATTACTGTCGATTGGCGCAGTACTATGGTGGATAATGGCTTTGCCATAGTAGTGGATACTCCGATGATTACCAACTACGGCGATGTTTTATACCGTGTGCGGTATAACACTGCAGGCATCGATACGGTCACCCTCACCATTAGCAATGCCTATGGCACTCTAATCACCAACGCCTATACCACGATTTACGACTGCCAACCCATCAGTACATTTCCTTGGATTGATACGTTCCCCTATCTCGGCTCCTATCTTTTATGTTGGCAGATGTACAATTTCTATCACAACGACCTCGGTACTAATATTGGTGGCACCGACGAGAATGGCGAACGTTGGAACTCCTCCAACCACTTGCAGTCGGGCAATCCCGATAGGTACCTCATCACACCCCCAATCGCGGTTCCCTACAACGTGCAGGATCTGGCATTCAGTCTTTGCTATTGGGGCAACAATAACATAGATGTCATGGCGTCCCCTTCGGTTGGAACTGACCTATCATTCTTTACCGACACCCTTGCCACATTTCCACGAGGCAACGCCCGTCGTGTCCGCAAGGTGCATCTCGACCAATATGCCGGACAAACTATTCGGCTGGCTTTTGTGGTACAAGGGGGCTATACAATGCGCATTTTTAATGCAGGTGTGGACTATGACACCTTGCCCAAGATTGATGCGCTGACCGTGCCAGCCCGCATCTACAATGATTCCGCCGTTCTCTGCACTGCCTCATTGCGCTATGGCTCTATAACTAACCTTCACTACACATGGCTGTCGGCCCGGGGTGCTACTATCGTCACCAATGCTTTGGGCGACTCGGCATACGTCACAGCCGCTGGTGGCAGTGATTACGACACCCTTACCGTCATCGCCACCAATGCCTATGGCTCCGATACGCTCAGCGTGCGTGTTCACGTGGTAGACTGCTCTCCTGCCGTCACCCTGCCTTGGTGTGAGACCTTCGCCGACGGTCTTCGCTGCTGGTACAAACCTGAGGGCAGCAACTGGGTAGATAATGTGCCACTATACCAACCTGAGTCAGCACGACTGCTACAGTCGATGTGCGGCAGCAATACCCTTGATAGCTGGATTATCTCCAAAGCCATTGCCATCCCCGTCGACACAGCCCTTGGCGTGCGTCTTTTCTGGGATGCCGCTTCCAACAACAACAATTTCCACTTTAATTACAGCGTTCTTGCTACCACGGGCAACCACACCGACACCAGCTCTTACATCCCTCTCTATGTCGACACGCTTACGCACATACACTTCAGTTCGTTCGACCACATGAGCGTAAGCCTCGCCCAGTTTGCCGGGCAGACCATCCACCTTGCCTTCCACAACCAGTCGCCCAGCAGCAACACTACGCTCTATATCGACAACGTCACTGTGCGCCCCACTGCCGCACCAATTATCAACTTGTCTGCACCAACTCTTGTATACGACGATGAAGCTACCTATACCGTCACCTTGACAGAAGGCTCCCCTAACGGTCTCACCTACACATGGCACTCCTCGTTGATGGACACCACCTTCATGGGCGATTCAACCATTACTATTACCTACGACACTGCTGGTTGGGACACTATCAGAGTGATTGCCTCCAACCTCTACGGCTCCGACACTGCAACCGCCATTATCGAGGTGCGTCGCTGTACTGTGCGCACTGTGCCGTGGAGCGAGGACTTCGCCACCGATTCTACCCGT
Organism: uncultured Bacteroidales bacterium; assembly: GCA_947306225.1. GTDB lineage: Bacteria > Bacteroidota > Bacteroidia > Bacteroidales > P3 > Colimorpha. Next base: position 9,668 of record CAMZFW010000070.1, read on the forward strand.
CGTTGCTGGGCAGGGCTATCTGCTTATCACCTATCGGATGGTTGGGCTGCCCTTGTAGATAACCGCCTGCTCGTTTCGCCCGCCATCGACATGCCCGCCAGTTCTGGCGATGTGCAGTTGCGTTGGACACAGCAAAGCACGCCTTCCACAGGCGTCCGCACCTATGTGCTGGTCTCTCCCACAGGTGGCACTGACCCTGCCGACTTCACCGACACTATTGTCAACCAATTTCATGGCAGCAGTACCGACTCGGTGGTGCTGGGCAACGCATACGCCGGGCAGCGCATTCGTGTGGCTTTCGGTGCAAATCTCGCTAATGTGAACGATTATATACTAATCAGTAATGTGAATGTCAATTATAACGCTACAGTCCCACAGATTAGTAGTTTGTCCGTACCTAGTGTTATAACCGTTGGCAGCAACACCTCTTTTGCCGCCAATCTCAATGTATGCTCGCAGACGGGTATGACTATCGCCTGGCATTCTTCGCTGCTGGATTCGACAATCTATACGTTGTCTCCTTCACTCCAATTGGTTTACCCCACAGGAGGTTATGACACCCTGACCCTTGTGGTCAGCAACGCTTATGGAGCTGATACTGCAATAGCCACATTCTATGTTGTCAATTGCAATGGAGCGGCAGTGCCTTACGTCGAGGACTTCCAAAACAACACCCCCACGGCATGGAACGCTGCTGGCGACATCCCCATGTGTTGGAGCATACAATGGACAGGCACGTCTACCGACAATACGCCACATGTGGTGAATAGTTATACCTATATCTCAAACCTCTCCGACAACGCCCTCCTCATGATTGCAGGTAGCACCACTGGCTACAGCAGCGTAGTGCAGGCCATGTTGCCACGTTTTGCCAGCCCTTTGCAGCAGTTGTCCATGAGTTTTGATTATTGTTTCGAGTCTGCCACCCAAGGCACTCTTGTGGTGGGCTATTGGAATGATAGTTTAAACCTCGTTATCCCAGTTGATACAATTGCTCCTCATGCGGGGAACTATTTGCGAGACACCGTCAGTTTTGCTGCTGCCACCGATAGCAATGCCCACATAGCCTTCCGTTGGGCTAAGACGGGCACATGGTATGGGGTTGCGCTAGACAACATTCGAGTCTACAACTCTGTATATGGAGCAACACAGCCTTGGGTAGAACTTCAAGGACCCACTATCGTCAACGCCTTCGACACAGCCACATTCACGGCTTTGATTCTAGACGGTGACACCGCAGGACTCACCTATACTTGGCATTCTTCACGGATGGGCTTTACATCTACTTCTCCTAATCCCGTCCTGCAACTGGTATACACCACAGTTGGCACGGATACTATTACCGTGACAGCTACCAACTCCTACGGCAGTCAGACAGACCAACTTATTGTAACCGTTGCAGGTATGCCACAGGTATCTATCCTTGGCCCCTCTACTGTCACCAGTGGCGACACTATCCTATACACTGCCAATTTCACCGGTGGTGTAGACACCGCAACTACATACGTCTGGCACTCCGCTATGGCGGCCCGTGGTCTTGCCCAATTCTTAACTCTCAATTCTCAACTTTCAATTATTTACGCCACTGGCGGTACTGACACTATCACCCTCACCACTACCACTTTGCTCGGCTTGTCCACCGCTACGCGAACCATCACCGTGATAGGATGCTCACCCATTAGCACCTTCCCCTACAACGAGGGTTTCGAAAGCGGTCTGCCCGCCTGTTGGACACGTTACTGTGCCTCTACCGACGAGAATATGCATGACTGGTACGACCAGAACTATTCCTATTGGTGCCACACGGGCAACCACTGCATGGTGTCGCAAAACCTGACCTACCCCAATCAAGACATAGCCGACTGGCTGATGATGCCTGCGGTACAGGTTCCTGCCTCGGGCAATGCGTCGCTCTATTTCTGGGTCAATTTTGTAGGCAATCCCGCAGGTTTCACCGTGTTGGCCTCTACTGCTGGCCGCACCTCCATAGCCAGTTTCACCGACACCCTGCTATATGAGAGCAACCACACCCATACGGGCAACAACTATTCCGCCACCTACGTGCCGCGCAGCATCTCTCTCTCCGCATATGCAGGGCAAACCATTCATCTGGCTTTCGTGCACGGCAACCCCAGTTCGTTGGTATTCCTCGACGATGTGAGTATCGACATAACAGGTCTGCCCGAAGTCAGTCTGGCAGGGCCTTTCTCTATTCGCTCGTGCGACAGTGCGGTGTTCCAAGCAACCTTGCTCAATGGCGATACCACAGGACTCACCCTTACTTGGCATTCCGCTAAGGCATCGCGTGGCAGAGCCTTTGCCGACATCACCGGCAACCGTATGGCCATCGACTACTACGAGGGCGGCAGGGACACCCTCACCGTCATTGCCACCAATGTCTTTGGCAGCGATACTGCCCGCATCTTTTGCAACATCACCGACTGCGAGCCCATCAATCAATTTCCTTACACAACGGTGCTGAACAGCAACAACAGCATCACTTGTTGGGATAGTCGCAACTATTCTGGCGACGGAGGCTTCAGTGCCTGGCGATTGAGCAACTATTTCTCCAGTGGTACCACCTGTATGACTTCTGAGGTGGGTTGGCCAGACATCTCTTACGATGCTTGGCTCATTGCCCAAGAACTAGAAATCCCTGCCGACACCAACAGCTATACCCTGCAGTGGCATATCCTTTGCGACCACGCCTGCTATCAGGTACTCGCTTCCACCACGGGCCGCGTCACCCTCGAAGGCTTTACCGACACGCTCTTCTCCGAGCTGCGCGACACAGCCTCATGGACCACACGCTCCGTCTCGCTCGATGCCTACCGCGGTCAGCATCTATACATAGCTTTCCGCACCACTGGGTGGAACAACTCTTTGGTCAACTACTGCGATATTGGAGTTATCCGCATCGACACAGTGCGCGTCATTTCCACGTCCGATTCTCTGCCCGACATTGATATCGTGCGCTATCTAGTTACTGTACAGTCTGCCGACAGCACGATAGGCGTTGTCAATCCCTCCGGCACCTTT